>JALEGL010000014.1 GCA_022763185.1 bacterium | reverse complement strand
TTAATTTTTTCTAGAAATAAACCTTTGGCCATGCATTTTTTATGGTATTTTTGGAAGTCTCTCAGCTTTCAGTACCAAGAACTCAAGCACATTTTATATCAACATTACGCCGGTACGCCGTATGTCAAAGCAAAAATTGAGTACCTACCCTCTACCCAACTTAAACAAAAACAAATTCACACTTTAAGTTCAGTATGTGGTTTCAATATAAAAGCAAAAGACACCGTTTTATTTGACTACGGAGACTCTCCTTCAAGTATGTATGTTTTAATTGAAGGAGAAATCCATTTAATTCATAAAAGTCTAACAAGCCATGTAGAAAACGGCCAGTACTTTGCTGAAGCAGCACTAATGGATAAAAGTTTCAACAGCACTTATCAAGCAAAAGTAATTAAAAATGGATCCAAAATAATAAAAATCAGTCGCGATATTTTACATAATTTAATAGAAAAAGATGAAAGCACAGCCTATGAGTTCTTAAGTATTGTGTGCAAAATGTTCGCTTACAAGCTACAAACGTTAAAAAAACTAGCTTAGAGAAAGTTCTTTTAGCCAATGAAACTGTATACTTGATTGACTGAATAAAAAAAAGTGCCCAAACCTAGAATAAGTTTGGACACTTACTTTCATCTAACATTAAACAATTAGACTAGTTTCTTATGAACGTACTTGCGTACGTGAAAAACCGGCTCTAGATGAAAAAGTGTTGATGCTGGCTGCAACTTTTCTTTGTGTATCATCTTTCAACTTTGGTTTAGCCGAAGTTGCACCCATTGGTGCTTTTTTGTTTTTAGCTTGTGTAGATTTAGCGCTTGTTTTTTTCTCAATGCTCTTCATTACAATGGCTTTTTCGACTTCTTTAATCAACTGTTGACGTCTAATCCCTTGAAAAGGAACAGAGTATCTCGCTGCTGTTCTTCTTAACTCAAAAAAATCCATGCTACTTAACATTGTTCTAGTAATTTCTGCAAAAGTCATTTTACTCTCCCTGTTGTCCAAAATATAAATTCATAAAAAGTTTAATGTTATAATTTAATGCATGCATCATGCCTAAACTGTATTAACCAATCATTTTTATCAATGAAAAACCTTTTATTTTCAAACACTTAAAGCTATTCTTTAGTTTAAAACATTATAGACTGTTAAGTGTGCCCCAAACATTCCCCAAAAGAATTATGCATGTCGCAATAAACTTTTTTGTTTGGAGTCTGAATCATAATACTTGCATGCTAAAAAAAGCAAGGCATTTTTTATATTTTTTTTATAATATTTTTTAATAAGGCTGAAAACAGTACTTTTAGTTAAAACCTGTTATATCTTTAACAATTATTTGGATTATAATAGCAAGGATTGATGTTTTGACAGCCCCAAACGCTTCCTGGGTGTCCCTGTCCAACTACACATGGATCATCTCCACCTATATTGTAATTATTATAGTTTTCTGAATAATTTAGATATTGTCCATATACTCCATATGCACTAGATGGTTGCCTACCATAAATGCTCAAATGCTGAGCTGAGTTATAAGTGTAATTGTTTGGAGCTCCACCTACAGCCACACTACCTGCTTGAGATGTAGTGTACCTTTGCCTTGAAGACCCCACAGACCAACTACCACCAGTCGTTGTGGTATACTGTCCTCCACCGTTGACACTCACATTTGGAAAAATAGAGCCAACTGAAAATTGCGGGATCATATTTGCTAAAGATGCTCCAAGGCCATCAACAATTGCTTTACCGCTGGCTTTTAAGTTGGCCCCTGTTTGCTCAAAGCTCCCCAATAAATTACCAAAATTGGCTCTAAACTGTGGATTGCATACACCTTGTCGCATTTGATGTTGGTTGTCACAGGGTTGATCCAGAGGTTGCACAATTGTATAAATATACTGATTGTTTTTTCCAGGTGCTAAGTTGTATTGATAAGACTTATCAATATTGGAGACCGTCCAAACATTGGTTGCATTCAATTGACACGGCTCTGTTGCGGGTTTGTTATGACAATAAACAAAGGGGTTAGCTCCACCACCCTGAGGATGTTGACCAGATGCACCCGGATGTCCAACCGGAAAATTTTGAGTATTAAAGTATGGACTTTGAAAAGCAATATGACTTCTGGAGGCATTTAAATAAGGAGATAGCTCAGGCCACCAATTTTCATGCGCGGGCCACGCAATACGACCTGAATATCCATATGCACTAAAAATATCAATAGGCCTTAAATCTTCATCAACACGACAACCTCTACAATTTTGATAAATAATTTTCTGACATTCTAAAAAACGAGGGTCTTCATAATTAGGTATAGGATTCTGTTGCACCATAAGAATACAGTTTGCAAATGCTTGCTGGGGCTGTGGAACATTGGCCAAAGAACCTGCATTTGTGTTGCCTTGTACACCCGTATTTGAATTTGAATCGGTATTCGCCCCAGTGCCAGAACGCGTTTCAACTGTTGAACTTCCTGTCGCTGTTGGCGTCCCACCATCATTAGGTCTAAGAACACCTTGTTGTTGTGGCCTCTGCTCACATCCTGTTAAAACAAAAGCAAACACCAACATAGGTATTAACAGACTTAAGTTTAGTTTATTGTTTTTAAGGGTCTTTTTCATAGCTTTAATTCATTCTTTAAAGTGCCTTCATTCCTTGTTATTGGACTCGAGCGCAAAAATCTCCTTCCATAAAACCATTGGTACCAAAACCTAAATTGAGATAAAAATAATCCATACAAACTTGTCCGCCTGGAACATTTGTAATTGTAGAAAAAACAACAGTACTACCATCCAATATCCCCACAGTATTACCATTCACCGTGGCTTCAACTGAATCAAAAGGAGATAATAAAGGATCAAGACTTGCTCCTAAAAAATTATCAAAAATATTGACGACATCTGCAATATTGAAGCTAACTCTGTCACTAATTCCACTACCGTTCTGAATCAATATAATGCAAGACATCCCATTGTTACCAAAATTAAAATCATTGATACAATCTACATCTTGAATTCTTACTTCTTGCTCTTGTCCGTTTACGACCAAACGTACTGAACCAAACTCATTTTGAGCACAGGACGTTAAAACTGTAAGCACCAATAACAAGAGAAGAAAATTTAACTGTTTTATTTTTTTTATCATAGCACTACCCTTAGGTTTTTCATATCACTGCTTGTATATTAAGCAATGCCTATGCCAAAAAAGACCTTTATAAGTTGTTGATAATATTAACTTAATATTTTAAAGTCTTTTCAACTGAGGCAACTTAGCCGCAGCTCCTTATAAATCTCATATCAAATTTACGCAAAACGTCAATATAATTATTTTCTCATTGGCTCGCACGTTATTTACAAATCAACCTACTTTTTACAATGATGATAAGACGTAGATAGGTATATTGACTCATAAAAGCTGTTGGCTTGGCTGAAGATCTTTGACATTAAAAACTTTTAATTTTATAGCTAGTTTCTACCAAACAGCCAGCTCTCATAGTTCAATGGATAGAATGAGGGATTCCTAATCCCTAGATCCAGGTTCGATCCCTGGTGGGAGCACCAAAAAATGAATGCCTATGTTTTTTATACCCAAATAAAACCGTCAAAAAAGTGTTTGTTCTATTTTGATTGCCTTTAAAAAAGCGAAGCCCCTAGAAAAAACACTATTAATTGCTAACCATAAGTATAAAAAAAGGGCTTATTAAGCTACAGAAGGTGTCTGTTGGACATTGTCTGCTTCCAACAACTCTACCCCTTGATTAAGCTGAACAGAAACCGTTCTGGAAACACCTGGTTCTTCCATAGTGACACCATAAAGATTTTGAGCAATTTCCATGGTTGCTTTATTGTGTGTAATCACAATAAACTGAGTTTTTTGTGACATTTCTTTAACCATACCCAAAAATCGTCCAACATTGGCATCATCTAAAGGTGCATCAACTTCATCTAAAATACAGAATGGAGGCGCTTTAAATTCAAAAATAGAAAAAATTAAAGCAATCGCCGTTAAAGCTTTTTCTCCCCCTGACATGAGGTTCATATTTTGTAATTTTTTTCCTGGTGGTTGCGCAACGATATCAATACCTGTTTCAAGAATATTCTCATCGGAAGTCATCACCAGCTTGGCTTTACCTCCGCCAAAAAGCTTGGGAAACAGCTCTTGAAAACGGCCATTAACTTTATTGTAAGTATCTAAAAACATTTCTTGCGTAGATTCGTCAATCTGCTCAATGGCGGTATTAAGATCATTGAGTGTATTTTCTAGATCTGTTTTTTGTTCACTTAAAAAGCTAAAACGCTCCTCAAGTTCAGCCAACTCCTCTAAAGCACCCAAATTAACATGGCCCATCGCATTGAGTTTATTTCTTAATTTTTGTAACTCTTCATTACTTTGATCAAGCATGTTTTCATCTAGATCTTGATAATACTGCTCTATACAATCATGTAGATTCAATTCATAGCGCTCTGTAACTTGCTCGAGTAAGCGCTCTAATTTATTGTCCTCGTCTTGAATATCCATTTGTATCTTATTGATTTGGGCAACAACCTGTTCTTTTGCTGAACGGTAGTCTTTAAGTTGATCTTCATCATTTCTCAATTTTTCAGCCAAGGTATCATGTTCAATCTTTATTGCATTTAAACTGGTCTCAGACTCAGTAAAGTCTTGCATTAAGTTTTCACGCTTTTCTTTTAAGCTGACAATAATATTAGAGATCTCTTCTGCTTGCTCTATACGTTCATTGGACTTTATTTTTAATGCTTCGGACTCTTCTTTGGCCAAAGATTTTTGTTGAGCAAGAGACTCAAGCTCTTTTTTTAAAGCTTCTCGCCTTTCATCTAAACTGGCTTTTTTTATTTTTATTTCTGTTAACCTTTGACTGTGTTCTTCATAGGAAGATCGCATTGCGGTTATTTCTTGAGTAAAAGATTCCTCTTTATTTAAAAAGTTATTTTTATGTTCCAGTAATGCTTCATATTCAACATGCATGGACTCTAAAGTAACTTTGTTTTGCTCGATATCATTCAGATAACTTTGTTTTTGATTGGTTAATTCTTGTAAAAATGAATTTTTATATTTTTGGGTTTCTCCCAAGCTCAAAAGCTCTTTCTCATGACTGGTTTTTTGTAGATGGTGGTTTTTAATATCTTCAGATAAACCCTCAATTTGTGCTTTTAAACTTAAAATTCTTTCTTGAATCTTTTCTAGTTCAAAACTTAATTTTTCTGAACGTTGACGTTTTTCTTCAACACGCTCTTTAAGCTCGTTGACCTGATTATGAATTTCCAGGACACCCTGCTGTTCTTCATTTTTACCGCCAGTAATAATACCGTTGCGAGAAATTCTATCGCCTTCAAGGGTAACCATGGTTTCTTGCGTACCTTTTTTCCAAAGCTCTAAGGCTTCATTTAATGAAGGAACCAGGTATATAGTACTTAAAACTTGCTCAATTAATTTATTAAAAGTGCCCTTGGCTTTGACATGCTTAATGATACTGTTTTGTGCACCTGTTTTCTGATCAGTTTTACGGCTTAAGTGAAAAGCCTCATCTTTTTCAATTAAAAATGAACTTCTTCCTTCTCCAGCATCACTTTTCAAATAATCAATGGTTTTAATCACATCGTTGGCATCTTCAACAACAATACATTGCACAAACTCATTTAAAGCCGCATAGGCTGCTTTTTCATAACCAGGCTCAACCTCAAGCATATCACCTAAAATTCCTTGAACTTGACCAACATTGCCTGAATCTTTTTCTTTCATGATACTTTGCACGCCTTTTTCATAGCCTTGATAAGAGTCTATAAACTCTTGCAAAGTATTTAAACGCGAAGCTTCCCGTTCAATTTCGTTATTGATTTGAATCAACTCTTGATGACATTTATCTTTATCCAAATTTAAATGCTCTAACTCATCTTCAGCGGAAACTTTATTTTCTTCAAACTCTAAAACCAATTGATTGCTTTGCTCAAAAGCTTCTTCTTTTTCTGTTAAGCTACTGGAAAGTTGGTTAACTTCTTCTTGAGTTTCTTCAATTCTTTCATTGGTTTCTAATAATTTGGCGTCAAGAACGCGGTTTTGTTCTTCTAGGCTTTGCTTATTGTTTTTTATTTCTGCTTCACGCGTTAAATGCTGCATATTTTGAGTTTTAAGCTCTGATAAAGCTTGCTCAAGACTCAATAAGCTGCTTTTAAGCTGACTTTCCTTTTCTATATCAACATTCAAGCTTTCAGCTATTTCTTCTAGCTCAAGAGCTGACTGTTGCACATTTTCTGAAACATTAACATGTTGTAAATCAAGTTCTTCATGCTTTTGCATCAAAGTTGCGGCCCGCTCTTTTTCTTCCTGGGCTGTTTCTAAAAGCTGGGCATGTTTTAGCTCTTGGTTGCTGGCTTCGTTTTCTAGGTTTTGAATCGTGGTCTTTTGCTCAAACACCTGTTCTTGCATGCGTTCTAATTTTTTTTCAAACTCAAGCAGTTTTAATTTCTCTGTCTCGTACTGAGATTCATTAGAAAGTAACTTGGACTCTTCTTCGCCCAAAGAATCTTTGAGTTGGGTATGGCTTGCTTTAAGCTCATCTAAAACCAGTTCACTTTTTTTCCAAGCATAGCTTAATAGTTTTAAATCCAACTGTTTTACATCTTCTTTTAAAGTTTTGTATTTTTCAGCTTTTTCAGCTTGCCTCTGCAAAGATGCTGTTTGCCGAGTTAATTCTTTAATAATGTCATTAACGCGCAATAAATTTTGCTGTGTATGCTCCATCTTTTTTAAAGCAGCTTTTTTGCGGGCTTTAAATTTTGTTATCCCCGAAGCTTCTTCAATAATTAAACGTCTATCTTCAGGGCGGCTAGATACAATCGCACCCACTCGACCCTGTTCAATAATAGAGTAAGATGATTTACCAATACCCGTATCCAAAAATAAATCTGTGATGTCTTTTAGTCTACATGCGGATTTATTGATGTAAAACTCGCTTGAGCCATCTCTAAAAACTTTTCTTTGCACCAAAATTTCTGAAAAATCTTTATACTGGACAGGTCCTAAACCAGACTCATTGTCTAAGGTAAGTTGCACTTCCATCATGCTTGTCGGAGGTCTTTTTTCACTTCCAGCAAAAATCAGATCTTCCATGCTTTTACCGCGCAACTCTTTGTAGCTTAACTCACCTGTAATCCATTTAAGTGCATCAACAACATTACTTTTTCCACAGCCATTGGGCCCTACGATAGATGTAATGGGAACATCAAACTGAAATGCAGTCTTTTCTAAAAACGATTTAAATCCTAAAAGTTCAAGTTTTTTAATTCTCACAGAGGCTCCCTAAATGATAAAAATCTTTGCAATGATTGCGCAATGCTCATATCAAATTCGCTATCAAAATGAAATTGAAAAAAATATTTCACCTTACGTTTTTGTTTAAATAACTTAAGTTAACGAATTGTTTTTACTAAATTATCTTCGTCTAAATTTATCAACAAAACTCTACCAGTTGCTTCTTGAATCAAGTAGGCTTCGTTGCGATTGCTGATGGCATTATCAAGGTATAGAGCATTGCTTATATTAGATCTTAAATTAAGATCTGTCGTATCCATGCTATTGATGCCATCATTGGTTCTGAATGAAAAAAAGTCGCCAGATGTGCTTGGATACAAATTAGAAGATCTAATTAAAAAAGTTAAGTCGCCCTGATCAGAGCTATAAGCTTGATTCTCAATGGCTCTAGTGCTCTGCTCTCCTGAAATTGAGCCTTTAACAATATAACTATCATTGGCCTTTACCGTAACGGTCACACTTCCAGAAAATGTTGAATTGTTGTTGAGCTCAAGCGTATCGGCATCAACAATTTGATTAATCAGGCGGGTTTCTTGCCCCATTGCAGAATACAAAACAACTTTATCTCCCTCACTAACATTGCTTTGTGAAAAATCAAAACCAACAATATCTAAGCTACTACCTGAAACATTAGCATCAAGAGCTACCAGATTAGACACTGAGCCTTCATAAATTAACTGCCAACTTTCACTGCGTGTTACACCATCTTGAGTACTCAAACCAATCAGCTCTGGCTCAGAAAAGCTACCAGTATCATAAAACTCAATATTTCCCTGTACAAAGGACTCTTTATCACCACTGCTTCGAGAAAAATCTACGCGACTTAAACTGGATATATCAATTGCATCCACTGTTCCAGACCGTGAGTATGCAAGAACTCTGTCTTGACCTGTGTCACTGTAGTCCATTAAACCATTGATATAAGACGGCATAAAAATTTGTTTTTCTATAGTTTGACTATTGGTATTGTACACCAGTAACTTTTCTTCAGTTTTTAAGGCTAGCAAAAGTGTATCCGTTCCTACTTCTACAGCAGATACAACTTTATTTGGCAAAGGAATACTCTCAACACTCTGCATAGAAAAATCAAAACGATAAACTTGATCAAGTTCGGTATCAGGAATGAACCATGCGCCGCCTTGAACAGTAGCATTCTTAACGCTAGCTGCCCCGGGTATGGGTATACTTGAGGTAAACGACAGAGTATTTAAATCAAATACATCAATTTTGGGTGAATTATTGAGTAAAACAAATGCTTGATCATCTATGATATGGATATCGACAGCATCCCCAGACAAATCAAGGTATGAGGCAGAGCAGGTAAACCATGTCAATTGATCATTATTACTGGTATCCAAAGAACCCGGTTCAATAATAAAACTATGTAAACCATCATCTGATGTAAAAACACTGTTCTCCAGTGCTTGAGCGTCTTGCTCTCCGGTTTTTGAACTGATGATACGATACGAATTCAACTTGCTATCGTATGTCGCCTCCCAGCTTTGGCAAGCACTATCTGAATCAACCATAAAATCATGAACATCTGGTGCCTGGTTTAAAGTTTCTACAATGCCTCTTCCAGCATTTTCAAAAATAGCCCGCGTGTATAAACCCTCTCTATTCACAGATAAATCAACAAATTCAAACCGTGGGTTCGTGCCTTGAATAAAATCAACTGCGTACATACGATTATTTTCATTTTCAATCATCCAAACTCGCATCTCATTGCTTTGTGTTTCTTCAGTAGCCATTGCAACAGGATTACCCGCCATTGGAACCAGTGTCATGGGTGCCTCATCAGACTCTATTAAATCTATAAAATCCCGACTTTGGCTGTTGATAAAAGCCAAACCTTTATTAAGTTGATCAAGAACAGCGAGCACATAGATTTGTCTGCCATCAATTTGAATTGTATTCTCAAAACTTTGAATATCAATAGGTCTATTTAAAGGATGAAATGTTGACTGAGTACGTCCTGAACATGCAGAAAGCACCATCAAACAGATCAAACAAAAATAGATTAAATTTATTTTACCCTTCACTTTATCCAAACCTTTCTAAAAATTAGCTTTATTCAATTGTACTGATTTGCATATAACTTGCGGTATCAACAACTGCAATGCTACTGGACAAAAACTCACAAACATAGGCGGTAGTTCCATCTTCTGAAAAAACCAGTTTTGCAGGACCAAGACCATCAAGAGAAATACTTTGGGTTTTGGTCAGTGTATTGACATCGTAAACCCACACTTCATTTAAATTATACATCGCAACCCAAAGCTCTTGCTCATCTGAACTTAATGTCATGTACTCAGCACCAGATGGCAAAAAAACCTGATCTAACCACTGTACAGGCAATTCTTCTAAAAGAATGTTATTATTAACAACCTGACTGATATCTATTCTATTTAAAGTATCATTGGCTTGATGTAAAAAATACAACTGCTGATTGCCATCAATGACCATGTCTCTCAAACCACCACTGGGAAAGTAATCCACCAGTGTGAAGGTTTGCTCAATTTCCTTATCCCATAAATCAACAACAAAAATTACATTATTGATAAATGAAGCCACATAAGCAAATCGATCGTTACTTGGATCTAAAACAATACGTCCAGCACCTACACCTAGAAGCGTAGAGTCTAAATCAAAACTGGTCAAACCAATCAAAGGTAGCCCCAAACGATCATCTTCAACAAACAAATCTTGAACAGCAAAACTGTTCAAATTTAAAAATGTCAGTGTACCATCTATATAATTACTAATGATAGCATGTTGGTCACTGCTGGCATGAGTATACACTTTTACATCAGATGGCTCTTCATCAGCAATAACGGCATTGCTTATTTCTGACTGGCTATCAAGTGTTTTTTTACTAATGCTCAGTTGATCAATACCACCGCTTCCCAAATCATATTCAAAGACTTGAACAACATCATTGGCTCGATCACCTACCAAAATTAACTGTCGCTGTTCATCTATATCTATACTACTGGCAAAGTTGGGGAAAAACAATGATTTCTCAATATTTAAGGTATTGCTGCTCATATCAAGAACAGCAAGCGATGCCGATGACCTGCTTAGGTTGACATTACTATTAACAACCAAGGCAATACTTGTTCCAGGGATTTGTATAAAATCTACCGGAGCATTAATTTCAATATCTCCACTATTATTAAATAATGGGGCCTCTCCACATCCAAAAAACAGCAAGCTTAAAAGGAATATAAGATTCTTCATTATGCGCTAACTATAGCAAAGCCTAAAATTACTCAAGATTTATTACTTTATTGTCGTTTAGATCCAGAGATACATTTTTACGAACATTATTAATTAGGGTATGATCGATAGCGATCATAAACATTGACATGTTCATTATCAAGCAACGACGATTTTGGCTTTTGGGCATGCGGATATTTTATCACTTCAAGGTTAGCTGCCGGTTTTTTGGTTTGATTTGTTTTTGTCTTTATAGGCTTTAGTCGCATATTTTTTGACCAGACCCAGGCTTTTTTATGCTTGTACATCACATGGTACCATTCTTTCTTGTATCTTCCCAAAACTTTGAGTTTGTCACCTTTTTCAAGTTTACCGACAATTTTGTATGCCGTTGAGGGTTTTTGCCTGACATTAACAGGCTTAAGAACAAGCCCATAGGCAGGTTTTTTAACAGCTTGATATTCATTGGCATAAAGTTTAGCCAAGCTTGTTTGGACTAAAAAAGCACAGAACAAGGCATACCCTAGTCTTGAAATGATTTGCTTTGTGGCGGCATTGTCGCAATAGTGATTCATAAAACCTCAACCCTACTTTCATTAAACCATGTAACTATATAAAAATAAAGGATTTTTTTAATTTTACTTTGGCATAAGACATGCATTATATAGGGCAAAGGGAAATGAAAAGATGTTTGTTATATTAAGTAGAAAATATTTTGGTTTTAATGTTATAGCGGTAGTGCTTCTTTTAGCCTACTTCTATAAGAACAATACGATTAATGTTAAAGACCTTAAAAAAGGTCAACAACTGGTAATAGAAACCAGTCAACAATTAAAAGAAGCTGCGGTTAACTTACCCTACCAGGAATTAATTGAGGATACTGCTAAGCATTTTAAAATGGATGAAGAGTTGATTGCATCCATTATCTTTGTAGAGTCATCCTTTAGAAAAAATGCCAAAAGCTCTGTCGGTGCACAAGGTCTGATGCAAATTATGCCTGTTGTCGCTCGTGAATATAATGTTAAAAATGCTTTTAACCCAAAAGACAATTTAAAAGCTGGAACTGCACACTTTAAAAACTGGATGCGCGTGATCGAAGCGGAAACCTATGAAGATCAAATTAAAATGACGCTTGCAGCATACAATGCCGGCTTGGGCCATTTAAGAGATGCGCAACGTTTGGCCATCAAGCTTAAACTCAATCCACATCGCTGGGAACATGTTAAAAAGGCATTTTTACTTTTAGAACAAAAACAATATTATAAAAAAGCTCGTTTTGGGTTTTGTCAGGGCCAAGAAGTAAATAAATACGTCAAAAAAGTTTATGCAACGTATCAGGCCTATAAACATTCTGTTTTTAACATATAACTTCCTCTTTCTAGACAAAGTCCAGCACAAGCACTAGACTTTTTTTATGCAGAATAAAACTCTAACTTTAAAGGGGTCTTGCCATTGTAAGAAAGTAAGCTGGCATCACCAGGCTATGCCCGAGGACATTACAGCATGCAACTGCACAGTTTGCAGCCGTTACGGTGTACTATGGGCTTATGGCTATCTTAATGACACAATTAAGATACAAGGAAAAACACAAAGCTATCAAAGAGGTGATAAAGTCCTCTCTTTTCACTTCTGTTCCACATGCGGCTGCGTGGCTTATTGGTTGAGCAATCAAGCCAATGCCCTGGGTAAATATCGAATAGCCGTTAATATACGTCTCATAGATAACCCTAAACAGATAGAACATCTATCCATAAGACATTTTGAAGGCCTTCATAGCTTTAAAGACTTGCCCATGGACCAATGCACAGTTAAAGATCTATGGTTTTAAAACTTTGTAAAAAATATTCATTCAATGCATTGACCAAAGCTTCATAAGCTTGTTAAACTAAAAAATCAAGATGGCAATCAAAGTAGAAAAAACGGATGAACGAACCGTACGCAAAGACGTTCAAGATTTACTGAAAAAGACCAGTGGTCTCAAGGCTTACTTTGTTGTAATCACAGGCCAGGATATTGGTAAAAAATTTCCGATTCAAAAATCTGAATTAAGCATAGGCCGCAGCGAAGCTTGTGACATCTACGTAAATGATGAAGATGTCTCAAGAAATCACGCAGTGATTAAGGTTTTACCTTCTGGTATCATCATAGAAGATTTAGAAAGCACCAATGGCACCTTGGTCAACGGTCAAGCCATCACAAAAAATAAGTTGCTAGAAGATGGAGATCGCATTCAAGTGGGGAATATCACTGTCTTTAAGTTCCACTTTTTAGATGAGCTGGAAGAAAACTACAATGAACAGCTCTACAAAGCTGCCAATAAAGATTTTTTAACCGGCTGTTACAATAAAAAGTACTTTATGGACCGTTTAAAGATGGAAATCAGTCATACCAAGCGCCATCAAAGTCCCCTATCCTTAATGATTTTTGATGTTGACCATTTTAAAAAATTTAATGATACCCACGGTCATGTTACCGGCGACCTCATTTTGCAAAAGTTAGCAGAAGAAATTGACTCCATAAAAAGACATGAAGATTTATTTGCCCGCTACGGTGGAGAAGAGTTTGTCTTACTCTTAAGGGATACCCCGCAAGAAAGTGCCATACAAATTGCAGAAAAAATCAGATCCCATATTGCAGATCTTGCTATTAAAGTCGAAGATCAAAAACTTGGCATCACCATCAGCATTGGTGTTGAAACGTTTACAGGGAAAAACTATCAATCTGAAGAAGATTTCTTAAGAGGTGCAGACCACTTGTTATATGAAGCAAAAAGGGCTGGTCGCAATAAAGTTTACTTTGAATAACACAATGCATAATTTATCCAGTCAGGACCTTATTGAGCATTTTTTAGAACACTTGCGCATTGAAAAAGACTACTCTGAACAAACCATCGATTCCTATGACAATGACCTAAAATCTATTCTTAATTACTTTCAAATAGAGCATGCCAAAAACTTACAAAGCCTTAGTTTGCTGCAACTGCAGCATTACCTAAAACACCTGAGCGATAAAAACTATAAAAATAGTAGTATTGCGCGCAAGATTTCATGTTTACGTTCATTGGCAAAGTTCATGAGTCAAAATTACAACAGCACCATTGACAGCGTTTGGCATTTATCTTTGCCTAAAAAGCAATTGACCTTACCTAAAGTCATTTCACAAGAAAACATTGATGCCCTGTTGAGCTCTGAGCACTTTAACTTGAATAAAAAACAAGATTTACGCAACAAATGTATTCTTGAACTATTTTACGCTTGCGGTTTGCGCGTATCTGAAATCATCAACTTAAAAACTCAAGATTTAGATATCCATCAACATATCATTAAGGTCTTAGGCAAAGGCCATAAAGAACGCTTGGTGCCTATCCACCCTCAAGCCATAGAAAGTATAGAACATTATTTTAAAGAGGCTCGACCCTTGTATTTAAAAAAATCATCCTCAGCCTATATTTTTGTTAATAACCGAGGAAATGCATTAAGCCGCCAAATGATCTGGCATATGATCAAAAAACACAGTCAAAAAATTCCGGGT
The DNA here is from genome assembly GCA_022763185.1 of bacterium. Lineage (NCBI taxonomy): Bacteria > bacterium. Next base: position 353,366 of record JALEGL010000014.1, on the reverse strand, counting down.
TTGGGCAATATATCTCCTCACACTTTAAGGCATAGTTTTGCCAGTCATCTTTTGGCGCAAGGAGCTGACTTGCGATCCATTCAAAAAATGTTAGGCCATAGCAGCCTAAGCACCACACAAATTTATACGCATATTCAAAAGCAGCAATTGCACAAAGTCTTTAAACAACAGCATCCAAGAAATAACTCTGTTTAGATAGTATAAAAGACTGACAAGTACATTATCCATTGACACGGTACAGGCTCTCTTGTAGGTAAGCTAGTTTGGTATGAGAGTAGTTAGTGGTATGCGCCCTACTGGCCCTTTGCATTTGGGGCACTATGTTGGAGCAATAAAAAATTGGATTTCTTTACAAAAAGAACATGAAAGTTTCTTTTTTTCCGCAGACTTACATGCTCTTACTTCAAACTATGCCTCACCTGGTGACATACAGCAAATATCCATGGACATGCTCAGAGATTGGTTGGCCTGTGGCATTGATCCCAACAAAGCTACTCTTTTTTGCCAAAGTTCAGTTCCTCAACATACGGAGCTGTTTACTTATTTTTCCATGATCACACCTTTAGGATGGTTAGAAAGAAACCCTACCTTTAAAGAACAACGCAATGAAATAAAAGATAAAGACTTGGCTCAACTGGGTTTTTTTGCTTATCCCGTAATGCAAACAGCGGATATTTCATTATACAAGGGAGACGCTGTGCCCGTTGGACAAGATCAAACACCTCATGTTGAGCTCAGTCGTGAAATTGTCCGTCGCTTCAATCACTTTTACGGTGATGTTTTTCCAGAACCACAAACCTTACTGACCCACACCCCCAAGCTTTCTGGAACAGATGGACGTAAAATGTCCAAATCTTACAACAACTCTATTTACCTCAGTGACTCAAAAGAAGTGGTTGAGAAAAAAATCAGGTCCAGCATCACAGATACTCAAAGAGTAAAACGCACAGATCCTGGCAGACCTGAGGAGTGTCACTTTTACCCTCTCCATACGATTTTTTCATCTCAAGATACACAAAAAGAAGTTCAAAAAGCATGCAGAAATGCCTCAATAGGCTGTGTGGATTGTAAAAAAATGTTGTTGCCCAACTTGTATGAAACCTTAGAACCCATTTGGGACAAACAACATAAACTTGAACAAAAACCCAATGAATTGAAAGAAATTTGGGAGCATGGAAAAAATAAAGCTTTAAGTATAGCTCAAAACACCATGAACCAAGTCAAAGAGGCCTTGAAACTAATATGAGTCAAGAAAACTCAACCCTCAACTCTGTAGAAACAGCAGAAGCCAGCAGTACAAAGCAAATTTTACTGGAAAAGTATCAAGACTTTAACAGTATCATGAGCGCTTACCAGGTGCACTTGGATATTTTTGAAGGACCTTTAGACTTACTTTTACACCTCATTAAAGAAAATGAGCTGGATATTTATAATATTCCCATTGCCTATATCACCAAACAATATCTTGAATACATTGAAGTGATGGAAGAGTTAAACTTGGATATTGCCGGAGAGTTCTTATTGATGGCCGCCTCCTTAGCTCACATTAAATCAAAAATGTTGATTCCGGTAGAAAAAAATCAGGATGATGATGAAGACGAAGGTGTTGACCCCCGTGAAGAGCTGGTCAGACGCTTGCTTGAGTATCAAAAATACAAACAGGCCGCACAACAGCTGGATACCTACTATCAATTGGGCAGAGATGTTTTTACGCGCAAAAATCAACGCATTAAAATTAAAGTCCCCAGTTCTGAGCGTGAACTGGCACAGGTCAGTATTTTTAAACTGGTGGATGCTTTTTATAAAATCCTTAAAAAAATTGAGCGTGACAACAGTTATCATGCCGTAGAGCTAGAACCCATTGCCCTGAGTGAGTGTATTGATACTATTTCTAAAGCTATTCAAAGCTCAGCTGAAGGCAGTGTTCAGTTTAACAGCTTATTCAAACAAGCCAAAAGCCGTTTACGGGTTGTGGTTACATTTTTAGCGCTTTTAGACATGATCAAGCGTGGTGCATTAAAAGTATTTCAAGCCAATACTTTTTCAAATATTGAAATTATAGGAACCCCATTGCTCTTTGAGGGCTGGAAACACAGTGGAGAAGATGAATATGTTGGATGAAACTCAAAGCCAAGAAGAAACAATAGAAGAAAACACAATGGAAGAGAGTCCACGAGCTAATGAACAGGACAAAGCTCTTGAAGTAAAAACTGAGTCTCAAACAGATGAAGATCAAGAAAGCTTCAGCTATCAAGACATGGATGATGAAACCTTAGACTCCATCATTGAATCCCTTTTGTTTGTTTCTGAAAAACCCGTTCAGAAAAAAAACATCCATGAAATTTTACGTGAAATCAACCCTGAACAAATTGACTTACGTTTAGAAGCCTTATGTGAAAAACATAAAGGCGCCGGTTTTGAATTGCACAAAATCAATCAAGGTTACCAGTTTCGAACTCACCCTAACAATAGTGAGTATCTTCTACGTTTGCATGAAACAAAACCCGTGCGTTTGAGTCGAGGTAATTTAGAAACTTTATCCATTGTTGCCTATAGACAACCGATCACACGCCCTGAAGTTGATGAAATCAGAGGTGTAGACTCTGGCCATATGTTACGAACTTTGCTGGACCGCAACCTAATCAAAATTCTGGGAAAACGTGAAGAAGCAGGAAATCCATTGATTTATGGAACCACGGCAGATTTTCTTGAATTCTTTCAACTGGATAACCTATCAGACTTGCCATCATTAACAGAGTATACTGAACTGGGTGAAGAGAGTTTAGAAAAATTAGAAAAATTGCTTCCTAAGTCTGTCAGTGCCCAAGACATTCAAGATGATTCACCTGAATCAGAAGACAATGGCTCTATCACACCAGGTATAAGTGAAGAAAATGAGTTGTTAACAGAAGAGATTCCCCCTACAGTCAATCAAACCAATCAAGAAGGCACAGATCAGAACAACCATGAGCTCTAAATCCAATAAAAAAAAATCAACTAAAGACCAAGATCAAGTACGACTCAATAAGTTTTTATCGCAAAAAGGTGTTTTGTCCAGAAGGCAGGTAGATCAGTATATTGAAACTGGACGAATCAAAGTCGCTGGCAAAACCATTAAAGAGCTGGGATTTAAAGTGAGTCCGGATGAAAAAGATATTGAAATTGATCATGTTCCTCTTGACCTAGATGCACATAAACTAAAGTATTACATGTTCTACAAACCAAAAAACGTAGTCTCAACATTAAGTGACCCTGAAAAACGTCCTTGCCTTGGAGACTTTATTCAAGAACTCAGTGATATAAAATTGGTCCCTGCCGGGCGATTAGACTATGATGCTGAAGGTCTGGTACTTTTAAGCAATGATGGTGAGTTTGTGCATCAAATGATGCATCCACGTTTTGGTAAAAAAAAGACCTATCAGGTCAAAGTCAAAGGTGTTCCCACTCCAGAGGACATGAAAAAGCTTAGTAATGGCGTAAAGCTTGAAGACGGTATGGCTAAAGCCTACGGCATCAAGTTTCTTAAAAAAACCAAAAGCAACTCCTGGTATGAAATGGCTTTAAAAGAAGGTCGCAACCACCAAATAAAACGCATGTGGTTAAAGTTAGGCTTTCATGTTTTAAAAATTTTACGTATTCAATTTTCAATTTTTAAGCTTGGCAAACTTAAACCCGGACAATTTCAAGAAATTCCTTATGCTACTGCACAAACGCTTTTAAAAAAATAGCCGTTCTTATCTATGAAAAACCTTCCCATTTTAGGACAATCGCAGCATTTAAAAAGCCATTATAAAAAAGAGCTGCAAAAAATCCTACGTTATAAATTTAAGCGACAAGATTTAATTGCAAAAACAACTTTAAGTTCACTATCAGATATAGCAATCAGCTTAAATATTCATATCGCTGCTATACAAAATCGTTCTGGTGAAGTCATAGCCATCAGTATTGGTAATTCAAAAGATGTTAATTTCCCAGAGTTACAACGGTTTCGCCAAGGTTTGATAAGGCTAAGCGGCATGAAAATGTTCATTGTCTCGCCATTTTCAAATAAACTCACTCAAAAAAACACCAACACGCTTTTGATTAAACGTTTGGATTATATTTGTAAAGTTCATGTTCAAAAACAAAAAAACCACTTTGAATATGGCCCATGCAATCTATCTTACTTACATCCAAACCCAAAGTATACTCAAGCAACACTCAGTCTTGAGCCTTTCGACATTCATGATTATTTTGATGCTTACCAATTTAGCGTTGACCTGGAAAAAGAAATTTTATCCAATACTCAAGCTTCAGAAGATTTACGCCCAGATAACCAAGCCATCATATGTGCAATCAAAAATCCTAAAAATTTATTTTTTGAACAAGATTATGCTGAACTCCTAGAACTCTGCAAAACTGCAGGCTTAATCGTAGTAGATCAAGCCATCCAACGTCGTGACAAACCTGATGTAAAGTCTTTTTTTGGTCAAGGCAAGCTGTTAAACATTGCTGAAGACGCTTTATTCAAAGAAGTAGATTATTTGGTTTTCTTACAGGATCTTAGCCCTACGCAGCTGAGTAATATTGGCAAACTTACGGATTTAAAAGTCATTGATAGAACCCAGTTGATTTTAGATATTTTTGCCAAGCGTGCTCAAAGCCATGATGGTAAATTACAAGTTGAACTTGCTCAACTCAAATACATGCTTCCCCGTTTGCGTGAAAGAGAAACTCATTTATCCCGGTTAACTGGTGGTATTGGTGGCCGGGGTCCTGGTGAAACCAAGCTGGAAGTTCATACTCGACGAGCGCGCGATAAAATTAATCGTTTGGAAAAAAAACTTAAACAACTTGAAAAAAAACGTCTTGAAAAACGCAAATCAAGAATAAGAAATCAAGTGCCCATTGTCTCTATTTTAGGCTACACCAATGCTGGTAAGTCAACCTTATTCAACACCTTAACGCAAGCCAAAGCCATGGCAGAAGATAAACTGTTTGCAACTCTAGATCCCTTCTCTAAACGCCTGCGATTTCCTCAAGAAAAAGAAGTCATTTTAACCGATACGGTAGGTTTTATCAGAAACTTGCCCAAAGACTTAATGCAAGCCTTTAAAGCAACCTTAGAAGAAATTCAAGATGCGCAGTTGCTTTTACATGTATTGGATATCTCTAACCCTGCTTTTCATGACCATATAGAAATTGTAGACCAAATTTTAACGGAACTGGATTGCCAAAACATCAAAAAACTCTTGGTTTTTAATAAAATAGACTTACTTGAACCTAATCATGCAAATGAAATTTGCCAACAGTATGATGCAATTGGTATCAGCGCCTTAAACAAGGAAAGTTGCAGACCTCTAATCAAAGCCATTTCTGATTTTTTTTCCATTGAAGAATATCTCTATTAGCTACTACTTTTATTCATCAATACTCATGAGTAGAGTTATCTTAACCCTCTATAACAAAAATAGCTTTAAATTTTATTATTTGAAAATTCTTTAGGATTCTTTTTCCATAAACGTAAATGAACATCTGAATCTTGGGTTGCAAACTTACTTTTAAAGTCATCCGTTTTAAGACTTGCTAAATCAATGTCTTTAATATCAACATCTTTAATAGTATGATTTGGAGAATCAAATTCAAACGTTTTTTTTGACTTTTTGGAGGGTGCTTTCACTTCATAAACTTCATCATAGTATGCATCTAAAGCTGCTTGTGCTTCTTTTTCTGCTTCCATTGCGATCATTTGTTTTTCTTTATTTTTTTGCTCTAGATTAACGCTGTATTGTTTTGCTTGTTGCTTGAATGCATTATTCGCTACTTTAACAAACACAGTTCCCCCTGTTAAAACCATGCATATAATCATAATTTTGACAGTATTTTTCATAATACTTTAAAATGCAACTGGCATGCCAAATGTTAAAAACTATTATCTTTTAATATTCAACACTTACAAAAAAAACATGCTTTACTTACTGTTTTTTGTCTTTTTCGCTGCGACACAAATCATCCCAATAGTCTTTTTTATAAGGCTTTAGACTTTCCTTGGGCCAACTATGTTGTTTTATATGATGGTCAAGGGTAGCAAGGCGTTTATTGGATAATGGGTGTGTAGAGAACCAGTCTTTCTTATAATGATTCAATACTTTAGTTTCTTTATTGGCCATCTTTTTAAAGAAATCATCCGCTCCATTGACATGACCATAATGTTTGTACAGAAGCTTAAGTCCTAAAATATCTGCTTTACTTTCCTGATCTCTATTGTACTTTAGCATTAACCATTGGTGCATTTTTTCAGTGACCATAACACTCAAGTCCTTGGGTATAAGCATTGCAAAAACCCCCATTGATAAGCCAATGCCCAAACCTTTTAAGTGATCTCTATGAATAACATGTCCCAACTCATGACCAACAATCATAGCCAACTCATTTTCACTGTTTATGGTTGCCAATAAACCTTTATTAAAAATAAGTTTTCCTCCTGGATAAGCAAAGGCATTGTTCAGTTCATTGCAGCTAAGATAAACCTCAATATCATTTTTTTCAAAGCCCGCCTGAACTGCCATAGCTTGCACTAACTTATTTATATCTTGATAGTATGAATTCTCTTTTTCTACTGGTTTTTTAACCTGATACATCACCGATGTTTTTGAAAACCATTTTTTTTCTGTCTTAAAACTTATATGGGGCACCAACCATTGAAAAAACATCGATAGCATGACAAAAGCTACGATCATAATAAACACTACACTGAACAACATTTTAACAACCCCCTTTAAGGGATGCTCTTGACTATAATTGACAAATTCATTGGGTTGTTTTTGCGACATTGCTTTTTATTTGATTTACTTTAGTTTTACAAGCGCCGTACCGTAAGCAATAGCTTCAGCTGCACCTGTACCCTTTTCACCTTGTTGTTGGCCAACAGTGGATGTAATGATCCGAACATTCATAATTTTATCAGCATTAAGTGTGTCAGCTTTTTCCTTCATACGTAATGTGGCTTCACGTCGGGCTCGATCAATAATGCTTTCATAAGCTTTAACTCTTCCACCAAAAAAACTGCTCAACGCGCTACTAAGTTTTTTAAACGCATCAATAGCAATCACAACATGTCCCTCAACCAACACGCATGCATATTCCTGGCTCTCATCTACAACACTGAGCGTTTTTGTTGTAAACATATGGATATTTGACAGACGTTGTTCTCTTAAGCGGATGGATGCATAATGTTTTTTTTCAATCGCATTACCAATAAAAAAACCTAGAATCAGAGGAACAACTAAAAAGACAAGTTCGATCATACCATTACGCTAACTTGACTGCTGTACCATAAACATACAACTCAGCTGCGCCGGCTGTTACAGAAGAGGTAGAAAACCTGATATTCACAACAGCATCGGCACCCAGGCTTTGTGCTTGCGCAATCATTCGCTGAATTGCTTCTTCTCTGGACTCCGTTAAAAGCTCTGTATAGGCCGTTAGTTCGCCTCCAAATACATTTTTTAAGCCTGCCAACAGATCTCTACCCGCATGCTTTGCTCTAACTGTACTGCCTGAGACCACTCCAAGATGTTCTGTTACTTGTTTATTAGGAATACTTTCTAAATTACTTAAAATCATAATAAGATAGTATTTTTAAAGCTAAGAAATGGCAACAAATATATACTTTTATCACTGGTCTTGAGTATTCAGTACGGCCAAAACTTTGTTTATAAGATCAACTGTTTTTCCAATAAAGTAATGGTCTGCAGCTTTAATAATCGAATGGTGTACTGTTTTTTCAGCGGTATTTTGCAACTGTTCTACCCAGTCCAATGTATTTTGATGATCAATGAGTTCATCCTGTTCGGCGCTCCATATATAAATATTTTTAGCTTTTGGAATAACTGAATTAAAGGGGTACTTTAATGCCGGTGGTGCAATTAAGTGTAAAGCTTTTAAAGGCCAGTGTTCTTGGCTGGCCAACTGCCAAGCAACCCATGAACCAAAAGAGTAGCCGCAAAGAAGAATGTTTTCATGCTGACAATCAAATTTCTCTTGAGAAAACTTAATGATGGCTTGTAAATCATCCATTTCACCATAACCTTGATCGTATTCCCCTGTACTTTTACCAACACCTCTAAAGTTAAAACGTATGGCAGCTTTTCCTGAATACTTTTTAAACAGTTGATCAATAACTTTATTATTTAAACTACCCCCATGCAAGGGGTGAGGATGGGCAAGCACCAAAACTTCCTTGGAGCTTGCTGCTGAATTTAACCAATATTCAGCCTGAATGCTGATAGAATCATTGGTTAAAACATTAATTTTATGCTTTATTTTTTCGATGATTCTTGCTTTCTTTTAGCAATTCTTTCTTTAAGCTTTTTTTGGCTTAATTTTCTTTTCATTTTTGGTGTTCTTCTATTGTCTTTTTTGCCCATAATTTTTCTCCAAAGTTGATAGAAAGAGCTATAAACCTTATTTTGCCCTATAAATCAACAAAAAACTGTTAAAAACACTGTTTAACTTAGCTAAACAATACATAAATTTAATTGCATTATTATCAAATTCATACTATTAAAGTATTGTTTTTACTAGGAAGAATACACAGTAAAATAAAACTGTCATAGGCTTCCAAAGATAACTTTAGAGCTAATAGAGTTTCAATAAATTACTAAACTCTTTTAATTCTGGAATATAAAGTATTTTTAACACGAGGTGCGTTTGGCTAGGCGATTTTGTGCCATTGTACAGGGAAAGGTTCAAGCAGTTTTTTTCAGGGTAAACACCAAAAAACAGGCTTCTCAACTTCAAATTCAAGGATTCGTAACCAACCTTCCCAATGGTGATGTCAAAATTGATGCGCAAGGCTCATTGCAAAATTTAAATAAATTACTGCAATGGTCGCAGCATGGCCCGCCTCAAGCTAGGGTAGATAAAATTTTTGTGACATGGGAACAAACAACACACTATTCAGACTCAGGTTTTAATATCATCCAATAAATTGTGTTGATATTGAATAGTTAATATCGTTTTATTGTTCATTCGTTTAGATTTTTATCTCCCTGTAGAAAGGGATTAATGTGATTAAATCAAAACTATTGGTTAACTCTACACCACAAGAAGTTAGAGTTGGAGTTGTTGAAAACAATAAACTGGCTGAAGTTTATATTGAACGGATGAATCAGCAAGGTGTTGTTGGCAATATATACAAAGGTAAAGTAACACGCGTGCTCCCTGGAATGCAGGCTGCTTTTGTTGATATTGGTCTTGAACGTGCAGCTTTTTTATATGTTAGTGATATTCTTAATGAACTGGGAGATGCTTTTGATGCCAGAGAGATTCAGGAAGCCCGTCGTAAACATAAAAATGATAAAAAGATTGAACATGTCTTAACTCAAGGACAAGACGTTATGGTACAAGTGGCCAAAGATCCCATCAGTACTAAAGGAGCACGCTTGACCTCTCACGTGTCCTTACCTGGAAGAAATTTGGTTTACATGCCAACGGTTAATCATGTTGGTGTATCACGTAAAATTGACCATGAAAAAGAACGTAAACGTTTGCGCTCTGTGATTGAAGAAACCCAAACCCTTGAAGGTGGCTTTATTATTAGAACTGCCGCTTCCGGTCAATCTGATGAAAGCATTGCTAGCGATGTTGAGTATCTAGAAAAACAATGGAAAACTATTTTAAGAAAAAATAAGCAAGCGAAGTCCCCTGCCCTCATCCATGAAGACCTTGACCTTGTTGAACGCTTGGTCAGAGACTTTTTTACTCAAGATGTAGAAGAAATTATTGTTGATAATAAAACAGATTATAAAAAAATTATTGATTTCATGGGGCCAAGTCTTAAAGATCGTGGACAAGATGTTGTTCACTTGTACAAAGACTCAAAACCCTTATTTGAACATTATAAATTAGAAGAACCCCTCAATAAGGCCTTGGGTAAAAAAGTGTGGCTTAAATCAGGAGGTTATTTAATTATTGAACAAACTGAAGCTTTAATTTCTGTTGACGTCAACACAGGAAGATTTGTTGGCTCTAAAAGTTTAGAAGAAACCGTACTTCAAACCAATTTAGAAGCCGTTGATGAAATTGTTTCTCAATTGCGTTTGCGTAACTTGGGTGGCTTAATTATCCTAGATATTATTGATATGGATCGACGATCCAACCGAGAAAAGGTTTATAAAAGGCTGGAGGATAACTTAGCTGACGATAAAGCCAAAACCAATGTTTTACAGATTTCAGAATTAGGTTTGGTTGAGATGACACGTAAAAGAACACGTGAAAGCTTGGTTCGCAGCTTGTGTGAGCCATGCAGTAACTGTAATGGCAACGGCTATCATAAATCGCCAACAACCATTGCCTATGAACTTTTAAGAAAACTTGAACATGTTATTGTTGAGCGCAATAGCTATGAAAACGTTGAACTTTGTGTGCACCCTAGCATTGGCAATATTTTAAAACATGAGCAATATTCATTTATTCAACATATTGAAAATAAAACCGGTAGAAAAATTGTTATTAAAGAGCAAAACAATGTGCATATTGAAACCTATACAATCAACTTTACTGGCCATGGTATAAAATCTTCAACTTCTTCAAAAAGAGATAAAACTTCTGAGGCTCAATCTGATGCATCAAGCCCAAAAACAACAATCATTGTTAATGAAAAACAAGAAAACTCTAGTCAAACAAAAGAAGAAATAAAAAAACCGGCTAAAAAAGCAAAGTTAGCGCAAAAAGCTTCTACTGATTCAGCCAAAACTTCAAAAGAAAAAAGTAAACCTAAAAAAAGTTCTTCTGAGAAGACACGTGCGGAGAAAATTAGCCCTGAAAGCTCTGATCAAAGCAAAAAACAGGACTCAGAGACAAATACAGAAAAAGAAGCAAAGCCTCAAACAAAAAAAAGTGATAAAAAACCAAAATTGGTCACACGCAATGATCTAAATTAAAAAGCGCTGCCTGCAAGTATATTGAACGCTTTGAACACTTAAAGTAAACGGCATAAGTATAAAAAACAGCAACAATTTGCAGGCAATTTCTTTGTTTCCCCTGAACACTTTTCTTAGTAGGCACGCTATTTTTTAAAGTATCTACTTATTCTATGCATCAAGCTGATATCATGAACACAGTGGCGGCATCCACTGGGTGCAGTCGTTGTCGTCATCAAGCATATTTAGTAAAATTAGCTCCCCATCTGAATTGGGAGCACTGTTTTGAGCAAAACCAATAAATGACGGATCTTCATCCAATGCACAAACTGTCACTTGCACTGTGGCCCCAGCTGGAAAACTACCAAAGGCAATATCCAATGAAAACGGTGCTGACGGGTCAAAGCCACAGTTTGGAGCAACACATTTATCTCCTGCATCACAATTATTTGAACCATCATCGCACTGTAAACAGTCACTGGGATAAAACAAATTGTCTGCACCTGGACTACTGACAGTTGCAATATATTGATCTATATTTTCTGGGTTTGTCATTGAATCGGTGACTAAATCTGCCATCAGTGAACCGGCTTTATCACCACAAGCGACCAATAAAAAAGCCAATAAAAGAAAGAATGTCTGTTGTTTTAATATTTTCATTTTCATAATGTTCTTTATCTATTATAGCCTACTCTTGCATGAATGAAAAATCTTTAAATAATGCCGGGACACTTTTTATTGTCCCTACTCCCATTGGCAACCTCAATGATATGAGTCCAAGAAGTATTAAAACTTTAAACGAGGTAAGCCTTATTGCAAGTGAAGACACGCGTAAAACTGGGATATTACTGAGTAAGCTGGCTATTAAAAAAAAACAAATCCGGGCAGATGAATTTAAAATCATTGAGGCCTCTAAAATCATTTTGGACTGTTTGAATGCTGGGGAAGACGTTGCCTTTGTAACCGATGCTGGAACACCCGGTATCAGTGACCCCGGCAATAGACTGGTTGCCGTCTGTAGACACCATAACCTTAAAATTATTCCTTTACCTGGCCCAAGTGCTGTCAGTACAGCTTTATCTGTTTGTGGTCTTAAAGGTGAGACTTTTTTATTTTTAGGTTTTTTAGCAAAAAAAGGGAAACACCGCAGTCAGGCCTTAGATTACTTTGCTCACTTCCCCGATCCCATTGTTTTTTTTGAAAGTGCCAAAAGAATTGAAAAAACACTGGCTGTTATTGCTGATCTTTGTCCACAGAAACACGTTTTTATGGCCAGAGAAATGAGTAAAACTTATGAAGAATACCAAATGGGTACAGCCCATGACCTACTTAAAAAAATTCAAAGTCGACCGGGTAATCTAAAAGGCGAACTAACGTTAATTCTTGGCGCATTGGCAATATAATATAAAGTTGTAACATAAAATTTTGTGACATTTAATCATGTCTTCACTATACTGCGAGTGTGAATAAAACGTATGGTGTACTGCTGGCTTTGGTTTTTTTGTTTGGTATTGGCGCATTCAATATTGGACGAGGTGTACAAAGTATCCGCAGAAAAAGAAAAAGCACGCTCTTTGGGATTTTAAGAGTTATATTTGGCATCCCTATTATCTTGCTGCCTTTTATTTTGCTATTTTATCTAACCAATAGCGGCCAAATTTAATGTATCTCAATTCTATTTTAATTGCTTTACTTGTTTATGCGGGTCTGTTCAACGCTTGGGTACTGCCAACAGAAAGCATGGGCAGAAGTTCTTTGCTCAGTATCGTACTATCACCACAAGTATACTTGTTTTTGGCCTCAGTGTTGATTATCTATTACATCAAGCCTTTAAAAAATAAAATCAAACGCTACTTTACGGAATCTATTTTAAAAAACATGTCCTTAGGTCTAGTCTATGCCTTAATTACTCCTATACTTAGCTTTATTGGTTTAAGCGTGTACAGCCTAATTAGCTACAAAAAAACCGGTCAATGGTTTATTCCATGGCAAGGACAAAGCCTATGCCCTTACACCACAATTGATTTGGTATTTTTATGGTTACTTGCTCCTTTAAGTGAAGAAATATTTTTTAGAGGTTTATTGTTTCCGGCGTTAAAAGAAAAATATTCCCTGCATTGGGCTGTTTTTTTTAGTGCTTTATTATTCATGAGCACCCATGGTTCTTATCACTTGGGTTCTCTGGTCTTAGGCATTGCTATGGCCTATGCCACACATTTTCATAAAAGCCTTTGGCCAGCTATTGTTTATCATAGTATTGCCAATGCCTATGTTCCATTCTTATGTTGGTTTTTCCCCAATGCATTAAACTACTTCAATCAATTCACCTCACTATTCTTTCACAATTAGCTACTATAATCATTTAAGATGTTTTGGAGCGTTCAGATTTTACAACAGTAGATTATACAATTTAATTTTCTAAAATCGACCCCTTATTGTGTCGCACCGAGCCAATACCGAGCACTAATAATAGCCCTTCAATAGCTTTGAACGGCTTTACAGATCAATATAGTCTTGGTACGGCTTTTGCTTTATTGTTGCTTGAATTTAAATAATGATTACTATCAAAAGGGGAATGCTATGAGACATTTTACAATGAGCACACTGTTACTGGCAATGTTTGGATTAACTGCATGTGGATCCATGCTGGGTTTACAGGTGCAACAAGAGCTTTCAGAAAGCACTGACCCATTAACTTCAAGCAATGTTCCCAGTGTATGTAACGCTGACCAATTAATGAACAACCAAGCCTCACGAATGAGCATCTGGTACGATGGAACTTACAATTCAAACCAACCGCCTTATGTCACTCTAGAATGTCTTGATCTCAATGGCCAAATAGATTCTTTTGATGTGATTGTGGAGGGTTACTCATCTCATAATGATTCTGGTGTTGTAACCATGGCCTACATCGATAGCTCAGAATGTTCTCCAACAGGAAAAATAACCATACATGGTGTTGAAGACAATGGTTACGTTGATGGCATGGCTGTAGTCCTTAGCAGTTATTCAAACAATAGCATTCAAACCTTCAGAACAGAATCAACTCAAGACTATCCTGATGTCATTGGTGAGCACCCAATTGGGATGACAACACAACAGTTTTATTCTCAGTTACCCATAGATTTTCCTGAAGATTGTAAAGAAGAAATTAGAGCATCGCTGTTTGGTGCTGCCGTATATCCCAATGGCACCTTTCAGCTTTAAGTCTTTTATTGATTTTCTATAGACAAACAACACCTCATTATGCATTTAATCTTGAGGTGTTGTTTCATTTTTTATGATTTATGACTGTTGACTTTTAAGCCATCTATAAATACTTCTAACTGGGTTGCCTGTTCCACCTTTAGGTAATAAAGCTGAATTTGAGTCACTGAATGCTGTTGGAGCAATATCTAAATGACACCATGGAACATCACCAACAAATTCTGATAAAAACAAAGCCGCTGTTATGGCTCCTCCAGCTCTACCGCCTACATTTTTACAGTCCGCCACATCACTCTTAAGTCCTTTTTTATAAGACTCTTCTAAAGGCATTCTCCATACTTTTTCTGCTGATAATTTTGCTGCAGCATCAAGCCCTTTAAAAATTTCTTCTTCTTTTGTAAACGCAGCAAAAATTTCATCGCCTAAAGCAATAACAATGGCACCTGTTAACGTGGCCATATCTAAAATACAGTCTGGTTTTTGCTCTGCAGCATATGATAAGGCATCCGCTAGAATGAGGCGACCTTCAGCATCTGTATTTTCAATTTCTACACTTCTTCCATTGTAGCCAACAAAAACATCACCAGGTTTTGTTGCTCTGTCACTCACCATATTTTCAACTAAAGGTGTATAGACATCAATATTAACTTTTATACCGGCTTTTGCTATAGCGCTCACCACACCATAGCATGTACCAGCACCACCCATATCGGACTTCATGCCGTACATGGCATTTTGTGGCTTAAGCGAATAGCCACCAGTATCATAAGTTACGCCCTTGCCGACAATTGCAATGGTTTTTTTTGCTCCTTGTGGCCTATAAGACAAATGAACCAACCTTGGTTTTTCAACACTTCCCATACCCACTGAATTCAATAAGTTCATACCTTTTTTAATAATGGCTTGCTGATCTAAAACATCAATTTTCCATTCACCGGATTGCGCCAAATCATGGGCTACTCTTTCCATACCAGAAGGATTAATGATATTTGCCGGCTCATTGACAAGATCTCTGGTTAAAAATGTTCCCGATACCAATGCTTTGATCTCATCAAGCTCAGTTGTTAACTCTGAGGTCTGCTCTGCATCAGCAAGAACAATATCTAAACCAGAAAAATCAACTTGGTAGCCTTTTTCTTTTTTATAGCCTTTGAAAACATAAGTCCCCAATAGAAAGCCTTCAATTGCTGGCAATAATGTACCGTTTGATGCCGAATCTTTCCATGCATACAAGGCAATATCTGCAGTTTTGGCAGATCTAATTTTTTGGCCTATCGCCGCAAAACGTTCAATCAATGTTGCGTTATCTTTTTCATCAACATTAACCAAATAAACCTGTTCAATACCGTTTTCATAAAGAGAAAAGTTTAATACCTTTTTCTCTTTATCCTGACTGTTGGCACTTAAAAAAGTGTCAATTCTAGATTTTACTGCTGCTTCTAAAGCTACAGAACCATCTTTTAAGGTAAAGTTATTATCTATACCTACAATAATATTTTTATACCCACTACTATTTGTAAACTTAATCTTATATGTATCCATCAAATTTTTCATAGATTGAACATTCTAACAAAACTACAGGATTGTCTACCAATATTTACTTTATTCTTTAAAAATAGAGTGTTTACAGCGGTTTAAAGATCAAGAAAAGTGTTGCATTGCATCCTGAAATGCATATAATACATTTGAAGTGAATAAAATCTGTTCAAATACTCTGCTTTTGACCTGTCTTTTAAGTCTTGTCTATTGCACGCCAGAAAGAATACAAGTAGATCTAAACGCGCCAATCCCTGAGCAACTCACTGCTCCAAATAACTCTGCTGATAAAAATAGAACGGTCGATGGCCTTGATACTCTTGATACTGATAAACAAGACTTTAATGAAATTATAAATGCTAACATCACGTTAGTAAACAACTGCGATCTTGCTGAAGACCCCTCTAATTCTTCTCGAAATACGCAAACTGAAGACAATCAAAAAAATACAAACCAAAGCGTCTCAGAGTTAGATGAGGCAAGACAACGGAACACGGGCAGAAGAGCCGGAATTGAACCGGGAGAAGTTGCTTCGATGATTTCAATTGACTATGGAGCCATGTATTTAAATAGAAATGAGGAAGGGATATACAGTCTTTCTCCTGCTTTTGATAATGATTCTTTTATTGTACAAGACTTTTCTGTTCCACAAGATCAGTTAACACAAGATAAACAAAACTTCAGATATACATCAGAAAATGATGCTGAAACCGAATTCTATATTTCTGTTTCATCACCAGAGTTTGGTACACAAAACTGTTCAGTCAATGAATTTTGTACGGACAGCGAAGAAACCTACCAATCAGACTTGTATCTCCTGCGTTACCATTCTGAATTATTTAAAAAACTTAAAAGTCACCCGGTAAATGCACCTCTATACGAGAATAAAAACTACGCAATTTATGCCTTATCTCCACAATTTAAACGCTTTTGTAGCAATCAAAGGGCTAGTTTTGATACTTTATCAAATCCACAAAATGATAACAGAGACCAACTTTTACAAAATATAGGTTTAGAAGCTCAACAAGAAAAATCCATTACCCTCGCCACTGAAGAAGAAAAGAGTGCGAGTTTTAAGACCTATTTTTCTAAAGGAAAAGATGATCAAGCCATCATCTATTTTATTTCCAATGATGTCTGGTATATTGCTCTAGCTCAATAATAATACTTTTTTCCGCACTCTTCTCTAAAATTTAGACACTTTAAACTAAACGCTTAATTCAACTCGGCATAAACTTTAGCAATTTTATTGATTGCATTATCCATGAGCTCTTTGTTATGCGCAGCAGAAATTTGAATTCTTAAGCGCGCTTCACCTTTGGGCACAACTGGAAAACCAAAGCCCGTGACAAACAAACCTTCTTCCAATAAACGCTCACTCATTTTAATTGCCAAAGATGTTTCACCTACAATAATGGGAACAATGGGTGTATCCCCATCCAAAGGCTTTAAACCTTTTTCTTTAATATTTAGTCTAAAGTATTCAGCATTGCTGCGCAGTCTTTCAACCCGATCAGGTTCTCTGAGAAGAATTTGAATGGACTCCAAGGCACCGGCCGCCACTGCCGGCGGCAAAGCATTAGAGAACAATTGCGGTCGTGACTGTTGCACACAATAATCAACAATATCTTTTTTACCCGCGATAAACCCTCCAGCAGCTCCACCTAAAGCTTTACCATAGGTGCCAGTAATAATGTCAATCTCTCCTATTAAGTCAAAATGCTCGGCTGTTCCCCTACCCGTTTTACCTAAAACCCCGGTTGAGTGCGAATCATCCATAATAATCATTGCATTGTATTTTTTAGCTAAAGCAACCAACTCAGGTAGCTTTGCAATATCACCTTCCATAGAAAACACACCATCAGTGATAATAACTCTGTTTTCATAAGAAGAAGATTCTTTTAGTATACTTTCTAGATGATCCATATCACTGTGTTGATAAACTTTTTTATCGACTTTTTTAGCCAAACGCATACCATCAATAATAGAAGCATGATTCAAAGCGTCTGAAATTAAAATATCTCCTTCACCAAACAAAGTTTGAAAGACGGCTTCATTGGCATTCCAACAAGACGCATAAGTGGTTGCGGCTTCTGTTCCAACCAATTCAGCCGTAACTTGCTCAAGTTCTTCATGAATTGCCAAAGTACCGCAAATAAACCGAACAGATGCTGTTCCGGCACCATATACGTCAATACTATCTTTCATGGCTTGCTTAACAGAATCTTCATTGGCTAAACCCAAATAGTTATTTGAAGAAAAAACCATGACCTCACCTTGCCCTTGCATTTCAACTTGAGCATCTTGAGCAGACAGTAAGGTTTGCATACGTTTATATTCACCTTTTTCTTTTAGTGATGCAATATGATTAGAAATTTTTTGATTAAATGTCATTATTTCTCCAAAGGTTAGCTTTTTACATGTTACAATGGGATGACCTACTATATTTTATGCCATTTTGTAAAAAAATATTTTTTTTAATCGTGTTGAGTCTTGGAAGTGTTTACGCAAACCCATACTATGAAACCAACTTAAACTTACAGTGCAGCCAAGATTTTCCTTGCCCTGAAAGTATTAAAGATAGGGTTACATTTTGGGTTGCTGTATTTTCAAGATACGGTGCTGATCAAGTTATTTTCCATGATGCCAAAGTACCGCATAGGGTTTTTTCAACGCTCAACACCACTGTTGGTTGTATCAGAAAAAACAATCGAGATTATCAAGTGATTGAACAAGAACGCTCAAGGGTTGAAAACGCTTTAAAGTCGCTTTATCAAGCACTCATTAAAAAGCAAGCCTTAAGCCCAGAGCAAACAATCCTTTATGATAATTTTAAAGACAGCCCTTATTCTGACATATTGGAATCTGCCAAAAGAGTCCGTTGCCAAAATGGTAATAAAACCCGTTTTGAGAAAGGTCTGAGAGTTTATAATCAATATAAAAATAATATTGAAAAAATTTTACAAGAACATAATGTTTCTCAAGATATTCAATACTTGCCATTTGTGGAATCCGCTTACAACCCTAAAGCCTACTCTCGTGTTGGTGCGGCTGGACTGTGGCAAATTATGCCAGCTACAGCAAGACGTCTTGGCTTAAAAGTCAATGCATCGATTGATGAACGATTTGACCCAATTCTAGCCACCATAGGAGCTGCAAAATATTTAAAAAATTCGCAATATATTTTAGATAACTATTTAAACAACTTGGGACTAACATCCAACAACCAGCTTGGACCTTACATTATTACCTCTTACAATTATGGTGTGGGTGGCGCAAAAAAAATGTTGCGTAATGTTGGATTGGATTATGGCAAAGTCTTAGAAGCTTACAAAAGTAGACGATCAGGTGTGGCTGTTCAAAATTTTTACAGCTCTTTTCTTGCTGCCCGTTATGTTGCCATTAATCGTGAAAAGTACTTTCCCCATATCAAAACCAATTATGATGGTATGCCATTGATAAAGAATAAATTTCAATTGAAGGAAGTCCGTTCAGCTGAACATATCACACAGTTTTTTAATATTACTCTAGATGAATTTAAACAACTTAACCCTGTCTTAACCCATAGAGTGATTAAAGGTAGAAGGAATATTCCAAAGGACACATCGATTTATTTACCGTCAAGTATCAATATCACACCGGCCTTATTGGAAGATTACTGGCGACAACCCTTTGTCAATAAACTCCTCTTAGAGCAAAAGTATAAAGTAGTTGCCGGCGATACCGCTTGTGGCATAGCTAGAGAATTCAATATCAATTGTAAAGAACTTATTGATGAGAACGCTCTGGGACGTCGTGGTTTAATAAGAGTTGGACAGATCTTAACCATTCCAAGTCGACTAAAACCTTCTGCTCCTGCAGCAACCGCTATTGTTCAAGAAACAAAAATAGAAAGTTCAGCACCAAAAATTGAGCCTTCTCAAAAGAAGATCAAAGATCTTATTAAAAAAGAAACTGTGATTGCAAAAACAGATTTTATTGGCCCCCCCCTACCGCCAAAATTAGCATTAAAAAAAGAGCAAGGCCCTTCAGATGCGTCTATTGAAGAAACCCTTCACGCTGAAGGTATTGGTGAAAGTCTATTTATAAAACAAGAAAAACAAAATAACACTGTGCGTTACTCAATTCATGTTGAATCAGAAGAAACCTTGGGTCACTATGCTGAATGGTTAAATCTCGATAACACTGCAAAAATTCGTCAGCTCAATAAAATGAGGAATAGCAATATTATTATTGATGAAAAAATTTATCTTCCCATAAATGAACAAAATGCTTCAACACTCATCAAAACATTTGAAAATATGCGCATTGACTTTCATCAAAGTTTACATGATCGATTTCATGAACATTATTCAATATCAAAACTGCAGCATTACACTGTTCAAAGCGGAGATAGTTTAAGCTTAATCAGTCAAAAGTTTAAAATACCCACTTGGCTCATTAGGCGATTTAATCCAGAAATTAAACATCTTGGTCTACAACGGGGTGAGAGTTTAAAAATTCCTCTATTGAAAGAAAAAGAAGCTCAGGATTAACTGTTTTAAACTTTAATTGCACTTTATCCAAAACCATTGAAAAATACTTTGGTATATTGGCTTGATAAGCACAAACACCAAATAAATCACTTTTATTAAAACCTAAGCTGTATGCATGCAAGCAATGTTGTTTTTCACCCTCTAAGTCTTTATGCTGATCCTGTCTTTTTTGATAGACTTTATCCCCAACTAAAGGATGTCCTAGACCACTTAAATGAACTCTCACTTGATGCATTCTTCCAGTAAAAGTTTTTACCAAAAGTAAGGAGTAATCATCATTTTGTGCCAGTGCATGATATGCAGTAAGCGCCTGTTTTTTTTTACCTCTATAAGCAATATTTTCATTGACAACATTGATCATTTTACGCGTATTTTTTTGATGATGTGCTAAATCATAATCAATCAAGCCTTTTTGCGGTGTTTTTCCTAAAACTACAGCTAAATAAAGCTTATATATGCTTCTTTGATTAAACATTTCTCTAAAATGCACATAAGCTTCTTGAGTCTTAGCAAAAAAAATACACCCAGATGTATCTGCATCCAATCGGTGAACCACGCCTGGTCTCAGAGCATCCTCACCAACGTTTAAAGCCTCTGGATATTGTCCCACAAAGTAATTGGCTAAAGTATGCGAATCATCAAAACGGTTTGGATGCGTTGCTAGTTTTTTTGGTTTATTATAAACAACAAAACTGTCATTTTCATACAATGCTTCTACTTTAATATCAGTATTAGCCTTAATTTTTCTACTTGTTGGATGCGTAAAGGGTAAAACTTCAATTTTATCATTTGTAAATAATACAAGACCTTTTTTATGAACGGGTTTAGCGTTAACCAGGACCTTTCCTGATTGAATCAATTCTTTTTGCAAGTAGGATTTTGAGATATCCAAATACTTTGAACTTAAAAAGTGGTCTAAGCGCTTACCTTTTTCATCTTCTAAAACAATAAATTTATTTTGATTACTTTCAGTCACAGTTAACTCAATCTTGTTAATACACTGTTATACTCTAGCCATATGCTTATGTATAGAACATATTGCCCCAAGTAACAAATCTGATATACTTGGACAATGGTTTATGTTGTTAAACGTCTATTGATCTTGGTTTTAACTGTTGCCTTTGTATTTTCTTTAGAAGCTAAAGACTACAAGCAGTTTAGAGAAATTCGATTAAGTCTTCTTCCTGCAACAGCAAAAAGTATCAGCAATGCCTATAGTAATGACAATAGCTATTATCAATTAGGCGCATCAATCAGCTATTTCTTTTTACCTTTTTTAGCAATTACCACACCCTATAGCTATTCTAAGCATGACAGCATTACCATCCATAGAGCCGGACTTGGGCCTCAACTTTCATTTAATTTTTTTAAAAATCGTTTTCACTTTGACCTAAACAGTGCTTTTCAGTACACTAGATTTGTCGGAAGTAATGAGTTCGGCTTAAATTTTGGGGGAAGCATGGGTCTTAAACTAGATCGAAAAAAATCATTTTCAATAGGTCCTTTTTATAATTTTCACCAGACCTTTTTATCTGGAGAAGACTATAAAGTGCATAGTTATGGTCTGGCGCTTCATTTTAGAAATTACTCAGATGCACACATGTAATAAAAATGAAAAAATTTGATATTGAAAAAACTAATGTAAAAATCATTCCTTTTAGGGACAGTTCAGAGTTAGAAATACAAATTGGCTACTTAAAAGCCAATGAACAAAATTTTTTTAGATACACAAGACCTCTAAATATGATAAACTCAAAGTATGTAGTGACGCTGCATTACTGTGAAGATAAACAGCATACGCCTTACGTTTATCAGCTGAATTACAGTAGAGAAAACAATGGTTTTGAGGTTAAAGCAATGAATCAAGATGCACAAAATATTGAGCAAATCAAAGGCTCTCAGATGCATCAGGAATTGATGTCAGCACTTGATTGTATCATAAAGCAAGATATTCAATCATGAAGCGTGCCTTTTTTTGCATTGTATATGCTGTACTATTTATATTCACGACAGCCTATTCAAAAAATCAAATTGATATTTTATTAGAAAAGCTTAATTCAGATGCCAATTATAAAATTAAAATTGCTTCTGCACTTAGGCTTGGGAAAATATCCAATGGCTCTGTTGCTCCACATTTAGCCAGCGCCTATAAAAAGCAAAAAAATAGAGCCGTAAGACTTTCAATAATACAAGCTATTTCACAAATTCCTGATAGCCAAGCTTTAGCACAGCTCATTTATTTAAAAAACTCATCCTTTCTCAACAAAAATGAAAAAATAATTCTGGCTCAAACATTGTGGAGCTTCAGAAACACGATTGATGCACAAAGTTGGGTCGATCATTTTCAAATCAACTCCAGCCAACAAAAAAAACTGGATGCTTTATGGGTTTTATCTGCTGTAGAAAATGGCTTTGTTAAAGATAATATCCATCAAATTCTTAAAAAATCAGAGCGGCCAAGCTACACAGCAGGAATATTAGAGGTTTTAACTTACTTTTCATCTCCTACACATAAAAAGCTTTGCATACCTTACACCAAACAAAAAAATTCAAGAATTAGTTTAAAAGCAAAAATGTGTATGGAATCCATTAAGCAACCCATCGTATTTAAAAAACAGATCAATCAAGAAATTTTACAAACACAGACCTATGCTTTCACGCCTCAATACTTTGAAAGTCATAACCCATCAAAGAAGTCGTCCAACTTACTTCAATCAACTGTTCTTGCCAGTCTAGATAAGAGTGCTGGATTAGCCAAGAAAAACAGTAAGTTGACAGACATTGATTTTAAAGAAAAACAAATTTACACTGAGAATTTTGATAACACATCGCTTGAAAAGCTTGAAAACTATGGTGGAGAGTTAGAATTGATTAGAAACACCATTAAAAAAAACATGCATTTATTTGATACCTGTTATGAAACTCTTTCCCAGCAGGATCAACAAATCAAAGGTAAGCTAAATATGGAGTTTGAAGTATTTTCTTCTGGTAAGCTGGATAACTTAAGGTACTTAAAACATTCTATACGCAATAAGCAGTTACAAAAATGTTTTGCAACAAACATGAAAAAAATACACTTTAAACAAATCAACCTAAAATCAATTAAAGTTCAGTATACTTTTTCTTTTCAATAAGTTAGCTGTTATTTTTTTTGTTTTTTTCAATCAGTTTATTGTTATACTCAACAAATGCATTAAACAAAGATTTAAACTCATCTCCTTTTCTAGAACCACTAAGGACATAAGGCTCTTTACCTTGATTGAGCTCTTTAAGGTAGTTTTCCATTCTATGTAAAGGTCCAGCAACTTTATGCGTTAAAAGAATACCCAAAACAAAAACCATTAAAAATTGAAAAATAAAAAAGCCAACAAGGTAAAGAACCAAGCGATGATCATTGCCTTGAATCATTTGTAGCAATTCACTGTTTTGAATACCCAAAATCTCAGTTTTAATCATTTCATTTTTATAATACAAATAACTAAAAATAAGAGTAATCAAAGTGGTAATGGTTACAACCAAAAAAGAATATTTGGCTTGAAAGCCTTTGTTAGACCAAAACCTTTTTAAAAGTGGTCTTCTATTGTTTTTTTTCATTCAAGTTACTCCTTATTTCAATGACTTTAGGTTGCTTTTTATCTTTTTGTCTCTTCTTTGAAAAGTAATATTGAAAAATATCTTTGCTTAATTGAGATGGTTTTACTTTCCAGTACTTTTGACTAACAATTACGATTCCTACCGCTAATTTTTCATCTCCATTTTCTGCATAGCCAACAAACCACTCATTCCAGCCTTTAAGCTTTAAATTTGTTTTTGATCCAGTTTTACCGCCTATATTTAAATTTTTAAGCACAGAATTCTGTTTATAGCCTCTAAAAGGCTTTCTGGCCGTTCCTACTTCAATTGTCGCTTTCATCATCCTTTTTAAATCTGGAATAACCTCTGGTTTTAGACACTGTTTCCATATTTTACCTTCAACATTATACAAAACTTCATTGTTCTCATTGACTACATTATCTACAACATAAGGCTGCATCATTATGCCGTCATTGCTGGCACATGCGGCAATCATAGCTGCATGAACAGGACTTAAACTCACATCACCTAAACCTGCAGCGACTTCAGCAACCGACACCTCTTCTTTTTCAAACTTTATATGACTTAAATCCAGTGGCATATCAAAAGGGATGGCTTGTGCAAAACCATAATCATTGGCTTTTCTTAATAAGAGTTGTTTATTCAGTATCATTCTTCCTATTTTACCAAAAATTAAATTGGTGGACTTTGCAAAGGCCTGATAAAAAGGTATTTTCAGATTTCCTCCAGGAGTACTAGAATTTTTATCTGTAACATACTTGGTATTGCCCTGATATCGAATATTCGTATTATAACGCCACTTTTTGTACTCTAAGGCTGCGGATGCTGTAACAACTTTAAACACTGATGCTGCTGGAAAGGCTGCTCTTAAAGAATAGTCATGCTTGTGGTCTTTATTTGAATATGAGGTCAACCCTACAACGGCACCTGTTTTGGGATTAATTGCTGCTATTGCCCCAAAATCGACATTATAATAAGCCAACTTTTTTTGGATATATTTTTGTAAATCTTCTTCAACAGTTAAATTGACTTGCCATGACTGATCTTTGTTTTTCATCACCACCCTATTCAAGCCGTGCTCTAAAACACGCCAATCAAGATGGTTTTGGAATAAATCCAACCAGCTCTGCTCTTTCTGGTCTTGACGTGATGTCATTGAGCTCATCTGTTCACTGTTAGCCTGTATTTTATCATCATCGTCGGCATGACTTGGTCTTAAAAGATCAACAATGAACACAACAAATCCAATCAATAGCAAGAAAAACAAAACTTTATTTTTTTTGCTATTGTGCTTTTTATTATCTTTTTGCCAGCGTGGCTTATGATTATTTTTTTGAAACTCTTTCCAACTCACAGTAACTAATTTATAAATATCATAGATGCTTTGAATGCTCTAATATTTTGACTTTCATATGTTTTCTTAATGTACCTAAGCTTTATTCATAGCAATTAAATAAAGTTCTTTACTCTTTTTTTGGCTGGCTTCAGGTTTGTATATTTTTACAGTTTTGAAAGTTTTTTTGCTGGCTTTGATTAAGCTTTGCTCATCGCTGCCTTGAAAGTACTTACAGACAAAACTGCCGGATTCTTTTAGAACTTCTTTAGCAACATTTAAGGCCATCATACAGAGCTCTATCGACAAAAAATGATCTCTATCCTTAATTCCTGTTGTCTGTGGTGCCATATCGCTGACAACCAAATCAAATTCACTGTATTGTTCTAATAAACGCTGACAATCAAGATCGTTAATATCTTCCTCAAAAAAATCTACATTATTAGGAACAGCAACATTCAATGGGTTCAAGTCTATAGCAAAGAGTCTTCCTTTAGGACCAACTTTTTTAGCAACATACTGTGTCCAAGAACCAGGTGCTGCACCAAGATCCATGACCGTCTGGCCTCTTTTTATTAATTTAAATTTTTGATCTATGGCTTCTAATTTGTAAACTGAACGGGCAACATGACCATCTTGCTTGGCTTTTTTATAATAATAATCCAGTTTTTTAGGATCCATAGCGACTTACCAATTGCTTCCTATCCAAAATCCAAAGCCCTGCTCACCCCAGACAGAGTAATGAAACCTTAAATTAACGCCCAATAAACTAGGAACATTGGCAAAAAATCCACTGGCATACATGAGCTCAAAATCCTCGTCATTATACCAAACATCACCAACATCAATAAAAGCGCCTGTTCTAACATCAAAAAATTTTGTTAAAAAGCCTACAAACCTATCCAATGGGTCAAAAAATTTAGCGCCTATAAAGTCAAATAAAGGAAGTCTTATGTCTTCGCTGAAAATAGCATAGTTTTGTCCTTGCAGTTGGTCAAAATTGAACCCCCTAAATGATACATTCCCCCCAGCTAAAAATATTTCCGGCAAAGGTCCTTGGCTTGTGCCTGCAGCCAACCTGTGTGCTAGACTAAATTTATTCAAAATGGCATTATAATACCTAATGTCCGTATTAGCACTGTAGTATGCTAACCTCTGCTCAGTTAAATCAACTCCACTACTGAGTCTAAAATACACTCTACTTCCGCTAATAGGACCATGTCTGTCCCACAAGGTCACATCATGGTCATATGTAGTTGAAAGTTTTAAAATATTAAATCTTCTATTTTCAATATCACTATCCACGTAACTTAATGTGTCAGGAGTAGCTTCACCATAAACTTGCCTTTCAAACTCTGATAACAAATTAATTGCCCGATAACGATCAAGGTTAAAACGTTTGTTAAAGTTAACTCCAAAGTTTTTAATATTTTCTCTATCATTATAAAAAACTGAGTAAGAAGTTGCGTTTCTTAAGTTAGAAATCCCAAAAACTGCAAATCTGTTCTCACCCAACAAAATTATATTTACAAAGGCACCTTTATCACTGAATATATTATCAACGTATCCATTTAAAAAAATTCTAAAATTACTCCCATCATAAGCTGCTGCTGCTACTAAAGATTGAAGCTTATATATATCTTTGGCTGGCTCAGAAGAATCTTCAACAGGAAAGTTTTTTGGCGTTGTTAACTGTGGTCCAGAGTATGTTTTTTCTTGATAAGGTAATAAATTAAATTTCATTTGCATATTAGTTTCACTATTTTTTTGCATCAAAACATGATGTTTTTTCAACGTATATGCCAAGACACCAGAACCTGTATCAGGAGTATGTTTTTTAACATTAATCACCTTATTATCGTAAGACTGATAGTAAAGTTCATCATTGTAAATTTTTGGGTTAAATGCATGGTTTTTTGAAGCAATTAACAAGTTATTTTTTTCTAAATTAACATCATAAACATATATATTGTATTTCTCATTGTTGGTTGATGCGTAAAAGATCTTTTCACCAAAAACATCATAGCCATAACTATCACTTACAATTTTTTTGTACTGACTTTTCTTAAACTGAAAAAAGTACAAATCATTTTCTAGGTTTGTAACCCATGAAACACCATCATCAACACTTTTAGCATCAATAATATTTTTTAACTGCTTTCTTTCTTTATTTTTCCAAACCCAGGTTTCAGACTTTTCAAAAGAAAAGTTTTTTCCTGTAAAAACTAAATAATCATCTACAAATATAACTTGGCTAAAGGTCTTTAGCTTACCTCTTACAGAAATATCATAAAAATCATTACCTTCTTTCTTCCAATAATAGAGTTTATCAAACTGCTCTGTATTTGCTTGAGGTTTTGCATAGACAACAAAGTCTCCTGTATTTTTATTTATGGTTGCCAGCGCTATATTTTTTATGGAGTGGTTTATTTTTTTAAGATGCGTTTTATTTTTTTCAAGCAAGTGTATATTCAAGTACTTTTTATGACTGGTAATAATCATAAAATCATTCGATTTTTTCAAAAAATCATAGCCCACAATACTACCATTAGGTGTATATTGCTTTGCCTGCCACTTATTTTCATTTGACATCTCATAAACAATAAAATCAGATCCAGACAACATAGAAAAAGAACTCTTATTTTCTGAAACTTTGAATCTTAAAATATCATGACCAATTTTTAATGTTTTTTTTGATTGATTATCATACAAGAAAATCTCATAGGGCCCACTCTTATTCTCAGACAATGTCCACAAATATGATCCATCTTGTAACTTAGCAACCCAAAAAATTTCTTTTTTAAAATTACTTAATGTTGATCCCTTTAATTGCTCACACGCAGCTTTTTTTAAATCACACGAGTACAGACTTGATGTGACTTTATTTCTTTTTTGTTCTGATTTCTTTTGCACACTCAACTTTTCATTAATCTGAACAAGTGCACTATCATCATTTTTAAAATTCCAAATGGAGATTATAACTTTATCTTTTAATATTGTGTTTATTTTTTGTGTAATTTCTTTTGAAGAAGAATCCTTTTGAATAATTGGATTATATATAGATTCAATTCCATCTTCAGTCACTTTAAAGTAAAGTGTTTTTTCTTCTAATGATTTTATTCTTTGTTTATCGTTGTTAGCATTGGTCACTTGAATAAACAATTCTTTCTCTAAAGGAGCAATTTTTTTTATTTTATATTTTTGATTTTTATAATAAAGATAACTGCCGTCTTTATTGTTTGTAATCTTATTATTTTGATCAAACTTAACTTCAATCTTTTCACTAATACTACTGGTATCTTGGGGTGAATAAACAAAAGACTTATTCTGTGAAAAAACAGGAATCACCTTTGTTGAATCCATGTTAATTTCATTGTTTAACATATCAAAGGGCTTGGGCAGTGGCATGTGAACAATGTTAGATACAAATCTATTATTTACATTTAACAATAACGAGTCATTGTGTGACCAAGCAGCTGTTTTAATACCAGAAGGATGATTGCTTAACTTTTGTTTAGCTTTGGTTAATGTATTATAAAGATATAAATTATGGGTTCCGTCTTCATCTGAAGAAAAAAGAATATTGGTTCCAGATATAGAATACTTTGGATTATTTTCCCTAATTGTTGCTGTTTGGCTGATAGGTATTGTTTTTTTGGTTTTAACATTGTATTCAAAAATATCTCTATTGTAATAAATTCTATCCTGAGCACGCTCCAACTCTTTGGAGTAAACCAATGTATTTTTAGCCAATGAATAATCTAAATTAGAGTAATGTGCAGAATCTTCTGTTATTTGCTCAAGTTTTTTACTTTTTAAATGATACTGATAAATATTACTAAAACCATTTTTTACTCCAATAAAAATAACTGAATTATTATTTGTGATGACAGGTGAAAATATAGACCGTATATCTGGAAAACGAAAAGAACGATGTTTTTTATCAAGCTTAAAATATTTATCTTTTTTATCAAATGAATAGCCAACCAATCTTATTTCATCATGTGAACCATTTTTAATAGAGTAAACAAGTTGAGATTCATTTAACCAGGCACCCTTTCTGAAATAATTTAATGACTCACTATTGAGTTTTTTATCAGATACTATTTTACGTTTGTAGACTTTACTCAGTTCATCGATATAGTTGATATACAATGCATTACTTGAACCATTGCCTTTACCACTAACAAAGAAGTTTTTGTAGGCATGCAAAACAACAGATCTTTTTTGTATTTTTAATGCTTTTTCATAAGGGTTACTTTTTTTATACAAAAAACCATATTTCATAGACAACGATGCTTGCACCATTCTGTTTAATTCTTGTAAGGATATACCCAAAGATTGTTTTATATTTTCACTAAAATTCAGTGAAACAGAGTTTTGGTAAATTTTTTGTAAGGCTCTTTCTCCATATTTTTCGCGTATAAAATTACAAATATAGTTTCCAATTTTATACATCAACCATGTACCACGTATTTGCCACAAGTCATTGATGTCAAAAAACAAATCATTTAGATATGCATCTCTTATATACTGCTCAGCATCAGCATCCCAATATATTGAATTGGTTTCCGCTGAACCTTCAATAAACCATAAGGGTAAATTCTTTGCTCCTTTAGCTATTTGATAAATATGCGTGCCTTCATGTTTGGTCACATGTTCAAAGGTTGCCATTTCAGCCTCAAATGGAAAAACGGCCCTCTTCCATGAAAAAATTTCCGTCACCCCACCTAAACCTTCTGGAACAGGACCGCTGACGATATTGGTTTGCTCAAAGTCTTTTCTAGATTGGTAGATGATTATGGGTATTTTTTTTAAAAACTTATTTCTGACTGAAAAAATTTCATTATTACGATCATAATCGTCTTCTAAAAAAGCATGGGCTTTTTTAAATGATTCATATGCATCTTTGTCATAGTAAAACACAAAATGTTTAGACTCATATTTTTGCCAATCAAATTTTCTATACTGCGGTTTTTTTGGTCCCCAAGCTGATAAAGACATAAACATGATTCTGTTTTCTCTAACTGTCAATGGAAATAAGAATTGAACAAATTGCTCAAAAAGATCGCCGCTGCTACCATAATAATAATTATGTTGGTGCAAGTGGCTGCTTGCATACCTTAACACTTCATGAGACGAATTGAACAGCAACTCATCCATAAACAACTGTCTGCGTTCCTGAAAGCTAAGTTGTGCGCTTGGCTTTGCCAAAGCTGCTATTGACAAGAAAAGTATAAAAAGAAAACTATCAAAAAAACGTTTCATCAAAAACTACTTGACCAGTTTATCAATATTCCAACTGACATTAAGTTGATTTTTTTGACCTCGATCTGGATAAAGAATAAAATTATTCTCTACACCAAACAAAAATAAATCCTTTGTTACTTCAACATCAGCCTTACAGTAATCTACGACCAGGTCTATTTTTCCTTCTTTGACCCACTGTAAACTTTGTAAACCATCTGCCGTCTTTTGTTTTTTTAAAGTTGTTTTTGCAAGCGCATCTAACTTCAATCTTCTTCCTAAATGTGCTTCGATGTCTAATAATAAATCAAAATTATTTAGCCGATTAAAATTAAAATTATCGTAGCCCGTTAAAACTTTGTAATCAAAATAAATGTGGTTAAATCCCACGATTAAATCTGCAGACTGGATGTGCTTGATCATATCATGAACTTGATCTTCAAGATATACATGATACCGGTCATCCTCTGAATCATACAAAACACCACAAGCCATGCCCATATCTTTTATATTTGACCAGCCACCAACTTCTTGAGCCGACTTTTTTGTCTCTAAATCAAAATACAAGATTTTATACTGATTTGAATCCAAACCACTAAGCAATGACAGTTGACTCATCGTTTCCTTCCTAAAATCCTTTTATAACTAAGCCCATAAAAAATATGATCACTCTAAGCTTTTTAACGCTTCAACCCTTTCTTTAACATATTCATCTTCAGAGTGCATGTTTAAACACTTCTTGTAAGCAATTAAGGCTTCTTTTTTTTGGTCTAATGAAAAGTAAACATCACCTTTTAGTTTTTGCAGCAAATAGTGGTATCTAGGGTATTGCTTAAATGCTGTATTGATTGTTTTAAGGTAAGATAAAGCTTCATTGTACCGGCGAAGATAAAAAAACGTCTGTGCCAGATAGTAGCTGGTTAAATTCTCATACATGTTCACTTCTACTGCTTTTAATAATACCAATTCTGCCTGTTTAAACTGTTCTACCTTTAACCTTTGTTCAGCTTTTAATAAATACTCTAAGGCAATCTTTCCTCTTGCATCATTTTCATTATTGTACAAATCATTTAAGATGGCTTCCTCTTGAGCTTGATAGGCATGTTTTGGTACCTGACAAGCTGTAATGAAAAATAAAATTATAAAAAACACAGCATATTGAACCTTTATCTTAGTCATTGACACATCTCCTAACTGTATAATTGGGTAAAAACACCTCTTCAAAATCATTGCGTTTACTTTTAAAGAACCCCCATTTACAGGCTTTTTCTTTGTCTATTTTTTTAACCTTAATTCCATTGACTGTTTTAAAAGGCTCATTTCTTATGTATTTCTCATTGTTTTTCACGTAATTTAACCATACCCTCAACGCAGAATTTGACCCCGTTAATGTGCTTTCATGCTGACCTTCTAAACCAAACCAAATCACAGTCACCAGGTTTTCTGATAAGCCCACGAACCAAGCATCCCTATGATCATTACTGGTTCCTGTTTTTCCAGCATAAGTGTACTTCAAGTGATAAGCCTTTGAGCTTTTTCCTGTGCCATCTTTTAATACTCCCTGCAAAAGATTTAAAATTTGAAAGGCCACTTGTTCAGAGATATATTTTTTGCTTATGAGTTGCCTTGATTGAATAGATTGTGCCTCATGATTAACTTTTTGAACCAAGCTCGGCGTCACCGCAAGCCCTGAGTTAATAAACATGCTATAAAGCCCTGCAAGTTGAAATGGGTTTGATTCTAATGCCCCTAAAGCCAGAGCCGGAACTTTTTCATAATCACTAAAGCCATATTTTTTTGCCATTGCATAGACATCATCAAATGAATATTGCTGCACCAAGTCCAAAAATCCTGAGTTTAAAGATTTTTCAATAACTGTCCTTACGCTCACTTGTCCAAAATATTGATTGGCATAATTTTTTGGTTGCCATTGCTTTTCATCATAGTTGATAGTCAATTTTTTATCATTCACTAAGCGCGTATTACTGATATAATTATTAGAGTTGTTTTTATATTTTTCTACCAAGTAAGCTAGAATTAGCGGTTTTACAAGCGACCCCATTGGCCTTTTCATTTGATAAACATGATTGTATTGATTTTTATTTCCGCCGCCGGTTAAAATTGCTTTGATGGCTCCAGATGTAGGGTGAATACTTACAGCGCCCATTTGCAAATTTTCACTGCTAAGTTTTTGTTGACTTAAGATTTGTTTGTATATTTTTTGACCTTGTTCTCTAAGGCTTTTCTGAAAAATTGGATCTATTGATGTAAAAACTTGATAACCTTTTTCTTTTAAATCAAGCTCAGAAAAATGCTGGTTCAACTCATGGGTAATGCTATTTTTTAATGATAAACTTTGTTCAAATACTTGCCGTCTTTTTGCTAGATCAATCTTTTCATCTTTAGCTTTTATATACTCTTTTTGACTGATAATTTTTTCTTCAAACATTTTTTTTAAAACCAAGTTTCTGCGATACAAAGACCGCTCTAGGTTATTAAATGGAGAGTATCTTCCAGGAGAACTAATTAACCCTACCAACAGTGCTTGCTGTGAAATTGAAAGATTGTTTACACTATCATGAAAATAAAGTTTTGCCGCTTCTTCAAAACCATGAATTGATACGGACCCCACTTGACCTAAATAGATTTCATTAAGGTACATATGAAAAATCTTTTCTTTACTGTACATTTTATCCACGACCAAAGCCAGAACCAGTTCTTTCCACTTTCTCCATAGAGTTTTTTTATGGCTTAAAAAAAAGTTTTTCATCAACTGCTGAGTTAAAGTACTTCCTCCTTGGGCATAGGATTTTTTGGTTATATTGGTGATTAAAGCTCTAGCAATACCTTTGATGCTTACACCATGATGACGGTAAAAATCTTTATCTTCCATGGCAACAATGGCCTGCTTTAATGTTTGTGGAAAATCTTTAAACTCTAAAACGGTCCTTTTTTCTCTTTTGTCACCATAAAACTCACTTAAAAGAACTCTTGGCAGGGTAAAATGATTCAAAACTTTATTATTGTTTTGATTGCTATCAATAATATTATTTAAAAAGTTCTGTTGATCAAACTGAAATACAATCTTCTTTTTAGGACTATGGAAATAAGCAGTTACTGTATTGTCAGTTTTATTTTCATAAAAACTGGCATGTGACAATTGACTTTCACGCCCCACTTTTTTGTATGATAAAAACTGTAAATACTGAAGAATATATTGTTTTTTAAAGTACTGACCAGAATAAATAACACTCTCATCAGAATAAACTTGAGAACTTATATCCCACTGTAAAGGTTTAGAGAATTGATTAACAACTGTACGCAAAGAAAGATAGGTCTGAATAAAAAGACCTAAAGCTAGCGCTAAAAAAACAAAAAGCAAAGTCCACTTTAACTTGTGAACCTTGCTTCTTTTGTTAGTGCTCTTTTTTTTTATTTGAAAACGTTTATTTTGTTTTCGGCTTTTTTTGCTCATCTAAAATATCTAACAATTCAACTTCAAAAACCAAAACTGAATTTGCAGGAATCTGTGGTCTTGGCACTGCTCCGTATGCTAACTCAGCTGGAATATAAAACATAGATTTACCGCCAACTTTCATTAGTTGGAGACCTTCCGTCCAACCTTTGATCACACGATTAACATTAAACTCTGCAGGTTGCTTTCTTTTGTAGGAGCTATCAAACTCAGTACCATCAATCAAAGTACCTTTATAGTGAACTTTAACTTTATCGGTTTCCTTAGGTGAGGCTCCTGTGCCTTCTGTAATATGTTTGTATTGTAATCCAGACTTTGTTGTTACAACCCCCTCTTTGGCCTTATTTTTCTCAAGAAATTCTGAGCCGGCTTTTGCATTTTTAACTTTTTCTTCTTCCATTTTTTTGCGTTGATCTTCACGCATGGCCATCATGGTTTCTCTTATCTGCGCTTCAGTCATCTTGGCTTCTTTTCCTGCGAGCATATCAGAAATTGCGGCAGCAATAATGTCTACGTCCAAATCCACTTTTTGTGACTTTAACGTTCTCCCTACTTGCATGCCAATGGCATAACTTCTTTTAGCCTTATCTGTTGTAAGGTTAACATTTTTAGAAGCCTTATTCTTGATCTGATCACAAGAAACCAAGCTTACCCCCAATAATAAAACAATTGATAATGTATGTATTTTTTTCATAATTAGCTCAACATAACAAAAAAACACTCTCCAGCAAAGTTTTCTTAACTCATAGGATCATTAAGCAGAGGCTAGATTTTTAAAGTGTTTACAAGCTTGGAAAGTTAGTTTTTCTAAAAACTTGCTTTTGTTTTTAATTAGCGTCATCATTTAACCATGATCAATTTTCAACTTACCCCTGAACAAGAACAACTTAAACAACTTGCAAAAGAATTTACTCAAAATGAAGTTATTCCCAAAGCTGCACACCATGATCAAACAGGAGAATTTCCAAAAGAAATCCTAAAAAAAGCCTGGGAAACAGGTCTCATGAACAATCAAATTCCAGAAAATCTTGGAGGCCCAGGCCTAAGTGTTGTAGATGGATGTATCATAGCTGAAGAAACGGGTGCCGGCTGCACAGGCATCACAACTGCTATGGAAGCCAACATGCTATCGAGTGCTCCTATTTTAGTCGGTGGTACAGAAGAACAAAAGAAAGAGTTTCTTTCTCCTTTAACTCAAGAATTTATGTTTGCAGCGTACTGTGTAACGGAACCTGCT
This sequence comes from bacterium, assembly GCA_022763185.1. NCBI lineage: Bacteria > bacterium. The sequence continues at coordinate 318,298 of JALEGL010000014.1, read as the reverse complement.
GCGGGCTCAGACGTACAAGGCATACAAACCACAGCTGTTAAAACTGGTTCAGACTATGTCATCAACGGACAAAAAATGTGGATCACCTCTGGTTCCGTAGCCAGTTGGTACTTTGTTCTGGCTTACACTGATGCTAGCCAAGGACACAAAGGTATGAGTGCATTCATTGTACCTGCTGATACACCCGGCATTGAGGTGGGTAAAAAAGAAATTAATATGGGTCAACGTTGCTCCGATACACGTGGCATTACTTTTAATGATGTTAAAGTACCTGAAAAATATAGAATTGGACAAGAAGGCCAAGGCTTTATGATTGCTATGGCTGCCTTTGACCACAGCAGGCCTTTGGTTGCTGCGGGCGCTGTTGGCTTAGCAAGAGCCGCTATGGAGTATGCTGTTGAGTACGCCAAACAAAGAACCAGCTTTAAAAAACCTATAGCAAAACATCAGGCCATTGCCTTTATGATTGCCGATATGGCCAAAGACATTGAAGCCGCTCGTTTATTAACTTGGTTGGCCGCAAGCAGAATTGATAACAAGCAAAGAAACACCCTTGAGGCAGCTTATGCAAAAGCATTTGCCGCGGACACTGCAATGCGTGTAGCAACTGATGCTGTTCAGGTTTTTGGTGGTTATGGCTTTAACACAGAGTATCCGGTAGAAAAACTCATGCGTGATGCAAAGATTTTTCAAATTTATGAAGGCACCAGCCAAATTCAACGCTTAATCATAGCTAGAGAGATCTTTGACCGTAAATAGATATAATCTCTATATGCACAGCAGGGTCAAAATCTGTTGAAAACTATCTGCTGTATACAAACCTTCAACTTGGCCAAAACCATAATTGACAGCGATAAATGGAACGCCTGCTTTTTGCGCAGCTGCTTTGTCTCCTTGTGTATCGCCAATATAGATTGGGTTTTGCAGCTTATTTCTTTGAATAACCGCTTCAATATTTTTATATTTTTCTTGTCCTGTGTTTCCCCAACATTCAAAATCTTTAAAATAACTCTTTAAACCCGATATATTTAAAAAATTTTCTATATAGCCTGACTCACAATTGCTGACAATATACAAAGGATAATTTTCACTTAGGTCATGGATTCCTTGCGCTACCCCCTCATAAAGCAAACTGCCTTCCATACCAATGTGGGTATGATCAAATGCTTGTTGGGCTAAGGCTTTTTTTTCTTCAAGTGTTGCTTTCTCAAACACTTTCTCAATATATTCATTGTGCGGCAAACCCATTGCACCCGCAACATCTTGCTGACTTACAGGTGCAACATTTATTTTTTTATGTTCCAACTGTTGATTGATTGTATTTGCACAAGCACCTGTACTATCCCAAAGCGTTCCATCCAAATCAAAAATAAGACTATCAATACCATCAATCTTGCTCACAGCGACTCCTTAAATCTTGCAAATTTATACTATACACTTTATACCTTGAACCATGGATTTAAACAAACAAGATATCGCACAACATATTGAGAGCACCAAAGATGATTTACTCAATGATTATAAAACAATCGTGGAGTCACCCTCTATCTCTGCCCTACAATCACATAAACCTTATATACAAGAAACAGCGGAAATTGCCGTTAAACTGATTGAAAAACATGGTGGCCAAGCGCAAATCATTCCTACTTCTGGAAACCCTGTAGTCTACGGCAAAATAGAAAATGACCCACAAGCACAGACCATTGCCATATACAATCACTTGGATGTTCAACCAGCTGAAAAAGGGAAAGATGGTTGGACGCGTGATCCTTTTAACTTTACTTTTGATAATGGTCGCTTTTATTCAAGAGGCGCCACTGATGACAAAGGTCCTGCCATGACAGCTTTGTGGGCGGCAAGCATTGCAAAATCTTTGGGCAGTAAAACCAATGTTGAGTTTATTTGGGAATTGGAAGAAGAAATTGGTAGCCCTAATTTTGAAGATTTCTTGAATAAAAATATAGTCACTGCTGATAATATTGTTATTTCTGACACGATTTGGGCTTCTGATACTCAGCCTGCCATGAGTATGTCCTTAAGAGGCAATGTAGCGGCTATTGTTAGATTGGAAGTAGGCACAAAAGATGTTCACTCTGGCATGGCGGGTGGCCCAGCTAGAAACCCTTTATCTGAATTATCAGATTTGATTGCAAAATGTGTAGACAAACAAGGTAATATCACCATTCCAGGTTTTGAAGACACATGGACCCCTATTTCTGAACAAGAAAAAGCTGGCTATACTCAATCTGGATTTTCAATTGATTACTTTAAGCGTGCGCATGGCTTGACCAGTCTACGATCTGACAACGCTTTAGATATTATGGAATCCGTTTGGGCAAAACCTACGTTTGAAGTGCATGGTATTGTGGGAGGCTATCAAGGTGAAGGTGTAAAAACTGTTGTTCCGCCACGTGCTGAAGCTAAAATTAGTTTTAGAGTGGTTCCAGGTCAAGATCCAGATAAAGTTTATGACTTGTTTGCAGCCTACGCCAAACAAATCATCCCAGATTGCACTTTGGAAAAAGAGCGTGCAGCTCAACCTTTTAGCTGTAACTTAGAAACTGCTTTAATTCCTAAAATTGAAGATGCCATTGAGTTTGGCTTTGGAAAACGCCCGGTTAAAATAAGAGAAGGTGGTTCCATTGGTGCCATTGTCAGCATGCAAAATATCATTCAAAAACCAATTGGCTTTTTAGGCATTAGCTTACCTGAGGATAATTACCATGGTCCAGATGAATCCTTTGCCTGGCAGCAAATGCAAGGTGGTGTGTATGCCTTTACACATTTACTGTGTAGATAAAAAAGGACAAAAAATTACTGATCAATCACATTGATCGGCTAATTTTTCTATAGTTTGGTACGACTTGACCAGGCATCAGGCCGTAATAATTTGCAGCAAAGCCACTTTCTGCCTTTGGAGCAACTGCTGCGTTTAACTCAACGTAAAGCGCTTCATAAGGATCATCTGTGCTTTTTTAGCGCACTATACTTTTTTTCGAGCTCATTCATTATCGCTTCGCTTCCATCAAAAGCAATCAACCAATAAATTTTGGCGTCTTCACCACAAGATTGAAAAATGCGGGCTTCATGCCCAAAAACCAAACGTCCTTTAAAATTCATAAGAGAGTAACCCTAATGCTGTTCTTTAGTGTTGGCTTGCTTCTTTTTAAAGAAATTAAAACCCTCGCAAGAGCTCATTGCTGTCGTGACTAAGACAAGCATAAAGATTTTTAAACTATTTTTTTCATGTTCACTTTCTTTATAACTTAGGCTAGGCTAACTTCTTTACACAGATAAACATCTTGAATAGCATTGAGCAGTTTCACACCCTCATCCATAGGTTTTTGGAATGCTTTTCTACCACTGATCAAGCCCATACCGCCGGCTCTTTTATTGATGACGGCTGTTTTCACAGCATCATGCAAGTCATTATTCCCAGAGGCGCCTCCTGAATTGATCAAACCGGCTCTTCCCATATAACAATTGGCTACTTGATAGCGGGTTAAATCAATCGGATGGTCTGAACTGAGCTGATCGTAAACAATAGGTGATGTTTTGCCAAATTCAATGGCATTGTAACCCCCGTTATTTTCCGGCATCTTTTGCTTAATGATATCCGCTTGAATGGTAACCCCTAAATGATTGGCTTGTGCCGTTAAGTCTGCAGCAACATGATAGTCTTTATCTTTTTTAAACGCGCTGTTTCGCAAATAACACCACAGCACTGTAAACATACCAAGCTCATGCGCCATGGCAAAAGCTTCACTGACTTCTACAATTTGCCTGTTAGAGTCTTCTGAACCAAAATATATGGTGGCCCCAATACCTGCACAGCCCATATTGTATGCCTGTTCAATATCTGCAAACATAATTTGCTCATAGGAGTTTGGGTAAGATAGTAGCTCGTTGTGATTGATTTTCAATATAAATGGAATTTTATGGGCATACTTGCGTGCAACAGACCCCAGTACACCACTGGTGGTTGCTACCGCATTACATCCACCTTCAATGGCCAACTTAACAATATTCTCTGGATCAAAATAAATAGGATTAGGGGCAAAGGACGCTCCAGCAGAATGCTCTATGCCTTGATCAACAGGCAAGATAGAAACATAGCCTGTTTTGCTTAATCGACCATGATCATACATGCTTTGTAAATTTCGCAAAACATTGATGGGTCTATCTGATCCGCTCCAAACTTGGTCAATAAAATTTGGGTTGGGTACATGCAAAAGTTCTTTGCTTATGGTTTTGCATTGGTGCTCTAGTAAGTGGCTTTCATTTTGTAAAATATCTTGGATGCTTGTAATTGAACTCATTCATGTCTCATATCAAACTGTTATTCACAGCAAAAGATTTTTTTACTGTTCTTAGTTGTATAAGTGGGAATCTTTAGTAACTGTTGAGCGAAGGTCTTACAGTTACTTATACAAAGCCTCCCTTCTCGATCAAAAAGCGTCGTTTTTGATCGATTTAAAGTTATACTTGTGATGTGCTAGTATAACTTATGCAGCTTGTGGCCCTCCCACCCAAGAAAAATGGCATAAATCCACTTTTCTTATCATTTCATCTATTGAATATAGATGATCTTAGGCATCAAGTCTGATATAGCTGCCTGCATGCAAAATGGTGATCAAATTAAAGGTATTTCAATTGATACATTATCCTATGGTGGAAATGGTATTTCCAAAGAAGATGGGAGAGCTCATATCTTTGTACCCTTTTCTGCGCCTGGGGACCGTCTTAATGTTACCATAAATCAAGTGCAAAAAAATCATGTGCATGCAACCATAGATGATATTCACACACCCTCAAAGCTTAGAAAAAACCCAAACTGTGCTTATTTTTCTCAATGTGGCGGCTGTCACTACCAACATTTAGACAAACACTTTCAAGATGAGGCTAAACAAAAACAAGTGAGAGAAAGCTTAGAAAAACTTTCTAATTTAAATGAGCTCAATATAAGCTCTTTGATGACCGACAAACCTTTCCATTATAGAAATAAAATCACTTTACATGTTCAGCATGGAAAAAACTTAGGCTATATGGATATTAACTCTAAGCTTATTGCTATTGACCAATGTCCCATAGCATCACAAAGCATCAATCATCTTATTACACCGCTTAAACATGCCTTGGCCAGTCAAGCTTGTCCTGAACTACTTTACATCACCCTTAGGTCTGCTGATCGTGGTGAAGCTGTTATTTTTAGTTTTTCTGATGACTTAAGCATTGAAGAAGCCGCCCAGTGGATACAAAGCACGTGCAAGATCAACCCCAAAACCAGTATTTATCTATGTTTAATCAACAAAGAAAAACATTTCTCTCCTTTTAGTAAGGACATGGTTCATTTGGATGGACCAGAAAAAATCAGTGAAAAAATATTCAATAAAAATATTGCTGTTTGGCCTTTTGTTTTTTGGCAAAACAACCCTGATATTGCCCAAGCTATGGCCCATAAAATGGTCACTTGGGCGCAAAACAATAAAATAAAAAAGAACCTAGATTTATACTGTGGTGCAGGTTTTTTCAGCTTTGCTCTAGCACAACATAGAATTTACAGCCTGGGGGTTGAAGTTAACGAAGATGCTGTTGATTGTGCAAAAGAGCATGCTTTACAAACAGGCCTAAGTAAGCATTCATTTTTTATTCACAATAACGTTAATAAGGCTTTAGATACTGTCATCGATAACGAAGAACGCTTTGATGCTATAACCTTAGATCCTCCTCGCAAGGGTTTAGATAAAACTATTTTTAGTCAAATTGAAAAACTTGATGTTAAACATATTGCCTATGTCTCATGCAACCCCACAACCTTTGCAAGAGATGCAAAACATTTCATTGATCTGGGCTACCACTTAAAGCAAGTTGATCCTTTAGACATGTTTCCACAAACCTATCATATAGAGCTTATTGCCTATTTTGAAAAATAATCATAAATAAATACGCTTATAGTTTTTTTGATCAGGCAAACTATAGTGCGAGCTATTGTTTAACTGGTGATTAAAAAAATAATGAAAGTTATACTTTAGCTCTGGCTCAAAGCCTCTGATCACTTTATGTAAATTTGCAAAGCCCATCTCTATACTGTTTACTTTGTGTTTTATGGCATAGTCTATTAACATATAATACATTACTTCAAAGTGAATATAGTCTTTATCGTAAAGACTGCCCCAAAATCTTCCGCAGAGTATGTTTTTATGCAAAAATGCCCATGATACCGCAACGGTCTCTTGATCTTTCGTTAAAAAATGTAAAACAATATTTTCAGGACATCTTTGCCAGGCCTCGTAAAAAAAGTTTTTGTTTAATTTTGACATGATCCATTGTTTTCTGTGATGGGTCAATTTAAACAAGTGCCAAAAACAATCAATGTGCAATTTTTTAATAGTGTCCCCAGTCAGAGTTTGTTTTTGATAGCCTTTTTGATGAATATGACTGCGTTCTTTTTTAATCTGACAACGATACTTAGACTTTAATGCCGCTAAAAAACCTTCAAAGGCTTGATAATTTTTATTATACCAGTAACACAGTTGTTTTTTTGAACTAAAGAACCCTAAACTTTTTAAAGTTTCATAATCCTTTTTTGAAGGTAATGTGACATGCACTGAACTGTATTTTTTTTGCTCTGCCCAAAGCAATAAAGATTCATATACTTTATTAACACTTAAGGTTTTATTGCGTTGAATAAACTTATCCTCGGCTATCGGCACATAGGGTAAACAAACTTGAACTTTTGGATAGTAGCTTGTTTTTATATGTTCTTGAACATACTTTATACAAAAATTATCGTGAGAAAAATCGTCATTAGAATAATACCTTATAAAAAAAGGTAATACAGCCTCATACTGCTCCAACTTAACCTGGTTTTTAACTGGGTTTCTCAATTTTATTATAGTGTATTGATTGTTCTTAACTACAAGCCCATACAGCAACCAGTCTTCATGTTGATTGATGCATCCTGAATTATTGAGTATTTTTAAATAGGTCCATGTATTAAAATATGGAGAACTTAAAGCTGCCTGTTTCATTGTGCTGTGAGCTCCTTAAAGGTGTGCATTTGAAATTTAAATTGGTGCTCAGCACAAAGCAATCTGCTTCATGCAACAATCCATGTTTTTTTAATTTTATGCAAGACAAAAATATTGACACTCTATTTTTATTTGATAGTTAAATAATTAAGCAGATCGCTCAGTCCCAATAGACTTTTATCATTACTTGTAAATCTAAGGACATATAAATGCATCAAAACCTTTTTGTTGTTAAGTTAGGCGAATCTAGCTTAGGTAAAAGCAAAGACTTAAAACGCTCACTCCCAAAAATTATTGCTTTTTTACATCACTTACAAAAGCAAAATAAAAAAATTATTTTAGTTGTCTCAGCTTTATCGGGTCACAGTAGAAAAATCAAAAAAATCATAGAGAACATTGCAGCTGTAAATTTGGACAGCTACAACACTTTATTTTGTCATGCTGAATTTTTTTCATGCAATCTGATTGAAACATATTTCAACCAGCATCAACTCAACAGCAAAGCTTTAATTTTTGAAAAAACACCTACTCAGCTATTGAGTAAAGACAATGCTCGGGAATGGGAAATAGAAAAAATCAATCAAGAAGATATATCTAACTGTATTAAACAAAATATTATTCCTATTGTCCCCGGTTTCATAGGTCAATCAAAACAAAATAATTATCAGGCTATGAATTTTGACTGCTCTGATGTAACAGCACTGCACTTAACAAAGCTTTACAACGCTCAACAATGCATATTTTTAAAAAATCCTGGAGCATTGCATATATGCAACCCTATGATTGTTAAGAAAGCAAAAACGATCTCCAATTTAGACTATACGCAGTTAAGTTTATTTTCCGAAAATACAAGCACAATAATTCATGAAAAAGCCATCAACTACGCTAAAAAACATGACATAAAACTTATGCTGACTTCTTCTGCTCTTAATGACCAAGCGACAGAAATTCATAGCACGCAAAGTTATCAACAAGCTATTATGGGCATACTGTATCAACAACAAGACAACAGCCTTTATAAAATTATAATCTTATGCAATCCAAACACTGAAGTTAAAAATATCTTTGCTTTGATAGAAAACAATAAAGACTTTTCTCAACTAAAATTCATGCTTGGAAACCATTCTGTAGAAACCCACAACATAGCAAAATCTCAACTGCATGAATATATAAGTTCTTTATACCTTCATCTTTGTCAATAGCTATAAACACCATTTACTTTATAGGAATAAAATCATGAAACAGAACTTACTGATTTTAGGTAATAAAATTTTATTTGATGCGCTTAAAAAAAGTGAACCATGCAATGAGAGCTTAAACATATTTCACTTAGAAACCAACAGTTCTTTTTCAAAGCAGGCTTTGAATAACTATATGCTTAAACATCAAATAAATTATGTGTATCCAACATCAATTAATTGGCGCCAATTCGTTGATGAAGCTTTTATAAAACAACAAAAAATAAAAGTTTTAGCCGTTAACAAACAAGCTCTGGCTATTGAAAAGGACAGATTTTTTGCTAAGACCCTTTGTAATGAATACAAAATACCTTTTATTGAATCTTATACTTTTGATAGGCAAAGCGAAGCAGTAAGCTTTATTCAAAATAATCCTGCAGCGTATGTTATTAAAAATAGATATTCTTCTCCAAACAGTAAAATAAAAACAACCGTTTGTACTAGCTATGAACAAACTCTTGCCATCATTAAGCAAACAGACTGTAGTGATGGTATTTTTTTGCAAAAATATGCAGGCGAAGATGAAGCAGGTCATACTGTTTTTATCACTAACGGTAAGGTCTATCCTTTTTGCACCAACCAAGAGTATAAAAAGCTGTATACAGGCAATTTAGGTGAAACTTTATCCACTCCCATGGGAGGTATTGTTGAAATTGACCAAAAGGATCATTATGGATTGGTGGAACACCTTATTCAACCCTTAATACCTTGGTTTAAAAAAGTAGCTTATTGTGGTCCTTTGCAAGTTACAGCAATAAAAAAGAATCATACTTGGCATGTTTTAGAATACAACGCTCGTCTAGGTGTAAGCTCTGGTCCCATGATCATGTTAAGCATGAATAATTTTTTCAATACATTTAAAAACATCTACCTTGGTAAAGCATTTGATATAGAAATAAAGCCTAACAAAAAATACTCTAGTCTACTTCATATTGTTTCTCACCAGTACCCTTATAAAAATTCACCTCAATACTATCCTATTGAAATGAAAATCTATACAGATGGCGTGTATTTTTGGGACAATATTATAGAAAAAAATCGTACTTATTATGCTCAAAAAGGTCATGGCATTGTAAACATCATCTCATCTCATGATCATTTTAACTTATGTATAGAAAAGCTCTATACTTGTGCACAAGATATTCAGTCTTATGGAAGCTTTTATAGAACTGATATTGGTAAAACCCTTTGGCCTTTATGAGATAGACTATGATCTCACCTAATAAAATAGAAATAGATTTTTCTATTCTTAAAAACAATATTAAAATTTTAAAAAAAGATATACCTAAAAACTTAAAACTTTGCTGTGTGGTCAAAGATAATGCCTATGGTCATGATGCATGTCATATGGTTAATTTTTTAACATTGTACTTAAAGCCAAATATGTTTGCAGTTGCGCGTGTAGAAGAAGCCTTTAACATTCAACCTTACGTTCAAAATATTCCCATAATCATCTTGGGTGAGCCTACCAAAGAAAGCATCAGTCATTGCATTGATAAAGGTTATATATTTATTCTTTCTTCATTATGGCAAGCACAATATGCTAATCAACTATCGATCAAACTTGGTAAGGTTGCTAAATGTCATATCAATATTGATACTGGGCTTGGACGTTTTGGTATTCAGTACGATCAATTTATAGATTTTTTTAATCAAGTGCTTGCACTTCTAAATATTTCTGTATCTGGTTTAATGACACACTTTGCTCAATCTGATGCAAATAGTAAAATGTATGCTTATGAACAACTAAATCGTTTTAAGCATTGTCTCAGTAAGATACCCTCTTTTATAGCTCAACATAAGCCAACCATTCATGCCTGTAATTCAGGTGGATACCTAGATTTACCTGATGCCCACTTTAATATGGTAAGGTTGGGAGTCTTACTTTATGGTTTACATCCATCAAAAAGCTGTCGACAGATTAATGAACTGCACCCCATTCTCTCTTTAAAATCTAAAATATGCTCAATAAAAAAATTTCTTCCCGGTGATTGTATTGGTTACGGCATGCATTACAAAGTGAAAGAAAAGAAAACCATTGCGGCCATTCCTTTAGGCTATGGCCAAGGCTACCCCAGAATACGCAATGTAGGTCATGTTTTGGTTCATGGTCAAAAAGCGGGAATTGTTGGCGGTAACAGCATGGATGCCAGCATGATTGATGTAACTCATATTCCAAACCTCCAATTAGATGACGAGGTGATCTTGGTTGGGCAGCAAGGAAATGAAATAATTAGCTTTGACGATCTAGCTACTTGGGAAAATACGGTTTCGTATAACATCATGACTCGCTTGGGTCATGGTCCTATTGAGAAAAGTTTTATCAATGATAAGCATTGTAAAAATATGACAAATCACCATAAAACCATTAAGGAGATAAGTTATGGATAATCCAAGCTTTAACAGTTTATTGCCCCCCATTTTGGCCATTGTTTTAGGCTTTCTTACCAAACAAGTGTATGTGTCTTTGTTGGCCGGAATTTGGTTAGGTGTTTTTTTATTGCACGATGGAAGTATCTTTTCTGCTTTTTTTAAAAGCTTTGACACATATTTACTCAATGCTTTAGGCGATGGTGACCATGCCGCTATATTGATCAGTTTACTCTTTATTGGAGCTATTAGCAGTCTCATTCAATACAATGGGGGAACCAAAGCCATGGTCAATTGGATTAGCTCAAAAGCTAAAGGTTCAAAAAGCATCCAGTTGAGCACTTGGTTTTTGGGCTTGTGCATTTTCTTTGATGATTATGCCAACAGTTTAATTTTAGGCAAAACCATGCGCCCCTTATATGACAAATATAAGATATCCCGAGAAAAGTTAGCTTTTATTGTTGATGCTACCAGCGCTCCCATTGCAAGCATTGCTTTAGTGTCGACCTGGGTCAGCACAGAAGTGGGCCTTATTGGTGATGCCCTCAAAGATATGAACTTTGAATCCCCCATCAGCGCTTATCAAATGTTTATCAACTCTTTACCCTACAGGTTCTACCCACTGCTCATGATTTTTTTTGTATTTTATACCATTTACAAAGGCAAAGATTTATGGGCTATGGCCAAATACACCAAACTCAGCGATTCTCCTATTGACTCAAGAACACAAATTAATACAGGCTCAGAAGATGCTTTAAACAAAGCTACATCCAGTGTATTTGCCATTGTACCCCTGTTGTTTTTAATTTTTTCATGTCTGATCAGCTTATTCATTACTGGATATCAATCACTTGACCAAAACCATGGCCTCAGTGGTATTGCGTTTATTCAAGAAGCGCTAGGAAATGCAAATGCCTACAAAAGTTTAATCTGGGGAGCAAGTTTAAGTTTGGTATTTACTATTCTCTTTAGCCTTGCTGGTAAAACATTGAATACAGAAAGATCCATGCAAGCCATCATGAATGGATTTGAATCCATGTTGCCTGCTTGTGTTATTTTGGTGCTGGCCTGGGCATTGGCACAGGTGACCAAGGACTTAAAAAGTGCAGAATATATTTTGCAACTCCTGCAAGGCAAAATATCTCCTTACTTTATACCAGCCATGACATTTATGACAGCTGCAATTGTCTCCTTTGCTACAGGAACAAGTTATGGAACCATGGCCATCATTATGCCTATTTCAGCTCCATTGGCATACTCTATAGCTACTGAAGCGGGTATCAGTGCCGCAGATATTCAAATGCTGGTTACGGCCAGTGTTGGTTCTGTATTAGCAGGATCTATTTTTGGGGATCACTGTTCTCCAATATCAGACACTACCGTAATGTCTTCATCGTCCTCAGAATGTAATTTAATGACCCATGTCCAAACCCAGCTTCCCTATGCCTTACTGGTTGCCTTTGTTGGCTTATTGGTGGGAGAGTCTGCATTAATTTTAGGTTTTTCACCTTTTATTAGCTTATTGCTCGGTGCTGTAATATTAGTAATCACTGTGAATATTTTTGGAAAACCCAACACAAGTGATCCGGTATGATTGAACAGATAAAAACACTTTTTGATTTGCAACAACTACCCGTTTTTATGGAAACCTGGGGATGGATATCCTACCCTATTCTATTTGCTATTATCTTTGCAGAAACGGGTTTATTGATTGGATTTTTCTTTCCTGGTGACTCACTTTTATTTGTTACTGGTTTTGCAGCAAGCACAGGCGTACTTAATATTGTATGGCTCAATATCTTGCTCATTATTGCAGCTATTGTTGGAGATACAGTGGGATATTTTTTAGGTAAGACATCTGGAAATCGTATTCAATTTAAAGACAATTCTATGTTCTTTAAAAAATCACACCTTGAAAAAACCCAAGCTTTTTACAAGAAGCATGGCGGTAAAACCATTATTTTGGCACGATTTGTTCCTATTGTAAGAACTTTTGCTCCCTTTGTAGCAGGTATGGCCAACATGGATTATAAAAAATTTGTCAGTTTCAATATTGTTGGTGGTATTGCCTGGATCAGCTCAATGACACTTGCAGGCTATTTTTTAGGGAATATACCCATTATTCAGGAAAACTTTGAGAAAGCTGTTTTATTGATTATTTTTATCTCGCTCATTCCCGTTTTTAGTGGGCTTGTAAGCTCTAGGCTGAGTAAAAAATAATCTTATCAGGCTTGACAAAGGCTCTCAACGTGATATCAACGACTACTTCCAAATGGGTTTTTGGAATGTTTATATTAAATAGAAATTATTGATTTTATGAGTAAAATACTCAAAAATAAGGAAGCTTAAATGGCAAGATACACAGGACCAAGATTGAAAGTTATGCGTGCACTGGGTGCAGATTTACCCGGTCTATCCAGAAAAAGACCAGAACGTCGCCCATACCCTCCCGGACAACACGGTGATAAACGCAAAAAGAAAAGTGTATACGGTACACAGTTGATTGAAAAACAAAAAGTACGTTACAACTACGGTTTAGGTGAAAGGCAGTTAAGAAGAGCCGTTTCACAATCTTTCCGTAAAAAAGGTGACCCTGGTAAAAACTTATTAGATATTTTAGAAAGACGTTTAGACAATGTAGTTTATTGCATTGGTTTTGCTCCTTCTATTGCTGCTGCCCGTCAATTGGTAGCGCATGGTAAAATTTTAGTCAATGGCAAACGCGTTGATGTTGCCTCTTATCAAACCAAACAAGGTGAAGAGATTTCTTTAACTGAAAAAGGTAAAAAAATGATCCTCGTTCAGTCTGAAGTTGAAGAGCGTAAAGCTACAGGCAACCACCCAGAGTGGTCACGTTATGATGATGCCAGCATGACTGCAACATTAACTTCTACACCAGGCAGAGAAGACTTTCCATTTGTAGTGGAAATTCCAATGGTCATTGAGTACTATTCTAGATTGGTTAAATAGTTTATTCTTTAAAATAATCTTACAAAAAAAGCCTATGCATTTTGCATAGGCTTTTTTTTGCATGTAAACCTTAAAATTGCTTGCTGCTTATATTATTTGTATCGGTCTTCAGGCAGAATGGCTACATGTGGTAAGTTTCTATAGTAACCTTGATAATCAAAACCAAAGCCTACAACATAGTGGTTTTCTATTTCAAACCCTAAGTAATCTATATCAACTTTAACTTCACGCCTTGAAGGTTTAGAAAAAAGGGATGCAATCTTTAATGATTTTGGCTTGTGTTTTAAAAACTCTTTTTTAACTTCACTTAAGGTAATGCCTGTATCAACAATGTCTTCAACGATGATTACATGCTTATTGCTGATGTCTTGTAATAATTTTAAACGCCAAGATATTTGACCACTAGATTGAGTTGAATTACCGTAACTTGATACAGAAATAAAATCTATATTAAGAGGAAGTTTTATTTCCTCAATTAAATGTACCAAAAATTGAACTGCTCCATTGAGAACACCAATGCATAAGATCTCTTTGCCCTGATAGTCTTGGCTTATTTGCTGACCCAATTCATGAATTTTGGCTTTCAACTGTTCCTGTTTGATAAGGGGAGGTAAACAATAGTCTTTGGGAAAATCCAACATCTTACTTTCTCTCATTATTAAAATAGTTATTTAATATCTGTTTTAGCTTTTGGCTACTGTGTTGGCCCACTTCTAAGACTTCTTTATGGTCCAACTTGCCTTTTCTGCCTTGATCTGACATGCCTGCCGCTTTATTGCTAATGCAAGCAATACCTGCAACTTTCAACTGATGGTGCCGCGCAACCATGGCTTCTGGCACCATGGACATACCAATAGCATCTCCACCGAGAATAGACCAGCGTTTTATCTCTGCTGGGGTTTCGTATTCTGGTCCCCAATGCCAGACATAAACCCCTTCATGGGTATTGATATCGGCTTGTTTTGCAGCATGTTTAAAGTGTTGCAATAATTCGTCATCATAAACTTGCGTTAAATCTAAAAATTGAGGCCCATACTCCTCTAAATTAGCTCCTCTAAAAGGGCTCATCCCTGTGCTATTGATATGATCATTTAAAAACATGATATCTCCAGGATTATAGGCCTGATTGATTCCACCAGCAGCGCAGGTCAAAATTACATGACTAACACCCAAACAAGCAGCCACTCGAATTGGAATAGCGCACTCCGCAGGGTCATAACCTTGGTAACTATGAAATCTTCCCGTTAATACCCATGCATAGTCACCCTCTGTATTATTGATTTTATAAAGTCTAACTTCGCCTTTATGCCCTTCTATAATGTGCTTAGGGAATCCGGGAATTTGTTTATACGCAAATGCGTGAATCATTTCCCAATCATCAATCGCTTCACTGAGTCCAGAACCTAAGACAATAAGATATTTTGCTTTTATATTCGCTACATTAGCATTTGATAAATAATCAACCGCACTCTTTATTTTTTTTCTTAATACATCTATATCAATCATGATGGCTGACATATATTGTAAGCCTTTAAAAAACAACATAGTGCGTATTTTTAATTATTTTTCATTTGAATCACAATATGTAAACTGCTATATCGTATTTTACTAAAATATAATTCTATTGGGGATTACCATGAAAAAACTATTTTTTTTATTCGGTGTTTGTTTTCTAATTTTTAGTCATCAATCTAGCATTGCTCAAACCAATACTAACGATGTACACATAGCTACTCAGGTTAAAAACTATTTAGAAAGAACAAAAAACACTTATCAAGTTGGGCAACATGCCTATTATGCAAGAAAAGCATTAGCTTCTGCTTTAAAAGCTTTTAATGAAAATAACTATGGGATTGGCGCCTTAGTTTTGTTGGTTCATGACGGTATCATTTATGAATTTCCAGGTAGAAATGCTATGGTGACCGGCGCTGGTGTGACAGATCATGCTGAAGCCAGAGCTTTAGAAGACGCCGTGGCTTACAGAAATCACATCATCAATGAAGGAAAAAATAAATATGGTGTTAAAATGGATGATCACAACTTATCAAGATCAGCTATAGTTGATCCTTTGACACAATATTCTGTAAGTACAAATGAAGAAACTCAAAAATTCAATAAAAATGGCTATTATGTCTACGGAACCTTAGAGCC
Organism: bacterium; assembly: GCA_022763185.1. Taxonomy (NCBI): domain Bacteria; species bacterium. The sequence goes on along the minus strand of JALEGL010000014.1, from coordinate 302,538 downwards.
TTGTCCTATGTGCATGGTGATGATCATCAATGCCAAAGCTGAAAGGTCTATTTCTTCAGCGATTGATGGTGATTTGGTACAAAATGAGTTTTTGGGGAAAGACTCTCCTCAAAAAACATCCAATGCTGGAGCCATGGCGATTGGTGAAAAGTTTAAATACAATCCCTTTGTATGGCAATGGATTGCTGGTGCTCAAAACTTAAAGTTTGAACAACTCGCAACCGAAGATAAAGATTTGATCAAATTAAGTGAACAAATCTTTTCTTTTACTCGTGAAGATATTGACAACAAGTTAGCAGAAAAAAATGATTAGCTTTATCAATAGTGCAATAGATCACAAAAAACTCGGTTTTGATTAAACACGCTTATAACTAGAAGAGGTATATTGTTAGTTTTGGTCTGAATAGTCGACCGCACTCTATACTCAATATCCAAAGCAAAAGTTTTGTTTTGGGTGAAAAAAGATAGAAGCGTTGATTCCTAACTCAAAACTATAAAACTATAAAATTGCATTCCCGTTAAAGAAAATACCTGCAATACTGCCTGTTAGGTAAGCCGCAAGAGCTCCAGCAAACATAGCCTTTAAACCTAGACGCGCTAAATCTCCAGATCGTGATGGAGCTATTGCCCGAATACCTCCGATTTGAATGGCAATAGAAGCAAAGTTTGCAAAACCACACAGGCCATAAGTTGCAATAACCACTGATCTAGGATGAAGTTGTATAACACCTTCTTTTAAAATCTGAGTTAAATGTAGATAACTTACAAATTCTGTAAGCACCAGTTTTTCACCTAACAATGTAGCTACAGTCATGGCATCTTGAGGATATACTCCCATCATTAAGGCAATAGGGTAATGTGTCCAGCCAAGAATCTTTTGTAAACTTAAGCTTTCTACCCCTATCAATGCTCCAGCATAGCCAATCATGGCATTGATCATTGCCAACAAAGCGATAAAGGCTATTAACATGGCACCAATATTGAGCGCAAGATGAAGACCAGATGCAGCACCGCTTGCAGCAGCATCAAGAACATTCACATCCTCAGTCTCTACGTTCATGTCCACATTTCCCTGAGTGAGTGGCTTTTCGGTTTCAGGCAGTACAACTTTAGCCAACATCAAAGCAGAAGGAGCAGACAGTAAAGATGCAGAGATCATGTGGCCCGCTATATTTGGAAAAACTTCATGTAACATACCAATGTATGCTGCCATAACTCCACCAGCTACTGTAGCAAAGCCTCCTGTCATCATAGACATGATTTCTGACTGTGTCATTTTTGCGATATAGGGTCTTACTGTAATAGGAGCTTCTGATTGTCCAAAGAATATATTGGCCGATGCAACCAGGGCCTCAGCCCCTGAAACTTTTAAAGTTTTTCGCATGACCCAAGCAAACGCTTTTACTATCACTTGCATGATTTTCAAATAATACAAAACCCCAATCAAAGACGAGATAAAAATAACCGTGGTTAACACTTCAAAAGCAAAGACAAAGTCTGAACCTGGAGCAGCGCCCTCTTTTACTTCCATGCTACGGGTTGCTAATCCTCCAAAAACAAACTTGCCTCCTTCAGTAGCAAAACTAATTAGAGTTACAGCCAAATCATTGACCCATAAGAAAAAGCTCTTTCCTATTGGAAGAACAAAAACAAAAATGGCAATTATAAACTGTAAGCCCAATCCCCATAAAACGATGCGCCATGGAAAGGCTTTTTTATTGTTTGACATCAACCAGGCTAGACCAATAATACCGGCTATACCCAGTAAAGATACTAAATTATATAACATATGTTTTGCCTCTTATCTAAATACTTTATACATACAAAAGCTGATCAATATCAAAACTGTTGATATTGACAAACTCATCATTATCCAGCCACCCAAAGTCATACCATTGCTCCTTATACTGTCCGTTTCTACTCTGTTTAATTAAACGTGTTCCCATAGTTTTCTGTGTTTGTGTATCAAATATAAGATACCTGCTAAAATAAACATGATAAACGCAACACTTACTCCTGCAACGCTATCACTTAAGAGGCTCTTAAAATAAGCTGGGGCATTATTGACTGCAAAGCCAATAAATATAACTAATAAATATACTGGAGTCACATATTTTAAGATGGGTTTAACAAAGCCTGGAATATTAATACTTGCCCCTTTGTGAGCCTCCTCAAAGCCTCTATCGACACCAAAAATCCAAGCAAAAATAATTGATTGCATCATGGCTAGAATAAAAATCAAAAAGGTTCCAACCCAAAAATCCATGGTATCCAAAGCTTTAAGATCTTTGGAAAAATAAACAACAAAGCCCGCACCAACAGCACTGATTAAGGCAACCCCCTTGATTGCCTTTTTGTGCTCTATGCCTATTTCTTTAACAAAAGCAAAAACTGGCTGAATCATGGATAAGCTACTGGTCACCGCTGCCAGAAACAGCATAAAAAACCATAAGAAGCCAAAAAATTGTCCCGCAGGCATCTGGGCGAAAACATTAGGTAAAGCATTAAAACCTAAACCAAAGGTAGATCCCGAAACGCTAGCCAAGCCTGCTCCCATAAATATAAAAGCCGCTGGTAAGGTAATTAACCCCCCAAGGCAAACTTCAAAAAACTCGTTCATACTACAAGCTGTTAAACCACTTAAAACAACATCATCTTTTTCTTTTAGGTAACTTGCATAGTTGATAATTACACCAAAACCAACAGACAAACTAAAAAAGATTTGACTGGCAGCGGCCAACCACGTTTGTGGATCCGTTAATTTTTCAAAGTTTGGATTCCACATAAAACCCAAACCTCCAATAACCGATTGCTCTGGTAAGCTTGGATCGGGTGTTTTTAAAGTAAGCACTCTAATCAATACACATATCGCACAAACAGTCATGATGGGGATGGCCACTTTCACAAAGCGCTCAATTCCACCCATGAGGCCTTTAGCAATGAGGAAAAAATTAAAAGCAAAGGTAAAAATCAATACTAGAATAACTTTCATGCTACCTTTTTGAAACAAAGATCCATCTGCAGAAATACCTACCTGTTGAGCAAAAAAATCACTGTAAGCTTTGGCATCATTACCCTTCATTAAGCTACCATTTAAATAATCTATTGCGTAACTTAAACACCAGGCTTCAATCACCACATAATACATAAAAATAATCAAGGGAATAAGAATGGCCAATGACCCCAAGTATTTAGAAATCTTATTTTTCCATAAGCTCTGAAATACGCCCGGCGCACTATGAAAACCTTTTTGACCACCATATCTCGCCATAGTCCACTCTGCCCAAGCCAAAGGAATACCAATTAACAGCAATGAAACAAAATAAGGAATCATGAATGCTCCGCCACCATTTTGAGCGGCTTGGCCAGGGAATCTCAAGAAGTTACCTAAACCTACGGCTGAACCGGCTACAGCCATAATAACCCCTAATTTAGATCCCCATGATTCTTTCTTACTGTTCTTACCCATACTTCTAAACCCTTAACTTTCTATAATTTTTGCTCAATATTTAAAGTAGAAATGAAACCCTACGGGTATCTCGATACGGTGCAGACCATCTTCAGCCATTAAAAAATCATACTGCAAAGCCACACCTATTGCGACTGAGCGAGTCAGCAAATAATTTACCCCTCCACCCAAACGTAAATTTAAACCACTTGCCTGAGGAACGTTTGCCAAACCCAAACCAGCTTGAACATATGGCAGTATCCGATCATGCCCTGGAAGGTATAATTTAACATTGGGTAATACCCTAAATTGTGATTCACCCTCGACGTCCTGAATAAACAGCTCCACCCCAGGAGCCAAATTTTTTGAAATAAAGTAATTTCCACCCACTTGAAAGGTAAAAACACTCGGTCCAGAACTATCACCATAAAAACTGCTATTGAGTTTCAAATCTAACTCAACATCTCCAACACCAACGTTGTAGTAGTTATCATTGTTTATTTTTTCTGTTGTAGATGCATAAAGTATCTCAATGCAGAAAAAAATTGGTATAAGCAATATAAATTGAATATAAGCTTTCATTAATGTTTTTTACAAAAGCAAAGACTGGGAAATTATTCAACTTTTTTATTTAATTTATTGATTGTTTGTAAGATAAAATAATGAAAGCATTTGCAGATAAAACACACAAGGCTGATTTTAGAAAATTTATAACTGCAAGATTTTTTTCAGTTATTTCTTTTCAAATACAATCACTTGCCATAGCTTGGTTTATTTATGACTTAACTTCTAATCCTTTAAGCCTTGGATACGTTGGTTTAAGTCAGTTTTTGCCAATGGCTTTGTTCTCACCATACGCCGGTATTTGTGCAGATAAATACAATAAAAAAAATATTATTAGAGCATGCTTTTTTTTTGGAACTTGTATCTCACTTAGTTTGGCTGGTCTAAGCTACCAAAAAAGTTTGAATCAAAATACAATTTATCTTTTAATGATTGGTCTAGGCATTGTCAGAGCTTTTGTCGGCGCCGCCACCCAATCTTTTTTACCCAATATTGTAACTAAAAACGATTTCTCACAATATGTAGCAAAAAATAGTTCTGCCTGGCAAATTGCCATTATCATCGGTCCATCTTTAGGTGGCTTTTTATACGCTTACTTTATCCAAGCTGTTTATATGACTTATTTAATTGCTGGTCTCTGTGTATTTTTGTCTCTACTTTGCTTCATCACAATTCAAAGCTCCTCAATCAGCCAAACCCTGACTCATTCATTTTTTAATCAAATTAAAGAAGGTTTTAATTTTTTAAAGCAAGAAACAAGACTCTTAGGTGCCATTTCTCTTGATTTGTTTGCTGTTCTTCTAGGAGGAGCAACGGCACTCCTCCCTATTTATGCTAAAGACATCTTACACGTTGGACCCCAAGGCCTAGGCATTTTAAGAAGTGCTCCTGCCTTGGGTGCTACTTTAATGGCTATATTTTTAAGTTACAAGCCAATTAAGCGTAATATAGGTAAACGCATGCTTCTTGCTGTACTGTGTTTTGGTTTATTTACCTTAGGTTTTGCTTTATCAAGGTCTTTCATTTTAAGTTTGTTTTTCTTATTTTGCATGGGTGCTAGTGATATTATTAGTGTCGTTACACGAGGAACTTTAGTGCAAGTTTTAACCCCTTCCAACATGCGGGGTAGAATTAGTGCAATCAACCTTATGTTTATTGGGGCCTCTAATGAACTGGGAGAGTTTGAGTCTGGGGTAACGGCTAAATGGTTTGGTACAGTCTGGGCAGCTGCCTTAGGAGGGCTTGGCACCGTTTTGATAGCCTTATCATGGAGAAAACTTTTTCCAAGCTTATGGAACCTAGATGAACTTCATAAAGAGGATATACAATGAGGATTAGTATTATAGATCTTGGGAGCAACTCTGTTAGGTTTGATATTTATCAACTTTTTGGCGATCAAACTTATAAAAAGCTCTACGGTGAAAAACTAATGATTCAATTGGGCAAAGATGTTTTTGCCAAGGGTTTTTTTTCTAAAAACAGCATTAACAATACTTCACAAGTCTTTAAACATTTCAGTCAGATCTCTGAACAACTGTATGTTGATCAGATCCATGCTTACGCGACTGCAGCAGTACGCTATGCAAACAATAAAGATGAGTTCATCAACACCATTCATCAACGCTCAAATATTAAGTTGACTGAGATTTCAGGAAAACAAGAAGCAAAACTGATTTATCAAGGCATTAAAAAAAATTTAGTCCACCCACAAGAGAAAAGCTTTCTATGCATCGATATTGGCGGAGGAAGCACAGAGCTTAGCTTGAGTCATAAAAGCAAAGTGTATCATCACAGCATTCCACTGGGATCCTCTTTAATTAGAGCACAGTTTTTAAAGAAAACAACACCCAACATTCAAGAGCAAAAAAATTTGCAAGAGTATGTCCAAAAACATTTAAAAAAACATTTAAAAACATGGCCAAAAGTAAAATCGTTAATTGCTTATGGTTCAAGTGGCACTGTCAAAGGTATCATTAAAGTTTTAAACAAGGGGCGCTACATTAATCAAAATTGCTCTTCTACAAACTTATCAAAACTTCTTGAGCAAACTGCACTACTTAACACCGAACAACTTAAGGCAGTTCCTTACTTAGAAGAAAAACGTATTGATATGTTTACTGGCGGCAATATTCTTTTAAATGAAATATTAAAATTCTTTGAATGCTCCAGCTTAAGTTATACTGATACTGCATTAAAAGAAGGGTTACTTAACTCAGCGTTAAAGGCGCAAAAACCTAAATACACTCAAATACAAAACATTGACTTCTCTTCAATATTTTTCAAAAAAAATACTTTACCTTCAAGCCACAAACAATGGCTACCACATCTCAAAAAGCTCTTTTCAAGAATCCTAATTAAAGATAAAAGTTCAATCAAGCTTGGCATGACTGCTACGGTATTAGGACGGCTCTGTAACGCTAAAAAACTTAACTATCGTTTTTCCGATTACATGCTAATTGCGCAAAACTATCCATATTATCAGTCTCAAGAAGAATACTCCGATATTCTAAGTATTTTTCAACTCTTGTTAGAATCAGATGACCGCACCTTTTTTGAACATGAAAAAAAACAACTGCTTAAAAAAATAGCAGTTGCCCTTAAAGTTATATTATGGTTATTCAACAATAATCCAAGATGGATCTATACTTACAAGGTTTCAAAGAAATATTTTTATATAGAACTAACTAAAAGAAGCTTTTTAAAACAAAAACAATTCGATCAAATAAAAAAATCATTTGAAGAACAGTTTGATCTTAAAATAAAACTTTTATAAGACGACAAAACCAACATGACAACAGATAATAAAATTAAATTTGGCTGGGTTAAAGGCGTTTATATCCCAAGTATTTTAACAATCTTTGGCGCCGTGATGTTTTTAAGAATGGGCTGGATGCTGGGACAAGTGGGCTTAGTGGCTTCTTTGCTTATTGTCACCCTATCTTCTTTGATTACTTTTTTAACTGCCCTCTCTATTGCTTCTACAGCAACAAATATGAAAGTTGAAGGTGGTGGCGCTTACTATATGATTTCAAGGTCATTTGGTCTTGAAGCGGGTGCAGCCATTGGTATACCTTTGTTTTTTGCTCAAAGCTTAGGTATTGCATTTTATATCACTGGTTTTGCTGAGTCAGTGATCATGTTATTTCCATTTATTCCTGAGCTCCCCATCAAGCTTTTATTTCTTAGTATCATTGGTGCAACAGCCTATAAATCAACTGACTTTGCCTTAAAAACGCAAGGCATAATTTTGGTTTTAATTCTTATATCTATTGTTTCATTTTTTTTAGGCCAAGATGTCAACCATCTTTCACCAATTGATCATATGATGCAACCCAAAGTCTCTTTTTGGGCAGTGTTTGCTGTTTTCTTTCCTGCTGTCACTGGTATAGAAGCTGGTTTGTCCATGTCTGGAGACTTAAAAAATGCTTCTAAAGCCTTACCTATTGGTACCTTATTGGCCGTAATCACCGGCTTTATTGTTTACGCTCTTTTTAGCATAAAACTTGATAACCTGGGCTTAAATCAAGATGTACTATTGAGTGATACCTTGATTGTAAAAAGCGTTGCATTTATCCCTTTATTTGTTGTTTTAGGTTTATGGGGCTCTACTTTATCTAGTGCTCTTGGTGCGATGTTAGGTGCACCAAGAACATTGCAAGCATTAGCAAAAGATAGAGTTGTTTTTTCATTTTTTGCCAAAGGTTCTGATGAAAAAGATATTCCTCAGCGTGCAACAATTTTCTCTTTGCTTGTTGCTGCCTGTGTATTTTTCCTTGGAGACCTCAATGCCATCGCCTCTATTTTATCTATGTTTTTCTTAACATCTTATGGCTTTCTTAATCTATCAGCTGCTTTTGAACAACTTATGGGCAACCCATCTTGGCGACCAGAATTTAGAACCCATTTTTTAACCAGCTTGTTTGGGGCAGTCGGCTGCTTAGCAGCCATGCTAATGATCAACCCTGGTGCTACTTTTCTTGCAACTGCTTGTGTTACAGTAATTTACATCATCACCAAAAAAAGAAACTTAGGCAGTCATTGGTCTGATATCAGAAGAGGTTTGTGGATGAGCTTGGTTAGAAATGCTATTTATAAACTTGATAGCATGGACCCAGATGCTCGTTCATGGCGACCTAATATTTATGCTCTTACTGGCTCTCCTAAAAGTCGCTGGTCTTTGGTTCAATTTGCCAATATGCTGACCAAAGATAAAGGCTTTTTAAGTTTAGGCGCAAGCATAACAGGTGATAAGGTTTCTGATGACAGAAGTGTTAAGCTGGAAAAATCTATTAAAGAATTTCTCAATAAAAAACATATTGCCGCCTTGGTTTCCGTTACCATTGGTGAAAACACTTGGAAAAGCATAAAAAACAGTATTTTTAGCTATGGCATGGGTCCTATCCGACCCAATACGATTCTTTTTGGTGATTGTGACAAAGATGAAAACTTACCCGATTATATTTCCTTGCTGCAGTCATGTTACAGAAAAGAAAAAAATGTTCTGATTTTAAAAAACAGAATGGATGAAGAAAAAGAAGAAGCTGAACTGGGACAAGATCTTCCTTTAAAAAGAATTGATATTTGGTGGGGTCGTGAACAGCAAAATGCTAACCTCATGTTAGCTTTAGCTCACCTTATGCAACAATACTCCCCTCAAGGTAAAACCAACATTTTTTTAAAAACAACGATTCATGAAGGTGAAGATCAAGAGCAAGCATTAGATGTATTAAAACAATTTATAAAATCAGGACGTCTAAACATAACCCCAGAAGTATTCATCTGTGAAAAAAATCAAAACCCTTTTGAAGTGATTCAATCAAACTCAACAGGCGCAGATTTAGTTTTTTTAGGTATGCGTGCTCCACAAGAGGAAGAAACTGTGGATTCATACATAGACTACTATACATCTCTTAGAAAGAAGACAGAAAAATTGCCTCTAACTTGCATCACCTTGGCCAGTGAAGACATCAACTTTAAAGAAATTTTTAACTGATTTGTTGTTTTTAGTTAGAATTACAATCCATCTGTTCCTGTATAGTATTGATCACTATCTATATTGAGAGCCGGTTGATATTCAAGCACTCCCATGCCTCTCTACCCCAACATACAATAGTCGATCAATTGCACTATCTCATTGAGAGTATAACCTTTACTGGCCATATGCTGATCTATCAACTGATTAAAAAATTTATCAAATAAACTGTCTATTGAAATGCCAGGTAAGCCTTTGAATGTTCTTTGACTTGTATCAGGAAAAGAGCGTATATTTTTCCTAAGCGGCATACTTACTGGCGAAAGTTGAATATTGGAGTTTAAAATATCAGGATGATATTCAAATAGAGCTGTACGTTTGTCATTCTTTTTATGTGAAACAGCTCCAATGGTTCCAAAGATGAATACTGCGAGGTGGTGTCACTCTTCATCTCCCGACTGAAACTTTTTGTCCTGTGTTTGACTTTTCTTATGTATTCTTGCAAGAGTTCTTTTTGTTGGTTTTTATTTCATGAATTGGGCTAAAGGTTTCAACTCCAGGAACGAGGGGCTCTAAAAAGCCTAACAAGCCTCCACCTCTAAGGATTTTATAAAGTTAAGTAGATAAAGATGTATTTATTCCTTTTTTAAAATTAGCCAAGGCATTTTTTTTAACCTCGCCTTTATCAAACACATCTTGATCTTGCATTAATTGAGTCCTTCTATAGGCTTCAAAACGCTCTCCTAAAATCTTTATAAATCGGTTTAAGTAGATTTAGTTTTTTTAGGCTTTATCTGTTTTAGATGCTTTATAAATCCAATAAGCTACACCAAATGTCACCACAGTCCCCAATATTGCTGTAAGCGTTTGAGAAACATCCCATGCTGGCCCTGTTATATTCTTATAGGCGAAGATGGCTAAAATAACCCCCATGAGTGATTCCCCAGCAATCAACCCTGATGATATCAAGGTTCCCTTTTTAAGACCTTGTTTATTATTATTTCCTGCTTTAGAAACCAAGTAATGCATAACTCCACCCAACATAATGGGAACAGAGATACCAACAGGCAAGTAAATTCCTACAGCGACAGGCATAACGTACAACTGAATAGAGCTTTTACTGGCCTCAAAAAGTTTATTAGCAACCAAAATTAAGACCGCTATGATGGCACCTGCAGCGATATAGTCCCATGGTAATGCAACATCACCAAAAAAACCTTCTGCTAAAGAAGCAAAAAGACCCGCTTGAGGCGCAGGTAAATCTTTTCCACCAATTCCGCCAGTACCGGCATTAATAGAGCCTTCATGGATGGCTGTTAAAACTGGCGCCATCACAAAAGACGCAACAACAACACCGATAATCTGCATCCATTGTTGTTTTCTTGGGCTCGCTCCCACCAGTTGTCCTGTTTTCAGATCATTACAAACATCTCCAGCAGTACAACACACACAACAAACAACACCCGCTACAACTAACACCGCAACAATACCTTGAGTTCCGGTAAAACCAAAAACATATAGAAGAAGCCCTGTCATCAATACTGCAGTTATTGTCATACCGGAAACAGGACTGTTGGAGTTACCTACCAAGCCTACAATATAACTAGCCACAGCAGTAAAAAAGAAAGATGCAACAAATATAATCATCGTTGTGAGCAGGGTTATTTTAATATCATGGTTCAGCAGTTGATAATATGTACCTGCCACAGTAAGCAAGGTTGCAACAGTTAATGCGATAATCGCTTTACCAGGAATATTTTTTTCTGTTTCAGGAACATTTTCTGAATTTGATAAATTCGACATCTGGGCAAAAAGTTCCTTAACAGCATCTACCATACTGTGCCGCACTTTAAAAATTGATGCAACACCTCCAACAATCATTGCTCCAACACCGATGTATCGTATTTTTGTACTCCAAAGACCATACGCCATATCTATTGCAGAACCATCCAACTGTGAGGGGTCAACATTTGAAATGACGGGTATTGCTATCAACCAACCTATACAGCCACCCAAAAAAACCTGCGTTGCAACCGATAAACCCACAATATAACCAACACCGATCAAGGCAGGTGAAACATCAAAACCAAAACAAAACAGTTTTTTACCAAAAATGGCCGCGCCTTCTACTGTGGAAGATATAATATGGAAAAACTTTTTACCAAACTCAAAAAGTCCACCAATACCAACAGCAGCAAAAAGCATCTTTAAATTAGATGCGCTATCTTCATCATCGTCTTCACTAGCAGTAAGTATTTCAGCACAAGCGACACCCTCGGGATACTTTAATTCATTAGACTCAACCACAAAAACTTTACGCATAGGAATCATGAATAAAATTCCTAATAAACCTCCGGTCATACTGACTAAAGTTGTGGTCCAAAAATCAAACTCTGTCCATATACCAATCAGTATTAAGGCTGGCATTGTAAAAATAACACCCGCAGCCAAAGACTCTCCAGCCGAAGCAGATGTCTGAACCAAATTGGCTTCTAAAATTGACTTTCTTCTAAATATGCCTCGCAATATTCCTAAAGCAATAACTGCTGCTGGAATCGATGCGCTAACCGTCATCCCCACCTTTAAACCAAGGTAAACGTTGGCCGCTCCCATCACAATAGATAAAATGATACCTAAAAAAACTGAAAATAATGAAAACTCTTTAATTTGATTTTTTTGCATTCAACTTGCTAATCGTAATTTTTTTTATACGTCAACAATTTAAATAAATTATATTTATTTTTTAAACTTATAATTTTATTAGTCCTGATCATAAATTTTTGACAAGAACACTTAAGTCATACATCAATAGCTTCTATGAGACTTTGGATATTTACCGTTATTGCCCTCTTGTATCTTTTGATATTTTTATTAAGTAAACTATCTGAAGGGTACTTTGGACTACTTTATCTTTTGGTTCCTTTAACACTGATTGCACTCTACGATGTTATGCAAAAAAAACATACCATACTTAGAAATTTTCCAATCCTTGGTCATTTCAGGTATTTATTTGAAAGTATCCGTCCTGAAATCAGTCAATACTTTATTGAGTCTGAAACCAATGGAAGCCCTATCAATAGAGAATACAGGTCTGTTGTCTATCAACGCTCTAAAGATCAACTGGATACTGTTCCTTTTGGAACAAAAAGAGATGTATACGAAGAAGGCTATGAATGGGTCAGTCATTCTATTTTCACTAAACCTTTTCATAAACATAACTTTAAATTTGAACTGGGTAACCACCAATGCAAACAACCTTACCCAATGAGTTTACTTAATATTTCTGCCATGAGCTATGGCTCCTTGAGCAGTCATGCAATCATGGCTTTAAATAAAGGTGCACAAATTGGAAATTTTGCTCATAATACCGGTGAAGGTGGGGTTTCTCCTTATCATTTAAAGCATGGTGGCGATTTAATTTGGCAAATTGGGACAGGTTACTTTGGTGCTCGTAAAGAAGGTGGCTTGTTTTGCGCAGAAAGTTTTAAAGAGCAAGCCAATCACCCCAACATAAAAGCCATAGAAATCAAATTATCACAAGGTGCTAAGCCTGGGCATGGAGGGATACTGCCTGCAAAAAAACTTACTCCAGAATTAGCCAAAATACGTAATGTTCCTATGGGGCAAGATGTTTTGTCACCACCTTCACATTCAGCATTTTCAAATACCGATGAAATGCTTCATTTCGTTCAACAACTTAGAGAGTATAGCTCAGGAAAACCCGTTGGCATAAAACTTTGTATTGGTAAGCCAAGTGAGTTTATTGATATTTGTAAAAGTATTTTAAAAACTGGAATTTATCCAGATTACTTTGCTATTGATGGTGGAGAAGGAGGAACAGGTGCTGCTCCTATTGAATACACAAACTCTGTAGGGATGCCTTTGATAGATGGTTTGGTTTTTGCGCACCAAACCTTATTGGGTTTTGATTTAAGAGATAAAATTAAGGTTTTAGCTTCTGGCAAGGTACTCACTAGTTTTCATATGGTTAAATTAATTGCCTTGGGTGCTGATGCTTGTTATAGCGCCCGAGCTATGATGCTTGCGATTGGCTGTATCCAAGCCCTTAAATGTAATAATAACACTTGTCCAACAGGTGTTGCCACCCAAAAACCTAATTTGGTTAAAGGCTTAGATGTAGAACTTAAGTCAAAACGTGTTGCCGAGTACCACAGAGAAACCTTAAAGTCTTTTGGTGAGCTCTTAAGCTCAATGGGATTAGAAAGCCCTGATCAACTCAGTCCAAAACATATATTTAGGCGAATAGATTTGAGTCATGTTAAAAACTATGAAGAACTTTACCCACAAATAGAAAAAGGAGCCTTACTCAAAAAGCCATTTCCTTCAATATACAAACATGTTATGTCTAACGATTCATTAATCAAATAAAAACACAGCATTTTTATATGGATATAATAATTTGCTGAATATTATAAATGGAGTCATTGATGAAAACCATTAAAATAACGAGTTTTGGTACTGCCTTATTAAGTAATCCTAAACTCAATAAAGGAACAGCCTTCACTCAAGAAGAAAGAAAAAATTTTAAGCTTAATGGACTACTGCCGCATAGAGTGAGTACTTTGGATGAGCAGTGCCAAAGAATATACGATGAAATTCAAAAAAAATCTTCAGATTTAGATAAACATATTGCTCTGGTTGCTTTACAAAACCGCAATGAAACGCTTTATTATAAAGTACTTAGCAACCACCTCAATGAACTGATGCCTATTGTTTATACGCCTACCGTAGGCAAAGCCTGTCAAAAATTTAGTCATATATATCGTCAAATGCAAGGACTTTGGATTACACCTGATCACAAAGGTAATATTTTAGAAACGTTAGAAAACTATCCTAACAAAAATATTCGCTTAATTGTTGTCACCGATAATGAAAGAATATTAGGCTTGGGTGATTTAGGGGCTGGTGGGATGGGTATCCCTATTGGCAAATTGGCTTTGTATGTTATTGCAGCCGGCATTCATCCCTCACAAACTTTAGCCATAAGTTTAGATGTGGGAACCAACAACCAAGAGCTCCTTAACGATAAAAAGTATCTTGGTTGGCCAAATAAAAGAATTGAGGGCAATGAATACAAAGAGGTGCTGGATGAGTTTGTTTTTGCTGTTAAGCAAGTTTTTCCAAAAGCGTTGATTCAATGGGAAGATTTTAGAAAAGAAAATGCCTCAATGCTCTTAAAAAGACATAAAAATAGAATTCCAAACTTTAATGATGATATTCAAGGTACAGCTGCCGTTGCCATGGCTTGTATGCGCTCTGCCTGTAAAAAAACAAAAACCAAATTAATTGACCACAGAGTTCTCATTGTTGGTGCTGGTGCTGCTGGTCTTGGCATAGCAGACTTGTTAAAACAGTACTATAACTTTAAAAAACTAAACAAATCTGAAATCAATAGTCGTATTGCACTGACTGATAGCAAAGGTTTATTGGTTGAAGGTCCAAACCATGATGAAGAAAAGCAACCGCTTGCATGGTCAAAGTTAACACAAGAGCATTTTACCATTGAAACTGAAGATTTAAACAATCTTGAAAGTTTGGTTAATAAATATAAACCTACTATTATTATTGGGACCTCTGGTCAAAAAGGTTTAATTAATAAGACCATTGTTCATTCAATGCTTAGTTACACTGAGCATCCTATTATTTTTCCGTTTTCAAATCCCAACACAAACTCTGAAGCTACACCACAAGATTTGATAGAATGGTCAGATGGTAAAGCGATTGTAGCAACAGGAAGTCCTTTTGGAAAAGTTGAGTATAAAAATAAAAGCTACACCATAAGCCAAGGCAATAATGTTTATGTTTTTCCTGGAATTGGCTTAGGCGCAATTGTATCTGGTACCAGAACCATCACTGAAGGAATGTTCACGGTTGCTGCAAAAGCCATTGGTGAAATGATGACTCAAGAAGATATAGATCAAGGAAAGTTACTCCCCCCTCTTTCAAAATTAAGAGAAACAAGTAAAAACATTGCTTACAGAGTATGGGAAGAAGCAGATAGACTGGGAATCAATCGTAACCCATTCAATAGCAAAAGCCGTGACGTAATAGAAGCAAAAATGTGGAATCCAAACTACGACATTTATAAGCTTTAAGTACATTATAAAAACTATCATAGCTCCAGCAAAGCATAATTGAACAATGATTTTGTATTAAAAAAACTATTCTAAAAGCTAAAACCCCTAACTACGCTTTTTAAAAACAGAGCTTATGCTATCTAAAGTCAAATAAGCACAAGGAATCAACACTAAAGTTAGTATTGTTCCAAAAGCTAAACCCCAAGTCATTGTTAATGCCATTGGTTTTAAAAATGGGTCATTACCGCCTATACCATATGCTACTGGAGCTAAGCCTAATACTGTGGTCACACTTGTAAGAATCACTGGTCTTAATCTGGTCTTGCAAGCTATCAAAACAGCTTCAAGTCTATCTTCACAGGTTTTTCTTTTTTGATTGATATAATCTATCAAGATAACAGAGTCATTCACTGTTACACCTGACAAACCAATTAAGCCTAAAAAAGCTAAAAAGCTTAAGGGTTCACCATGAAACTTCAAAGCATAAATAGCTGCAAACAAACCATAAGGAATTGCCAATAAGATCAACAGAGGTTGAGACAATGAGTTGAATGCGGCCGCTAAAATAAAAAAGGCCATCATCAATGCTAAAATAGCAGCTCGCATGAGGCTATCCAAAGACTCTTGTGTATCTTTTTCTTCACCTCCAAAAAACAAATCATAACCGAAGTACTGCTGTCCTAGGTCACTGTACTTATTACGAATAATATCATTGACTTCTTTTGAACTCGTTACATCCTCATCAATATTAGCGCTTAAACCAACCACTCGTTTAAAGTCATAATGCTTGATTTGGCTTACGCTTTGCCCTTCTTGAAAAGAAACTAATCTCGATAGAGGCACTTGAAAACCAAAAGGGTTTTGAACGTAAAGATCATTCAAAGTGGTATAAGACTGATTTAAATTTTCATCCAGTTTTACAAAGACATTAACTTCATCTTCACCTTCTTTAATCACAGTTGTCAAATCGCCATCGACTGCTGCTCGAACTGTTTGAGCAACAGTTATCGGGGATAGTGAAGCCCTGGCAATATTTTTTTCATCAAGAATAACCTGAACTTCTTTTTTGCCCGGTTCAAAATCGTCTCTAATGTCACGAACTCCTGGAATTTTTTTCAAATCTGTCTTGATTTTGTTAACAATTTCTCTTGATGTCTCAAAGTTAGGGCCCCTTATTCTTAAACTCACAGCTTTTCCTTGTGGTGGACCTGGCTTAACCTCATCAATCCATACTCTTTTAAAGCCTTCTACATTTTTTATTTCATTCCTCAGCTGATCGGTTATCTGTTTGGTTTCTCTTTGTCGTTCTTCTTTTGCTGTCAAATAAACTGCCACTTGGGCAACATGGCTACCTCTTAAAGTTGCTGGATCATTAGGGTCTTGCTGAACCAAACCAATTTGCGTTGCATAATCTTTAAGTTCATCTTGAGGTAATTTTTTTACTAAATCTTCAAGTGCTTCAATTTTTTTTTCAGTTAACTCTAAAGATGTGCCCACTTCACCTTCCGCTCTTATAAAAAAGATTTCTATATCTTTACCAGGAAAAAGGTTAATTGACGTTGTTTTGAAACCATAGTGTATTCCAGCAATCAATATGGTTAACGATAAGCTTGTAACTACAAAGTGACCTTTAAATATAACTTGCATGCACTGTCCATATAAGTTCTTTAAGCTCTCAAACCACTTAGAATAGTGTTTCACTTGAGGGGTATTATTCTGGGTACTTTCTTTTTGTTTTTTACTTGCGCCAAAATCCGCTAAATGACTAGGTAAAATAATAAAACACTCAACCAAGCTTGCTAACAGAGTAATAATCACCACAATCGGTATTGGCTTTAGAAATTTACCAAAAATTCCTGACATGAATGCCAAGGGCAGGAAAAAAACCACTGTGGTTAAAATGGTCATCACTACAGGTTTTACAACCTCTTTAGTTCCTAAAATGGCTGCCTCTACTGGGTTTTTACCTTGCTCTAAAAATCTGTAAATACTTTCAGCGACAACAATACTATCATCAACCAGCATGCCCAAAATTAAAATAAGCCCAAACATGGATATCAAATTGATGGTAATATCAAACATTCCCATCATCCAAAGTCCCATACCCATAGCCATGGGTAAACCTAAAGCTGTCCACAAAGCCACCCTAGGACTTAAAAACACAAATAAAGAGATAATGACCAATAATAAGCCAATCCAGCCATTACTTAATAAAATATTGAGACGCCTTTTGACGTAAACAGAAACGTCATTGATAAAGCTGTACTGAAGGTTTGAGTTGGAGTTTTTAATAAAGTTATCCGTTACACTTTGTACTTGCTCAACCAAGTTAATGGTATCACCTACTGCTTTTTTAACGACGACTAAACTAACAGAGTTTTCACCATTTACACGTACGGTTGTATCTGAGTCTTCAAAAGCATACCTCGCTTGCCCCACATCTTTAACCTGGATCACTTTTCCAGACGTATTTGCTCTGATAACAATCTCATCAATTTCCTCTGGTTGAGTAAACTCAGCATTGGTCCTAACTAAAAGTTCCTCTCGACCATCATCAAATATACCTCCCGGTACATTAATATTTCTCGCTTTAATGGCTGAAGAAACTTCATTGATAGACAATTGATAACGTTTAAGTTTTTTTGGGTTCAGTTCAACCCAGATTTCTTGCTCTTTCCAACCCTTTTTTTGAATGTCTGCTACCAAGGAAATATCCAGCAGTTGCTTTTCAATTTCTTCAGCTTGGGCTTGTAACTCAACCCTACTCATATCACCAAAAAGAACCAACTCAATAATAGGACTGTCCTGAGTTCTAATTTCAGTAGCAATAGGATCATCTTCTAAATCAATGGGCAATCCCTCTACTCTATCCACTGCTTGTTGAATATCTGTGACAATTCTACTTTTATTTTTTGCATCTGGATCAATCGTCACGTAAATCAGGCTATAACCTTCTGCAGATATCGATTCAACCTTATCCAAATCTGAAATACTGCGTAATTCTTCCTCTATAGGTTGTGTAATCAACTTTTCAACTTCTTCTGGAGTTGCTCCAGGATAAGTCGTATTAATTGAAACGATATCAAATGAGAATAAAGGAAAGGCTTCGCGATTCATTGATAAGGCTGTAAGTAATCCTGCCACGGTAACAAAAACAGCAAGAAGATTAACAACCAAGCTATTTTTAACAGAGAACTCAATCCATTTCATTATTGACCTCTTTTTTAGAGTTAAGTGTATTGAGCAAGCTGCCATCTGCTAAGGCTTTATTGACTATTGCAATACGCATTTGAGTTTCATTACGTTTTACATTCAGCTGGGCACTTAAAACATCTTGTTGATACAAAATCACATCTGCTATTTCTGCCCTACCAATTTTAAAATCATTGTTTTTTTCTTTTAATTTTCTCTCTTCAACACTGACCTGCTGCAAGGAAATCTCCAACTGCTTCTTATAACTTTGATAGTTTTCTAATGCATTTAAATAGTCTTTTTCAATTGTTGACTGCAAACGTTTAAGTTGTAGCTTGAGTTGATCATTTGTTATTTTTTCACGTTTTAGATTATTTTTACCTCGTCTATTCCCTAAGGGCACACTAAGCTCAAGGCCTGCAAAAAAGTTTGGGTTATCCAGACTTAAGCTTTCTTGAAAAGATCGACTCCAATCATCATCAACTCCATTTGATGCCAGCTCCAAAATTAAGTTTAAATCAGGCTTTAAGCGGTTTTTGAATGTTTCAACTATCAACTGTTGGGCTAAAACATCTTTTTTTAGTTTTTCAACTTCACGATGTTTATGTTCTTGTTTTTCACTTGCTTGTTCTAAAAATTGCCATACAAGTATGGATTGTTGATCATTTTTTTCACAGCTGTGTTTGCCTAAATCATAGGCCAACAAATAAAGTAACTCTCGACATGCTGTTTTATATTGGTTTTTTGATTGTTGAACATTTTGTTCTCTGGCTAGAGTATTGGCTGAACTAGCCATTACATCGGATTTATTGGCCACTCCCAAACGTCTTCTGTTTTTTGTATTATCATACAAGTCTAATGCTCTTTGATAAGCTTGGCTTAAAATAAGTTGTTCTTGCTGGCTATACTGAAGTTGAATTAAGTTTAATAATACACTGGCTAAAAGAACTTCTTTTCTTCTTTGACTGAGTATTTTTGAACCTTGTGTTCTACTTTCTAGAGCTTTTATTTCACGGACAATATTTTTACCTAAACCATCTTTCCATAAAGATTGACGTAACTTTAAATACCATCGGTTATCAATTGCTGGATCGAGAGCAACAAAAGGACTGTTGCTTGATTGGCTAGAGCCTAAAAACCCAAACTCCACTGACGTACCGTATTTAAAGTTTTTTTGAATGTTGGCTGTATAGGACAATGTATCGTTTCGGGTACCAAAAACAGCATTAACTGGATCACTGGCATCCAATCTATAACCCAATTGCGTATTTAAGGTTGGATCATATACTCCCAAAAGGCTTTCACCCTGACTTTGTAAAACCTTAGTTTCCAGAACTGCCAACTGATAATCAAACGATACTTGTTCAAGACGTTGAAGAATATTGTCTACTGACAGGTCAACCACTGTTTGTGCTTGACCGGAAGAACCAAGAAAAAGCACATTGGCCAGAACCAAAACTCGAAAAAGTTTTTCTAAGTGCATACCGCTTATATACCTTTTTCAGACAAAAAAGCTTGTTTTTTAATCGGACAATATGTTTTTTGTAATGCTATTACTGTGATTTCTGTGATAAATATAAGTTGCGGGAAGATCAATTCTTGAAACCAGAAACTGTTTACTTGCCCTCTCTATAAAATCTGCATCTGAAGCAAAATTTAAATTTTTAAAACCTTCTAATGTATCAAAAACATTTTTTTTAATTGAAAAAGTTCCCCCAGCAGAACATTGATATATATTTACTTTATTTTTAGGGTTCGCTTTATCTGCAACCCAATGATCCCCCAGAACTTTTATACCACCATGAAATATGTCTATCATTGGATTTTCTGTGTGCATCTTCATTCTAAAAGCGACGTGGTTATCAAGTAGCTCATCATCACTTCCTAAAAAAAACAGTATGTTTCCAGTAGCGAATCTGGCACCTGTATTCATTGCTATAGCTGGCCCAGAATTTTCAATGCGTATTATTTTTATATTATTAAACTGATAATAGTTTCCCAATAAAAATGAATAGGTATCATCCGTACTACCATCATCAACAACAATCAGCTCCCAATGTGTATATTTCTGCAGCAATACAGAATTAATTGATCTTTTTAAAAAGTCTTTTCTGTTGAAGGTTGGTAAAACTATGCTAGCTTTCAATTGTTTTTTTAAAGCTTTATCCACTAACTTAAGCATAGTACATTACTAAGCAATTTTTGTTCCAGAAATAATTCAATTATTTTAAATAGATGGTGTTTTTTTAGTAAGCCGGTGCGACAAAATTAGAACGCTTCAAATCGATCACTAAAATCAACCGGGCAGCCTTCTTCATAAAATTGCATAACCATAGGATCCGCCATTAAGCTGTTCTCATCCCAAGCTATTAACTCTATATCTTCCGCTTTTCTGACCCTAGACAGAGCAACATAAGCTTGTCCTGGCTCCCAGAGATTTTCTATCCCCACCCTTATCCTATCTATAGTGGCTCCTTGAATCTTATGAATGGTTGAGGCCCAAGCTAAACTCACTGGAAAGTTTTCTGCAGTTAAAGCAATTTCGGCATCGGCATTTAACAAAGAAAACTTTACCTTTTCCAGTTCAATTGTTTGTCCTTTTTCAGTCAACAAATGAAGCAACTCAGGTTCAGTCTTAACAACTCTGGCAAGCGTACCATTGACATAACGCATTTTTGGATCGTTGATTCGGATCATAACCAGTGCCCCTATTTTAAGCTCTATGATATCTTCAATGGGTAAACTGCGTTTAAAGCTTTCTAAGTAGCGCTCATTACCTTGATAAACTGTTGTAAAAAAACTGCTGCTCGCATCTATTTCATCCAATCTTGCAGCATTGTACGATGCCACTTGATTTTTTCTGGCATATAAGTGTGTCGAAAACTCTTTTGGCTCATGCTCCATCAAACTATCTAAAAATCCGGCTGTTGTTTGTGAAAATGTTCCTTTTCTAATTTGATGTAAGTGCTCTAAAAAATACGCATCTTCACTTCGAATACTTTTATCAAAAACAATTGGCTCAAAACCACTAAACTGCCATACTGGGTGCATAAATGCCCATGGCTTTTGATAAGCTTGAGATACTGGGGGCAGCTGGGCAAAATCACCTACACATATAATTTTTACGCCTCCCCAGGCTTCATCGCTCTCTCTTACAATTCTAGTAATATGTTCTGCTGCAGCCAAAAGCTGCCCAGGGATCATTGAAACTTCATCAATAATAATAACTTTTGCTTTACGTAAGCGCCAGGCCACCCGTTTATTATCTATTGCTCTACCTACTATTTGATCGTGTGTGCCTTGACCTATACCCAAACCAAAATAGCTGTGAAAGGTTCTACCACCAATCAAAATAGCTGCAGCACCCGTACTCCCCAAAACTGCAACTTCTTTTTTTGAGTGCTGTTTTAACAGTTGTCTGATGTAGTGCTTAACAAAAAAACTTTTTCCTGCACCTGCTGGACCAGTAATAAAAAAATTACCTTTCTCTACAATGCTATCCATGGCTATTTGTTGCGCTTCACTTAGCTGAAATGTTTGTTCTTGCTGCATTCACATTCTCTATATCACAAACTAAAATAAAAAAGGGAGCTATGAAGCTCCCTTTTACTAGGACAAGGTGGAAAGTAAGTTTTCCAGATTAATATTTTTAAACAAGCTCAAATAAAGTAAAGTTGCGTGCTAAATCACGTAAGTCTTTGACTTTTTCCATATCAATACCCGTCAAGCTTGATAACTCTTCTAAGGAAGTTTGTCTCAACATAGTGATTGAAGGCACACCAATAGAGAACAAACGCTTGATATCTTGGTCTTTTACTTTTTTACTTTTCTTAAGTGTTCTGTAGAAAGCCAATACATTTAAAACTGCCGTTGAGTGTCCTCGATAATTTAAACCAAAATCTTTTTTAACCAAAGCAAAGGCAAAAATTAAACTCTTACTTTCAGACGCTTTGATTTTCTTTTGTTTAACCGCCAAAATACTTTTGACCACTTTGTTAAAGTCACGCAAGGATTTTGCATGTTGAGGTAGACCCACTTTTTTAGTTTTTACACTTAAAGGTTCTACAATTAAGGTAATCACTTCAAGCAATTCCTTAGAGCTAATCCCTTGCCGAATAGCCTTTAAATATCTGGAAATAGGTTTTAAATGGTCTTTAGCCAGTGAGATATAAGTCTGCTGCATGGGTCCAACTTCAAGAGCACCTGACTTGGCTGTTTTTCTAGCAAAGGCGGATTTTCTTTTTTTGGTTTTCCCAACTTTTCTTTTAACTGGCGTTGGATCCATTTGAATTTCTTCAAAGGCAACATCCAACTCATTAAAAAAAGCGTCTGTACTGAGATCTTCATCCGTAATAGGGGGTACAATCTGGGTTTGGGTAGATGATGTTTTATTTTTCAAAATAATATCTCCTTGAAAGGCTGTGCAAATTGATCTTTCGACATACTCAAAAAACAACTTTACATGCGAACTATTCTAGTGCGGTATAATGTAATGTAGTGCAACTGCTTTTGTCAACAATAAAAACAAAAAACTGATTAAAATCATTTAAAAAACAAGTAGATAGTTAACTAAACAGAAAACACTCGGCCCACCATAGTTTTACCAGCGTCAATGATGCAAGCATTAAGTTAAGACTTTTGAAACTCAGCCCTTGCTTCGAATAAGTAACATCTGCCACAAGGTAGACAGTATACGGGGTTTCTGCATTGCTTTTGACACACCCGCGATTCTTGGACTTAAGAGAATTTTAACCTCTTGCAAGATATACCCTGCTTTTTGTACTTTTACAGGCAACTCTAAGTTAAAAAGAAATGTGTTTGAATAGAGTTTTAACTGCTGGTAAACGGATTTTTTAAGTAAATAAATTCCTTGGTTTTTTGGGTCTTGACCTAAGATAAGTGTTGTTAAACCATGAAAAACCCAGCTAATGACCTTTCTTTTTAACGTATACTTTCTGTTTTTATACTTTGTGGTCACACAGTCTACTTTACTTGACTCAAGTACAGTGAACATTTTATTCAGCTCAATCGGTTTGATTTGACCATCAGCAGGAAAAAATGTCAGCCACTCATATTGAGCCCGAGAAAATCCTTTTTCCAATGCCGCTCCCATGCCAGAATTTTTCTCAAGGTGCACTAACTCAATCCATTGAGGGTACTGCTCGCGTAAACTTTGCATAATTTTTGGCGTTGCATCGTTTGATCCATCGTTAACAATAATGACTTCATACTGTTTTACGTGCGCTTGCAAATAATGCATAAGCTGATTAATAAAAATCTCTAACACAGCTTGTTCATTGTACGCCGTTACAACAATGCTTAAGGATTGCTGAAAAGTAATTTGATTCATGATGTTTAGCTTGCCAGCCAATTAAAGTCATGTCACGTTATTGTCATGAGAAAGTTTAAAAGTTATGGTACTGGTGATGGCTTAGTTAATGTAGACTTAGAGAAAAACAATATTATTGTTGAGGATGGCTGTCGTTTTTTTCATCCAGAAAACATAGAATTAAACTCAAACATTTATTTTGGCCATGATTGTTATATTCATGCCTACCACAATGGAAAACTTGTTATTGGAAACAATGTTTGGATAGGTCCAAGCTGCTATATTCATGCTGCAGGTCAAATTTATATTGGAGAAAATGTTGGCATAGGTGCCTACTGCAAGCTTATCACATCCAGCCATGAACTTTCCTTAGAATACAGCTCCATACTTAATGCTCCTCTTAATTTTAAAAAAATAAGCATTGAAGATGGTGTTGATATCGGTGTAGGAAGCGTTATCTTGCCTGGAGTAACCTTACATCGCGGTGCTCAAATAGGAGCAAATTCTGTTGTAACCAAAGATGTAGAGGAAAATAGCATCGTAGCGGGTAATCCAGCAAAAAAAATACGCTACCGTTAATTATTTTTAGCCCTGACTGTAAAGGTTTTAAAAAACATAACTGCCCAAGCAAAAAGCCAAAGACTGCCCCCTATAGGAGTTACAGCTCCAAAAAATTTATATTGAGTTAAGACCAGTGCATACAATGACCCACAAAAAATAATACTGCCAAAAGCAAAGCCTTTTGCTACTATATTTAATTGCAGTTTGTAGGCTTGCATAACAAGTATCACCAAGATTAAGGCTAAACCATGAAAAAACTGATACCTTACAGATGTTTCAAAAACTTTTAAATAATACTCAGTAATATTATCTTTTAAAGCATGCGCAGCAAATGCTCCTAGAGCCACTGACAAAAAACACTGAATAATACCCCATCTTAACCAAAACATTTTAAAACAGTATTCAAAGCATAAAAAAAATCAAGCTATTCACTCGCTGTTATTGTTTTTTATACTCAAAATTTTTAATTTTATATTGAGCTTTATCTCAGGCTATGATCGTATGGTCAGCCATGCTATTGTTAAGAAAAGTTCTATTTATTTTGGCAATCTATTTTTTATTTTATTACCTTAAAAAAATTTTTCTAGAAAGTAACAAAACTGGCATCAGTGCCTCTCAAAATGACATCAATGCTGCATACAGAGATCTTAATCTTCAACCCAATGCGTCTTTAGAAGAGGTAAAAAGCCAGTACAGAACATTATCAAAACAATACCACCCAGATACCAATGTCAAAAAAAAACAAAATGCTGAAAAAATGCAAAACCTCAATGCTGCATATGCTCTTCTCAAAAAACACCTAAAAAATACATAAAAATCAATGCCTAAATCATTTGATTTATTTTCATTTTAGTACTGTGCTGTTAGAATAGAAGACTAACACATGGCAAGCACACATCAAAAACCCGAAAGCCTTTTACAAAAAGATCTTCCAGACTATCAAATTAAAAAGATTTTGGGCAGTGGCTCAACCGCAACCGTTTATCTTGCTAATCAAATCTCACTCAATCGGGAAGTGGCCATTAAACGCTTTTCTCCTGAGAGTTATGGAGAAAACGTTGACCTCAGTGCCCGTTTTAATCGTGAAGCCGCAATTTGGGCGCACTTGAGCCATGAAAACCTTGTGCATCTTTACGACTACATAAAAACCAAAAAAGCTCAGTATATTGTTCTTGAATACTGCCATGGTTTAGACTTAAGAGATTTAATGGACAAATCTGTTCGAATTCCCCAAGACATTAGTGTATGTATTATATATCAAATTGCTTGTGCTTTGGAATACCTGCACAATTACAACATCATTCATAGAGATATTAAGCCGGCCAATATTTTTGTTCGCAGTGATGGCAACATAAAGTTAATGGACTTTGGCGTTTCATTTTGTGCTGATCTAGAGTCCTTTACCATTCCAGGGAGTATCATGGGTACCCCGGCCTACATGTCCCCAGAGCAAGCTTTGGGTAAAGATAATATAGATTCTAGAGTTGATATTTATTCCTTAGGGGTTGTTTGGTTTGAATTACTTGAAGGACTTAAGCCTTTTAAATCTGGTACTTTAGAGAAGCTTCTTAAAGAAGTTGCGCAAGGAAAGCATCAAAAGTTATCACGTAGATTTTCTTGGTCTCAACGTAACCTCATTCATCAGTGCATGAAAAAAGATCCAAACCAACGACCAGAATCTGCCAAGAAAGTAAGAAGTTGGTGTGAACGCTATTTTAAGAAAAACAATATCTCTAACGCTAAAATACACCTTCAAAACTACCTATTAAAAGAAGGACACGTTAAAGAGGTTAAACGATTATTTCCCAATGAGTTGATTCAAGAGCTTTCTTCACCAGAAAAATCTTTGCATCTCTATAAAACCAAGATCATTAATTACAATAACTCAAAAAAATCATTTTTTGCCCTACTTCTTCTTGCGTTTTTATGTGTTGGCTCAGCCATAGCCTATATGTGGTTCTTTCAATATGAAACCCTCGTAGATTTCAAGGAAAACCATGTCCTACCCACCTTTTTAAAACTAAAAGAGTTGGCCCAGTCTTTGATCTTAAAATACAAATGATTCTAATTATCATTATTACTTAATGTTTTCATAGACTTAGATATATTTTTGCGCATGTCTTCTTGACATAAAAGTTCTTTAATAGTACCTGTCGGGTACGATTATGATTCAACTGAGTAAACAAGCTGATTATGGCATGGTCATCATGGCCTACCTTGCAAAAAACCATGTGCAAGGCGCTTTATCAGCAACAAAAATTGCGTCAGAAACGCACATATCAACGCCGATGACCGCAAAAGTTCTTAAAATTTTAAGTCATCAAGGCCTTGTATCTTCAACTCAAGGCAATAAAGGTGGTTACTTTCTGCTGCGCAATGCCGAAGATATCTCTTTAATAGAAATCCTTGAAGCTTTAGATAATCCGGTTACCTTGACTGAATGTTCAGTTGATGATGCATCAACCTGCACTATTCATGCTGACTGTTTCATTAAACCGCACTGGAAAGTGATCAATCAAAGTCTAAGAGAAACACTTGCAAAATTAAAATTGGATGACTTGTTAAAAAAATCTTTGGTTATACCTGAATACAAGCTTCAGGAAAAAAACCATGACCAACAATCAGAACTCCCAATGAATAAGGAGTTTTAAAGGAAGTTTTATGTCTAATGATAATGCCCAAATAAAAGAACTAACCCAATCTCAATACAAGTACGGTTTCTCGTCTGATATCGCCGCAAACTCTTTTGATCCAGGCCTTGATGAAGAGACCATAGCCAAATTATCTGCCATAAAAAAAGAACCTCAATTTTTATTGGATTGGCGTCTCAAGGCTTTTGAACATTGGAAAACATTAACGGTTCCCTCTTGGCAAAATTTAAAGATCCCCGAAATTAATTATCAAGACATTGTGTATTACTCTGCCCCTAAGTCAAATGATGAAAAACCACAAAGCTTGGATGAAGTGGATCCAGAGCTTTTAGAAATGTATGAAAAACTCGGAATTCCTCTACATGAACGCGCAGCATTGGCCGGGGTTGCCAATGCAAACGTTGCTGTTGATGCTGTTTTTGACAGTGTTTCAGTTGCAACAACGTATAAGAAAGAACTGGCTGAAAAAGGAATTATTTTCTGCTCTTTTTCTGAAGCGGCCCAAGATCACCCTGAACTTATAAAACAATATTTAGGAACCGTTGTTCCTTATACAGATAATTATTACGCTGCTTTGAACTCGGCTGTTTTCTCTGATGGTTCATTTGTATATATACCCAAGGGTGTTCGCTGTCCCATGGAACTGTCTACTTACTTTAGAATTAATGCCATGAATACCGGGCAGTTTGAACGAACCTTAATTATTGCTGATGATGACTCTTATGTCAGTTATCTTGAAGGCTGTACTGCTCCCATGCGTGATGAAAATCAGTTGCATGCTGCGGTTGTTGAGTTGGTTGCCAAAGAAAGGTCCGAAATAAAATATTCTACCGTACAGAACTGGTACCCTGGGGATAAAAACGGTAAAGGCGGCATTTATAATTTTGTAACCAAACGAGGGATTTGTGCTGGTGAAGCTTCAAAAATTTCATGGACGCAAGTAGAAACAGGCTCTGCCATCACGTGGAAATACCCAAGCTGTATATTAAAAGGCAAAAACTCCGTGGGTGAGTTTTACTCAGTTGCCGTAACCAACAATTACCAACAAGCCGATACTGGAACCAAAATGATTCACCTTGGTGAAAACAGCAAAAGCACCATCATTTCTAAAGGTATTTCAGCAGGCAAAAGTCACAATTCCTACAGGGGCTTGGTTAAAGTTATGAAAAATGCCAAAAATGCAAGAAACTACTCTCAATGTGACTCTTTACTCCTTGGTGATGAGTGTGGTGCTCACACTTTCCCTTATTTAGAAACCAAAAACTCAAGTACACAAGTTGAACATGAAGCCACCACCGCAAAAATTGGGGAAGATCAATTGTTTTATTGTCAACAAAGAGGTTTAGATGGCGAACAAGCCGTTAAAATGATTGTCCATGGGTTTTGTGAGTCCGTATTTAAAGAGCTCCCTATGGAGTTTGCTGTAGAAGCAAAAAAACTTTTAGAAGTTAGTTTAGAAGGAAGCGTAGGATAACATTATATTTTTGAGGAAAAGCAATGATTAAAATTAATAATTTACATGTAGAAGTTGAAGGTAAACACATTTTAAAAGGGATTAACCTAGAGATAAAACCTGGAGAAGTCCATGCTATTATGGGACCCAATGGTTCAGGAAAAAGTACCTTGTCTTATGTTTTAGCTGGCAAAGATGGCTACGAGATAACCCAAGGCAGTATTGAATACAAAGGACAAAACATCAATGATCTAGCGCCAGAAGAACGGGCGTGGCTGGGTATTTTCTTAGCATTTCAATACCCCGTTGCTATTGCAGGTATTAAAAATACTGTTTTTTTAAGAACCTGTCTCAATGCTAAATTGAAAGCACAAGGCAAAGAAGAACTCAATGCTGCAGACTTTTTAAAAGTTCTCAAAAGCAAAACTGAATTACTTGATTTGCCTAAAGACTTGTTAAACCGCTCGGTCAATGATGGTTTCTCTGGTGGTGAAAAAAAACGCAATGAGATTTTACAAATGGCCATGCTCGAACCAGACTTTGCTGTTTTAGATGAAACAGACTCAGGCCTAGATATTGACGCCTTAAAAGTGGTCGCTCAAGGTGTTAATAGTTTAAAATCCAAAGACAGAAGTATGCTGGTGATCACACATTACCAGCGTTTGTTGGACTATATTGTCCCTGACGTGGTTCACGTTTTAGCCAATGGTAAAATCATAAAAACCGGCGATAAATCTCTGGCCTTAGAGCTAGAAGAAAAAGGTTATGCTTGGTTAACCCAAGACAGTAGCAAAACGGTTTCTCTTCCTGGAGTATAACGTGACAATAATTGATCAATATAAACAAAAAGAGGCTTTAACCATCCATCAAGAACAGGCATGGTTAAAATTTATGGAACAGGGCTTTCCTAATAAAAAAATTGAAGCCTTTAAATACAATAAACTATCGCAAAATGATTACCAAGCTTTTAATTATCTGGTTGATAAGGAAGATTCTTTACAGACTGATCCATTGTATAAGCCAGACTACCCCGTTCATGCGCACTTGATCAATGGTCAACTTAAAATTAATAATACTCATAATAAAGATCAACTAAAACTTGGGCAAACTCATCAAGACCAAGAACAAGATATTGCATGTAAAAATGAACAACAAACAACCCATACATGGAACACGCTTCATGACATCAATCGTGTTTTTTCAAGGCAAGGTTACCAAATTGATGTCATGCCTAACACGAATGTAGAGGAAACTCTGGTCATTCAGCACTCTGTTAATGGCAATAGGATTGCAATCAATAATAGAAACAAAATCAATGTTGGTAAAAATAGCAAGGTTACTATTGTAGAGTTTTTTTCTGGTCAAGTCGCTCAAGATAATTACTTTCAAAACCAAACCTTAAGCATTCACTGTGATGACAATGCTCATCTCACGCTGATTCGTATTCAAGACGATGTACAACAAGCCATTCATCAGAGTAGTATTGATGTTTTTCAAAACAAAAACAGTACAAGCAACATTATTAATTTTTCTCTTGGCGCTTATCGCTCTAGATTAGATGCTTCTGTTCAACTGCTGCAAGACAACGCTCAAACCAATTTGTCAGGCTTATATTTTGCAAAAAACAAGCAGTTTCATGATCACTACACCAATATCTACCATGGTCATGCTAATACATTTAGCTCTGAATTATTTAAAGGTATTTTAAATGATACGGCGGAAGCTGCTTTTGCTGGAAAAATTTATGTAGAAAAAGATGCTCAAAAAATAGAATCTAAACAAATGAATCGTAATCTGATGTTATCGGACGATGCCTCATCATACTCAGTCCCACAGCTTGAAATTTTTGCCGATGATGTAAAATGTGCCCATGGTTCCACTGTGGGTGAACTTGACCTGGAACAGTTATTTTACTTACGTTCACGGGGTTTTTCAGAATATGATGCTAAACTAGCACTTATTCAAGCCTATGCAAATGAAGTCACAGAGCAGTGTAAAGTAGACTTCGTTCAAAGCTATATTAACACGTACTTACTGGATAACCTTTTTAAAAAAGCTTGATTTCCCATGCAAAGAACAGTTGATAAAAAAACATTTGATGTTGAGCAAGTTAGAAAAGACTTTCCCATTCTTAATCAAAGCATCAATTCAAAACCTTTGGTCTATCTAGATAACGCTGCTTCAACACAAAAACCTCAGCACATGATTGATCAATTGTGTCACTTTTTAAAACATGATTATGCCAATGTCCACCGGGGTATTCATAGCTTAAGTCAACGTTCTACAGTATTGTTAGAAGCTACTCGTAAAAAAATTCAAAACTTGATTAATGCTCAATCTGAAAATGAAATTATTTTTCTCAGAGGTGTAACGGAAGCCAGTAATTTATTGGCCCATGTTTTAGCTACAAAAATCAATCCTGGGGATGAAATCATCCTGACTGAAATGGAACATCACTCTAATATTGTTCCTTGGCAAATGCTTGCTCAGGCCAACAAAGCTACAATCAGAGTAATTCCTATTAATGATTTAGGTGAGTTGGATATGGACATATATAAAACATTGCTTAATGATAAAACCAAGTTGCTTGTTTTTTCTCATATATCCAATGCCTTAGGGACCATTAATCCTATTGATGCGATGATTGACCTTGCCCACCAATACAATGCGCTAACTGTTGTAGATGCAGCACAAAGTATTGCTCATAAAAAAATAAACGTTCAAGAGATAAATTGTGATTTTTTGATGTTTTCAGCGCATAAACTTTATGGCCCTACAGGGTTTGGAGCACTGTATGGCAAAGAAGACCTTTTAAACACGCTCCCCCCCTTCCATGGAGGTGGAGAAATGATTGATCACGTTACCCCATTAGAATCAACTTATAAAAACGCTCCAGCACGCTTTGAAGCTGGTACGCCCAATATCATGGGAGCCATTGCTTTTTCTGCTTCCTTAGATTATTTTAATCAATACAATCTCCAGACTATAGAAGCGCATGAACAAAGCCTATTGAATTCAGCTCAAGAGCAAATTAAAAAAATCTCAGGGATAAAAGTTATAGGACAAGCAGAACATAAAGCATCGATTTTATCTTTTTATCATCAAGACATTCATGCCAATGATATTGCCATGCTCCTGGATCAAATGGGAATTGCAGTAAGGTCTGGACACCACTGCGCCCAACCGATCATGGATCATTTTAAAATTTCTTCAACCTGTAGAGCCTCATTTGCCATGTACAATACGCATGAAGAAGTTGATTATTTTATCAATGCATTGAACAAATCTATTAAAATGTTAGGATAACGATGAATAACCCACTTAATATAAGTTTTAGCGACCTTGCCAAAGAAAAAGTATGCGCATTTATTGAAGCGTCAAATAAAGAGACCATGGTCTTGCGTATCCAAATCACAGAAACCTTAATTGACAAGTTCAAGTATTATTTTTCTCTTGAAGAAGCTCATCAAAAAAAACCTGATGATGTCGTTATACAATTCAAGAACTTTAGCACTTATATTGATGCAAAGAGTGCTCAAAATTTACACGGTGCAAAAGTTGATTGGAAACAACAGGATAATATGGAAGGTTTTGCCATTGAAAACCCCAACAAACCAAAACTCCCTTCTAATAATGAAGAACTTGAACAATTGATTGTTGAGGAGTTAAAAACTGTTTACGATCCTGAAATTCCAGTCAACGTCTATGACCTAGGTCTAATTTACAATATCAGCCTTGATAAAGACAATATTGCCACCATCACCATGACACTCACCACGCCTAATTGTCCAGCTGCTGAAACCTTACCGGCTGAAATAGAACAAAAAGCAAAAGGCGTCCCAACTGTAAAAGATGTTAAAATTGATCTAACTTGGGAACCTCCCTGGCATAAGGATATGATCAGTGAAGCTGCTAAATTAGAGCTTGGTTTAATGTAGTTTTAGCAAACAATATGTTCATGTTCAGTTCACTTTGTTTTACTAAATTAATTGATAAATTTAGATACAAGGAGAAATGATGAATAAAATATATTTAACTTTAGGTTTTTTACTGGTCGTGGCAAATTTAAGCTCATGTGCTGGTTATAAAGATGTTCGACCGGGTCTCAATAACTTGCATAAAGTTTCAGTCAAAGCTGAATCAAAACAGCAAGGAGCACAAAATGCCCTTAAGCAAGCTAAGCGTTATTGCAAAAAGAAAGAGAAAAAAGGCTACGCGGTTGTCTCTGAAAAACAAGAGTATACTGGTGAAATGGACGAAACAAGCTATAATACTGCCAAAAAAGTAAGTAAGGCTGCTGAAATTGTTGGTGTAGGTATTTTTACTACAAGTGATAGTTCATCCGGTGAAAACACTGGGAAAGTTGTTGGTATGAGTGGTGTTGCAACCGACACTATATTAGGTGAAAATTACTTGGTTACTATGGAATTTAAATGCCAATAAATTTAAACTCATTCAAAAAAAGACATACTTCCATAGTACGGTATGTCTTTTAGTCTGTAATTATCTTATTTAATGCCTATGACGTAAGCAATCCATGAAGCACAATTTTCAGCATCTTCATGCTGCGAGTAAACACCGCTGCCCTCACCGTCCTCATCGTCCTCTTCCCAATAAACAACAACATCCTTAAAGCCTGCCTCTAACATTAAGTCTTTTAATTCTGGGATACTCCACATACGCCAATCATAGGTAAATGCTCTTTTAAGCTTTTTCTTATTTTTAAATTTATAATGAATCGAGTACCGTGTTTCTCGACTTATAGGATTATACTCTTCTTGCTCCCATATATAGGTTATTTCTTCTTTGCTTCTGGGAACTTTAAATGTTCGTTCTTCATAATCATCATCTTCTGACTGCGTTCCCCCCAAAACATCAACACAAATAAACCCTTTATCATTGAGAACACCTAAAGCCTGTTTCAAGTAAGCCAATAGTTTCAAACGCTCTTTAAAAAAGAAAATTGAAAAATTAGACACCGTGACCATGTCAACTTTTGGGTCATTCACTTTCATCACATCATTTTGAACAATACGCAAACGGCTTTGCTCAGTAGAAGAAAGTGTATCAAAATGTTTTTTTTTGCCATAGTCGAGAACATCTTTAGAGATATCAACAGCTATGGCTGTATTATCTTTATGCTGTTTAACCCATGTAGCGGCATTCCAAAAAGTTGCACAAAAATCTTCGCGCATACTGCGCGCTGGTTTTCCAATCAACTCTTGACTTGCTTGTTGCCAAAAATCAACTTCAGCCTGAGGGTCCTGTACTGAAGCTTCATACAATTCATATTTGCTATACATTGTTATTCATCAACACTAATTACTTTATTGCCTCTTGACGAATGGCTTCAATTTCTTCAACTTCTTTAGGAACACCTGCAGTTAAATTTTCATGCCCATCAGCAGTAATCAATATATCATCCTCAATTCTCACACCTATTCCTTTATATTGTTCAGGATAAGAATCATCTTCAGGGTTAAAATATAAACCCGGCTCAACTGTTAAAAACATACCATCTTGTAGAGATCTAGAATTTCCCTTTTCATCTGAATACATACCAACATCGTGAATATCTACGCCTAACCAATGTCCTATATTATGTGGAAAAAATTTTTTTATAGTCATTTTTTCTAAATTTTCTTCTAAACTTCCTTGCAAAATCCCCAAGTCTATTAAACCTTGAGTCATGACTTCACATGAAATTTTGTAATTATTTTCATACGGCACGCCTGGCTTTAAAGCAGAAATCGTCGCTTTTTGTGCTTTTAACACCACCTCATAAATTTCTTTTTGTTCTTGGCTAAATTTTCCTGAGACTGGAAATGTTCTGGTAATATCAGCAGAGTAATAGTCATGTTCACCACCAGCATCAACCAAACATAAATCACCCGCTTTAAGCTCATTACTGTTTCTGACATAATGTAAACAGGTTGCATTGGCACCGCTAGCAACAATACTTGAATATCCTGTTCTGCTACAACCATTCATCTTTATTGTGTATTCAAAAATAGCTTCCACTTGTCTTTCAGTTATTCCAGGCTTAGCTTGACTTAAAATTGCATTATGTCCAGCAACAGAAGCTTTGCAAGCATGTTTTATTTTTTCAATTTCTTCGGCTTTTTTAATCACTCTAAGCTCACCCAAGACTTCAACTGGATCTTTTAAAGTTAACAAACCCTTTCCACTTCTGCCTTGCACTTTGCGTAGATTTTCTAAAGCAGTAAAAACTCTTTTATCAAAATATTCATCTTTGCCGTAACTATAATATACATGCTGATGTCCGGATAATACCTTTGGCAACTCATGCTCTAAGTCAGACAAATGATAAACTTCATCAGCAGAAAATATCTCTTTAATTCTTTTTAAGCCATAACGCTCACCATCCCACAACTCTTTTTTAGGATCTCTATCTTGGGCAAAAACAATAAATTTATGCTGATTTTTAGTTTTGACAATAACAATGCACGCATCTGCTTCATCAAACCCTGATAAATAATAAAAACTACTGTCCTGACGGTAAAGATAATTAATCACGGCCCCCTTACCCTCTTGAACCGATGGAAATACAAAAACACCTTCATCAATAGAATCAACCAGTTGCTGACGGCGCTGCTTAAAATACTTTGGAATATTCGTATTTAACATGTACTTTTCATACTGCATAAAACTAAAAACGACAAACTTATCTCGTCATTTTGATCAAATGCGCGTACAAAGAGGCGTGTACTTTATTCACTCAGGTATATTTTGGAAAATTATATCCGTGTTTCTTTTTGTGATAACCTCAACTTGCATCAAGTTAGCAAGTGATGAAGCCAATCATTTTCAGGCGGTTTTTTTTCGCTCCATCATTCCAATTCCTATTCTTTATGCTATTGCCAAGCATCAAGGCCTGTCTTTATGGGGAACCAAGCGCAAATTACTTTTTTTACGCGGTTTATATGGCGCTATTCAATTGCAGTTTTTCATTTTTGCTGTCATGAACTTGCCATTGGGTGACGTTATGGTTCTGGTCTCGACATCTCCTTTGTTTGTGGCATTTTTATCCCCTTGGATTGCTCAAGAAAAATCGCATTCTTTTGTTTTTTGGATGATTCCTTTTTTCTTACTAGGTTTAAGTTTAATTATAAAACCAAGCCTTAGCTTTAATTTAATTCCTTCTCTTTCTGCTTTAAGTACAGCAATTGGTGTTGCAATCATATCTCTTGTCATTAGAAAGCTCAGACAAAGCGACAACCCGCTCACCATCGTTTTTTATTTTGTTTTTTTCTCTACGCTTTTCACATTACCAACAGCTCTATACTACTGGAACCCCTTATCAACAAGGGTTTGGATATACTTATGCCTATCAGGTATATCTGCATTATTTGCACAAATCTCCATGACTTACGCTTTAAGACTTGAAAAAGCCAGTACATTAGCATTATTCAGCTACACTAGCCCTGTATTTGGCTATTTCTTTGGAATAACTATTTTCAAGGACAGACCCGATGTATGGGCTTTGCTTGGAGCATCGATTATTATTGCTTGCGGTGTATTTACTGCAAAAGTCAATGCTAGAAAATCCAAATCAAGCAATATAAACCAAAAAGCTTAAAACTTTATATCCTTATTTTTTTGTAAAATTGAAATAAATGCTCTTGCAGCAAATGAGGTATGGGTTTTTCCTTTAATATGAACTGCTCGTAATTTTTTTTGGATCGCCTTAATCTCACTAACTTCTACGTCTACTAAACGTTTTGAACGAACTTCACTTTCTATACACATACTGGGTACCATCGCAACAGCCTGTTTCATTTCTACAAACTGCTTGATTGCTTCTACCGTAGGTAACTCAACATCTATATTGAGCGGAACTCCTTTTTTTTCAAATAAACTGATAATCTGATCTCTAAAACTTGCTCTTACAAAATGGGCTGCAAATGTTTCACCCGCTAAATCTTTAATGTTAACTTTTTTCTTTTTTGCAAACTTATGTGACGGGTAAACAACCAATGACAAATGATCTTCATAAACAATAGGAGCTGATAGATGAGGATCTTTAGGGTCATAGCCTATAATACCCAAGTCTATGTTTCTCTTCATGATTTCATCCGGTATCATCCGAGATTTAAACCGCAACACCTCAACTTTTATATCTGGGAACTGTTTTCTGTATTCTATAATGTGTGGGAGTAAAAATATGGCTCCTGTTTCGTTAGAACCTATGCGTATGATACCTCGCTTTAAACTTTTCAGCTCTTCAACCGCAGGTATAACTTGATTTCTTAAGTTTAGTAACTCTCTAGCATATTCATATAAAATACGCCCTATGTCTGTTAAGATCGGTTCTTTGCTGGCTCGGTCAAAAACAGCTCCTCCCATTTCTTCTTCTAATCTTCTAATTGCTAAACTTACAGCGGGCTGTGTTCTAAAGATTTTTTTTGCTGCTCGGGAAAAACTTTTTTCTTGTGTTACAACCACAAATACTTCTAAATCGTGAAACTCCATACTCTTAATATAAATAAAATTTATTCAATGTTCAAGAATATTAATTTGATTTCAATTATTTATTTTTATATAAGATTTCTAGATTTTAGGCCCATTTTTGTAGGGGAAAGCATAGGTGCCTGTTTCAAAAGTCCGCAATAGTTGCATCTTGATATATTTAAAGATAATTGAAAGACATGAATAAAGTAGATAAGCTATCTCAGTCTTGCCTTCTCATTTTAACTGCTATTGCCTTAACTTTTTCGCTTGCTTATGTAAAAAATATTGCAGTTCCTTTTGTCATCTCGGTATTCATGTACGCTGTCTTTTTGCCGATAACAATCTTTTTGCAAAAAAAAGCCAAATTATCTAGAGATTTTTCAATTTTAATTACCATGCTGGGTTTCTTGGTCTTTGCATCTATGTTGGTTGTATTTATTGTTCAATCTTTACAAGCTTTTGCTCAAAATGCATGGCAATATCAAAACAAAGTGATTGAATCTTTAAGTTTCTTACAGAGCATTGCAAAAAAATGGAGCATCAATCTCAATATAGACTCTATAGAGTCTATGCTGCAAAACATACCTGTTTTTGATTTAATCGCTAATGTAAGTGGTGAACTGTTAAATATTCTTGGTAACGCTGCACTTATTGTTATTTTCGTTTTGTTTTTATTTTTTGGAACACAAAAAAACACATTCAGATCAAAAACAATTGACCTTATGCAAAAGCAAGTATCGCAATACAGTATTGCAAAATTTTTTATATCTCTTGGAACAGCTGTTTCTCAGGGAATTTTACTGAGCGTATTGAATGTTGAAATGGTATTAATGTTTTCCGTATTAACGTTTTTACTCAATTTTATTCCAAACATTGGTTCAATCATAGCCGTATTATTGCCTCTACCTTTGGCCATTTTACAGTTTGGCTTTACTTTTCCCTTCTACATTTTACTGATCATTAGCATTGCCATACAAATGCTTTGGGGAAATATTCTTGAACCAAAATTACTGGGTCAAACTTTAGGTTTTCATCCAGTAACTATACTTTTGTGCTTACTTTTTTGGGGTTTGGTATGGGGAATCCCAGGCATGTTTTTAGCGGTGCCCATGACCTCTATATTAAAAATCATTCTTGAACAAATTGATGCCACAAAAAAAATTGCAAAGCTTCTTGAAGGTCAACTCAGTTATCAAGATGAACCCCTTTAAAAGCCAATCATGACAGAGTATTTCATAAAAGATCGATTATTATTTTTACTTTTTATTACAACAGTAAGCTTTGTTGCTTGTTACACTCTAACTAAAATAATTCTTTATATTTCTCATAGGTTTCAGTTCCTTGATCTTCCTGAAGAAAGAAGAGTCCATACCCAACCCACACCAAGACTTGGTGGAGTGGCTTTTATATGTACCTTTTTCATTGGAACTGTCCTATTATTATATTTAAAACCCAAAGTTTACCAAGTCTTTACAAGCTCTCCATTATTTCTTTCAATTTATGTAGGTATTAGTTTAACGTTCACATTGGGCCTTGTTGATGATCTTAAAAACTTAAAAGCTAAACACAAACTTTTTTTTCAAATTGCCATTGCTGGTTTGGTATTTTTACTTGGATTTAAAATAAGGTATATTGCCTTAAGCGCAAGCTACACCATTGATCTCAATCATTTTTCATTGCCTATTACTGTTATATTCTTGGTTGGTTTACAAAATGCTTTTAATTTCATTGATGGTATAGATGGCCTGGCTGCGGGTGTTGCTTGGATTACTTTAGCATCCATTGCAGTTTTATCTTTTTTCATCTCTTTACCCATTTTAGGTTGGTTGAGTTTAATTCTTATTGCAAGTCTAAGCGCTTTTTTAGTTTTTAATTGGTCACCAGCAAAAATATTTATGGGAGACAGTGGAAGTCTTAGCTTAGGCTTCATTCTAGCAAGTTTTTCTCAATTTCCCGGAAGCTCACAAAGTGTACCCTACCCTATCTATGTAGTTTTTTTATTTTTGAGCCTCCCTATTTTAGATACTGGCATCGCTTTGACTAGGCGAGCAATAAAACACATTGATAACTTTTACTTTAGACCTTACTCTTTAAAACAGTCTTGGTCTTTTATGAAGCAACTTTTTAAGAAAATCATGAAGCCTGATGGTGACCATATCCACCATAGACTATTGCGTCGGTACTTATCACATAAAAAAGTAGCCCTCACTTGCTACAAGTTGGCATTTTTTGGGAGTTTGTGCGCCTGTTTATGCACTCAAGCTCCAACTTTTATTGCTTGGCTAATTACTATATCTTATTGCTTTTTTATTTTTCAATTTTTGATTTCTTTAGAATACGATGCATTTCAAGCAAAAAAACATCGCCAAGACTTGCAAGAAAGTCAATGGCAAAAAGCCTTACAATCATTTGATTCTTCAAACTCTTCTTGAATGAAAATTCCAAGCAGATTTCAAAATATCATTTAAATTTTTATTAGGCTGCCAATTAAGTTTATTTTTTGCTCGATTTATATCAGCAAATAATTCTGCTGGATCACCAAGTCTTGGCGGTAAAAAATTAACATTAATTTTTTTCTGTATTATTTTTTCAAAACTGTTGATGATTTCTAATAAGGAGTACCCCTTACCCGACCCTAAATTACAAATCAAAGATTCTTTATTATTGTTTAAATGGTTCATTGCTAAAAAGTGTGCTTCACATAAATCTTCAACATGAACATAGTCTCTAACACAAGTTCCATCTTTTGTTTTATAGTCTGAACCAAAAACAGACAAAGAATCTTGATTTAAAGCAACTTTACATAGGTTGGGTATAAAATGTGTTTCTGGGTCATGAACTTCCCCACCATTAAAACGTTCAATTTCACCCGCAGCATTAAAAAAACGAAAAATAACATAAGATAGTTTATTTTTCTTTGCCAAATCTTTTAAAATCATCTCAAAAACCAATTTGCTCATACCATAACTGTTGATAGGGTTTTGAGAATGACTTTCTAACATAGGAACTTGCTTTGATTCACCGTAACTGGCACCACTGGAACTAAAAATAATACTACGACAGTTGTGTCTGAGCATTGCATCGGTTAACTTAATACTGTTTTCAATATTGTTTTTGTAATACAAAACTGGATTACTTTCACTTTCATGAACAAGGGCACTGGCCGCCAAATGAATAACCAAAGCTGGTTTTTCGTTAACAAAGCATTCATCTAATTTTTCTTCATTAGACAAGCTAGCATGATATAGTTTAAAGCTACGTATATGTTCTTTATGACCGGTTGATAAATCATCATAAATAACCGGCTCATAGCCTTTTTCTCTTAAATATTGTGCAACATAAGCCCCCACATAGCCTGCTCCACCTGTAATCAGCACTTTTTTCATCTTTATTTTACCCAGGTTTTATCTTTAGTGTTAAAATTTAAGCCGTACTTTGAACATTACATAACATACAATCAGCCTTTAATTTTAGAGTTTTGCTATTCATACCTTAATGCTTGTATTGGAGATAAGTTAGCAGCCTTTTTTGCGGGGTACCAGCCAAAAAACACGCCAACACACATTGAAAAGCCAAACGCTAAAATGATCATGTATGCTTTAAAAACGATTTCCCAATTAAATAAATACTCTACAACCATACCAACTATATAGGCACCGCTAACACCAATAAAACCTCCCATCATACTAATCAATATGGATTCTATTAAAAACTGTTTTAAGATATCACTTTTTCTTGCACCTACCGCTTTCCTTAAACCTATTTCTCTTGTTCTTTCTGTCACTGAAACCAGCATAATATTCATAATTCCAATACCACCCACAATCAACGATATTAAAGCAATAACAATAATTAAGATCAAAAAGTTTTTTGATATGCTATCAATGGTTTTTCTTATTTCACCAAAGTTCTTAATTTTAAAATCATTTTCAACTTCGTCTGGTAATCTATGGTTCTGACGTAAAATTCTTGTCACTTCCGCCATTGCAGCATCAATCTTGTCTGTACTGGATGCCTCCACAAAAAGGTGGCGATACTGTTTTCTTCCATATATCCTATTGATTAGTGTTTGTTCTGGCATATAGACAACATCATCAATGTCACCGGTAAAACTACTGCCTTTTTTTGGCAATAAACCAATCACCTTATATTTACTCCCATTAATATCGATTGACCTTCCAACAGGGTTAATATCTTCTTTAAAAATGTTGCTATAAACTGTATCACCTAAAACACAGACTTTGGCCTGCTTGCTATTTTCATAATCAGTAAAAAATCGACCATACCTAACCTGAAGATTCCTCATCTTTTCAAATGATGAGCTTACGCCCATCAATTTTGTTGTGTAACTGTAGCCTTGGTAAGTGATCACTCCTTCAGTATCTCTTGTACCAGCTGCATACTTTATACTATCTGAACTTTGTATAGCCTTTTCTATGCTTTCTAAGTCTGTTGGATTTATTTTTGTAATTGTTCTTTGGTGTGATTGACTACCTTTGACCTTGGGCCATGAGGTTGATACTCTAAACATATTTGAGCCCATTTGTTTCAACTCTTCTTCAACGGATTTTTTTGCACCATCGCCTATGGCAAGCATTGAAGTTACTGAAAAAACGCCTATGATAATGCCCAACATCGTTAAAAAGGTTCTCACTTTATTTCTTAACAGTGACTGCAAGGACATTTTTGTGACTTGCAACCATAAACTTGGATTAATTTTTTTTGAAGAGTTTGCTTCAAAATCATTTTGCTTTTTATTTGAATATTTTTTTTCTTGTGATTTACTTTTTGTATCTTCAACAATTTTTCCATCAACAATTTTTATAATTCTATCAGCACGTTTTGCTAAATCACCTGAGTGCGTAATAATCACCAATGTAATACCTGACTGATGCATTCTTTCTAACTCTTTAATAATCTCTATAGCTTGTTTTTGCGGTAAATTTCCTGTTGGTTCATCAGCAAAAACCACTTGCGGTTTGTTAACCAAAGATCTTGCAATAGCAACACGTTGCTGCTGTCCTCCTGAAAGCTGAGCAGGAGTATTAGCAAAGTGATTTTCCAATCCCAACTGAGTTAATATTTCTTTAACCCACGTCTGATCTTTTTGCCCACTATAGATCATAGGCAGCGCTGCATTTTCAACTGATGAAATTCTTGGAAGCAAATTGAACATTTGAAAAATAAAACCAATAGTTTTTGATCTTAAAAAGGTTAGTTCATCATCTCCTAAGACCGAAACGTCTTGTTCATCAAAATAATAATCTCCTGAACTTGGACTATCTAACAAACCTAAAATTTGTAATAAGGTTGACTTTCCAGAACCTGATGGTCCAACAATGGCTACATACTCGCCTTTTTCTATTTCAAGATCAATTTCATCTAAAGCCTTAAACGGTTCAACTTCTTTACTTTGTTGATATATCTTGGATATTTTTTTGAGACGTATCAGTGCCATACTATTTACTTAAAAAAATTAAGAATACTCTTTTTCTTCTTTGCCTCTGTTTTAAACGCTCTAACTTTAACCTCTTCACCTTTTTTTAAACCGTCAACAACATGCACTTTATCTCCATATATGTTTCCTAACTTTATCTGACGTAAACTGTTGTCTTTCATTTTTACAGACACAGTCCTATTTGACATACTATTCACTGCAGCTGCATCAATAGAAGTGGCCTCTTCAACCTTGTTAATGGGTATTTTAATGGTCACAGACATTCCAGATCTAATGGTAAAGTTTTTATTTTTAATATCATCTTCATCAAAGAACACTTCTATGGGATAAACGCTAACATTTCTGATTTTAGTTGCTGTTTGAGCTATTCTTTTTAATTCACCAAAAAAGCTTTGCTCATCATCAGCATCAAAATAAATTTCAACATCACTATTAATCTTTACTTTTGAGATATCTATTTCATCAATATTTGCTCTTACAATTTGACGATCTGATATTCTTGCAATCTCATTAACTACGGTATCTCCAGGCCTTGTAACAACTTCAAGCACATCTCCTGTTATTGGTGAAAATATTTTCGTTGGAAGTATTTGTTCCCTCCAATATTTTTTTTCCTCCAAACTTTCATTGGCTGCCATATCTAAAATTTGAACTCGTTTATCTGAGCTCATGATAGCAATAACTTGCCCTTTACGCACACGATCCCCTTCTTCAATAAAAAGTTTTTCTAATCTTCCTTTAGAAGGTGCTGTAACACTAACACTATTTCTTGGCTCAACCGTTCCATTGGTTTCAATATAGTTAACCAACGTTTCTTGACTAGATTCATAATAAACAAACTTTTCAACTTGATTTTGCTGCTCAGTTCGCTGACATGAACAGAGCAAAAATAAAGTTATGGTACACAAGAAACTAATTATTTTTAAATTCATCTTCTGTTACTCCCAAAGCTAATAATAATTTTGCATACTCTACTTGTAAAAACTGTAAAGCCTGAATCCACTGACTTTCTGCAGCTCTTAGCTCCTTTTGGGCGCTATCCCATTGCACATAAGGCACCAAACCTTCTCTATATTGCTTCTTAAATAGTTTATATTTATTGTTCATCGACTCTAAATTTATTTTTGCAACATCTAGATTTTTTAAAGCCCATTGGTAGTTAGATATTTTCTGCTCTATATTTTGCTCTTGTTGTTGCTGTTTTTGTTCAAGCAATCTTTGAGATTGTCTAAATTTAACTTTTGCATTTTGTGCAGCTTTTTTGTAACGACCCGACTCAAAAATTGGGACAGAAAAATTGATACCCGCGTACCAAAAAGGAAAAACTTGAGAATCATCTGTATCGGCAATAATAAAATCCGTTCTAAATAACAAGGATGGTAAACGATCCGCCTTTGCAACTTTATGATTTAATTTTGCAATATCTGAATCTTGCTGTGCCATTCTTAATTCAGGATGTTTTCCTAAATATTTTTTGATATCAATGGTTTCTATATTTTTTGGAACTGAAAAATGTTCTTCACTGATGGCATCAATGGATTGAACTTCCTCCTGACCAATCATTTGTCTCAGACTGAAAAGTGCTTTTTTTGCTTCTTGTTGAGATTGTATTAAGTTTGCTTCACTTTCTAAAATGTTTTTTTGTGAGCTTTGAAATACCCATACATACTCTTGTCCACCTTTATATCGCAAACGTATGTAACGACTATTATTCTTAGCCCTTTGTAAAGACCTTTTAGCTAACTCAATATTTTTTTTAGCATAAACAGCATTAGCAAAAACTTGCCTCAACTGAGACTCTTGCTCTGCCTGGTTTAGGCCATACAAAGTTCTTTGCTTATTGATATTAATACGTGATTGCTTGATTGTATTTTTTATTTTACCTCCTTGATACAAAGACCAAGTGAGCCTGGGACCCAAAAAAGACCTAAAACCTAAAGATGCATCTTCTTGTAAAAAACGCTCAGCAGCTCCTCTTAAAGATACAATTGGATAAAGTTGCGAAAGCGGTTTTGATAGATCATTTCTTGCAATATTAATATTTTCAAAACTTGTTTTTAACTTATAGTTATTGTCATTAAGACTTTCTTTAGCTTGTTCCCAAGTTAAAGCAAAAGAAATTTGTCCAATAAACAACACTCCAAAAAAAACAAAACTCTGCTTTTTATGTTGAAGAAACTTTTTTTGAATGTTTTTGCGCTCAAACATTTGCCGGCTATTTATACCAGAAAGTGCTTGAAAACTTAAATTACA
Source organism: bacterium (assembly GCA_022763185.1). Taxonomy (NCBI): domain Bacteria; species bacterium. The sequence goes on along the minus strand of JALEGL010000014.1, from coordinate 258,087 downwards.
AACGTACTTACGCTATAGTATTTTTCATGAATACACATACAGCAGAAACCTTGGTCTGCGGAACGGGTTATTGGGGTAAAAACCATGTCAGAAACTTTTATGAGCTCAATGCCCTGTTTGGCATCTATGACCATGATGAAAAAAGAGCAGAAAAATTAGCTCAAACCTATCCTTGCCAGATATTTAAAAGCTACCAAGACGCTCTAAACCACCCGCAAGTAAGCAATGTTGTCATTGCCTCCCCCGCTGAGAGCCATTATGAATTAGCTAAACAGGCTATATTAGCCAAAAAACATGTTTTGGTTGAAAAACCACTTTCATTAGAAGTTTCCCATGCCCAGGAATTGATTGAACTTGCAAAACAATCCAAAGTAACCTTAATGGTTGGACATCTCTTAAAGTATCACCCATGCATCAAAACTCTCAAAAAACTGCTAGATGAAGGTGTATTGGGCAAACTTGAATATGTTTACTCCAATCGTCTCAATTTAGGTAAAATACGAACCAAGGAAAATATTTTATGGTCTTTTGCACCTCACGATATTTCTCTTATGCTTTGGTTTACCCAAAGCATGCCACTGCAGGTGAATGTTATGGGCGGAAGTTATTTACAGCCCAATATTGCAGACACCACCATATCTTCCTTTGTTTTTCCCGGTGGTATTAGAGGCCATATTTATGTAAGTTGGCTCCACCCTTTCAAAGAACAACGATTGGTTCTTGTTGGTCAAAAAAAGATGGTAGTCTTTGATGATGCCGCTCAAGCCGAACAAAAGCTGGTCTTGTATGATAAAAGCGTGGATTTCATTCAAGGAGAGTATGTTACGCAAAAGCCCAAAGGCGAAGCCCTTGCTTATGACCAGTCTGTAGAACCCTTAAAAGAAGAATGCTTGCATTTTTTAAAGTGCATTGAACATAAAACCAAACCTTTAACCGATGGCCATGAAGGCCTTAATGTTTTAAAAGTTTTGCACAGTTGTCAGAACTCTTTAGAGATGAATGGACAAGCTGTGCAAGTTAAGGTTTAATGATTATTATGTCTGATCAACATACACAACAAACGTTTTTTGCCCATCCCTCAAGCTATATTGATGATGGCGCAAATATAGGATCAAACACTAAAATATGGCATTTCTGTCATATCATGTCTGGAGCGGATATTGGTGCAAACTGCAATTTTGGTCAAAATGTTGTAGTCCACAGCCAGGTAAAAATTGGAGATGGCGTCAAAGTTCAAAACAATGTGTCCATATACGATGGTGTGATTTTGGAAGATGCTGTTTTCTGTGGTCCTTCCATGGTATTTACCAATGTTTTACATCCAAGAAGCGAGGTTAACCGTAGAGAAGAATTTATACAAACCCGAGTAAAGAAAGGCGCCACAATCGGCGCCAATGCCACCATAAGATGTGGCATCACCATTGGACAATATGCATTTGTTGGTGCTGGAAGTGTTGTCTTGCATGACATTCCCAACCATGCCTTGGTTGTAGGTAACCCTGCAAAGCATAAAGGTTGGATGTGTGTTTGTGGCCATAGAATTAACCCTGGCAAAGATAAACTGACCTGCTCAAGTTGTCACTTAAGTTATGACTTGGGAAAACATGGCTTAGAAATCAATCATCATGAATCATAAAAACATACCCTTACTGGATTTAAAAGCGCAGTATCAACAGATCAAACCGCACATTGATAAAGCTTTTGAACGCGTTTTGAGTTCCCAGCACTTTATCTTAGGTCCAGAAGTCAATACCTTTGAACTAGAAGTCGCTCTTTACACGCACTCAAAGTATGCTATTGGCGTTTCTTCCGGTAGTGATGCTTTGATTTTGGCTTTGATGGCTTTAGGTGTTGGACCTGGAGATGAAGTCATCACTACCCCCTACACATTTTTTGCTACCGTAGGCGCTATTTCACGCCTGGGTGCAAAACCTGTTTTTGTAGATATCGACCCTGATACCTTTAATATTGATACAGATAAGGTTGAACCTTACATCTCAGATAAAACCAAAGCTATTATTCCAGTCCACCTTTTTGGTCAATGCTCAGACATGGCTCCAATCTTAGCCATAGCGCATAAATACAAGCTTAAAGTTATTGAGGATGCTGCTCAAGCGATTGGCGCTTCTCAAAGCAACAAAGCTGCAGGCTCCATGGGAGACATTGGCTGTTTCAGCTGTTTTCCAGCAAAAAACCTGGGCGCCTTTGGTGATGCAGGTTTCATCAGCTGCCAAGATGAAGATTTGGCTGAAAAAATGCGTGTGCTTAGAGCCCATGGGTCCAAACCAAAATACTACCACCAATATATTGGCGGTAACTTCCGTTTAGATGCCCTGCAAGCAGCTGTATTACGTGAAAAATTACAATTTTTAGATGCATGGACAAAAAAACGCCAAGAGAATGCTGCTTTTTATCAAGAAAGTTTAAACACCATACCCAAGCTCAAACTTCCAAAAGTAAAAGACAATAATACGCATGTTTTTAATCAGTATATGCTGCAAGTAGCCCCAGAACAAAGAGACTCTTTATGCCAACATTTAAAAGATAAAGGCATTGCTACAGCACTTTATTATCCCTTGCCCTTGCACCTTCAGAAGTGTTTTACTGATTTAGGCTATACAAAAGGCGACTTCCCGGTAGCTGAGCATTGTGCTTTAAGCAGTTTTGCTATTCCCATTTACCCAGAGTTGGGACAGGATAACTTAAACTATATTGTACAGGCCATAAAAAATTTCTTTGATTGATTCAACAAATGTACCTTTTTTTCACAAGCTGTTAAATGAAAAGTATGAAGCATGTACTTGTTACCGGTGCTGCCGGTTTTTTGGGTATCAATTTAGTTAAAACACTCCTTGAGCAAGCAGATTATCACATCACCTGCTTGGACAATTATTTTTCAGCCTATCCAAAAAATATTGAATGGCTGCAATCACAAAAAAACATTACACTCATTGAACATGACATTAGACAGCCCTTTAAAAGTGAAAAAGCTATCGATCAAATCTATAATTTAGCCTGTCCAGCAAGCCCACCCATTTATCAATCTGACCCCATCTTTACCACAGAAACATCCGTTTTAGGTGCAATCAACATGCTCAATTTGGCAAACGCTCACGACGCTACCATTTTACAAGCATCCACAAGCGAAGTTTATGGGGACCCCACAGTGCACCCACAAGAAGAGCTTTATAGGGGTAATGTTAACCCTATTGGTATAAGAGCTTGTTATGATGAAGGCAAGCGCTGTGCAGAGTCCTTGTTTTTTGATCATTATCGTATGCATGGAACAAAAATTAAAGTTGTGCGTATTTTTAATACCTATGGGCCACACATGAACCCTAAAGATGGTCGCGTTGTCTCTAACTTTATTGTACAAGCTTTAAAAGGGAATGATTTAACCGTTTATGGGAATGGACAACAAACCCGAAGCTTTTGTTTCGTTGACGACTTAATTGACGGCATGATCAAGGTTATGCACAGCAAACCTGAGCTAACAGGGCCATACAATTTAGGAAACGACACTGAGTACAGCATTAAACAATTGGCAGACATTGTTATTGAAAAAATAAATCCCAAGCTTCAACTCAAATCTCTGGCAATGCCTAAAGATGATCCAAGTAAACGTAAACCCTCTTTGAAAAAAGTTAAGCAGGACATTGGTTGGATGCCAAAAACCAACTTAAATCACGGCTTAGATCAAACCATTGATTTTTTCAAAAATGATATATAATCAATTATATTCTACAAATCTTTGGATCGTTGAAACCTGCTGTTGCATTTCTGGCATCAATAATTGAGTTTGCATGATCTATAAGTAAACGAATATCCAATTGATCATGCCATGTAGAAACAATACATAAATCTTGGTTTGCAATAAGTTCGCTGTCAAACTCACACGAAACAAACTCATGACCGTCAACTTTTAAAGTTTTAACATAAGGATCGTGGTAAATTATGTTGGCTCCTTTAGTCAAAAGAAGTTTAATGATATCTAAACTTGGAGACTCTCTTAAGTCTGAAATGTTTTTTTTATAAGCTGCTCCAACCACCAATATATTTGACCCTTTAACACTTTTTTGCATGCTGTTTAGCTTATCAACCGCCAAATTAACCACAAACTCCGGCATTTCCGTATTAATTTTTGAAGCCAAATCAATAAAACGTGTTTCATAATTTAAAGTTTTAAGTTTCCAAGATAAATAGTGTGGATCAATAGGAATACAGTGGCCACCCAATCCAGGCCCTGGGTAAAACGGTGTAAAGCCAAAAGGCTTGGTCGCTGCTGCATTGATAATTTCATTGCTGTCCAATTCTAAAACATGGCACATTTGGGCTACTTCATTGGCCAAACCAATATTGACTGATCTAAATGTATTTTCTAATAACTTGACCATTTCAGCTGCTTTAGCTGAAGACACCGGAACAACTTGCTCAACTATTATTTGATACAATTGACATGCAACCTCTAAACAGTTGGCAGTAATCCCTCCGATGACTTTTGGTGTATTATGCAATTGATAAACCTTATTACCTGGGTCAATTCTTTCCGGACTAAAGGCGACAAAAACATCCTTACCGACTTCAAAACCTGCCTCTTCAACCATGGTTTTCAAGACTTCTTCAGTCGTACCAGGATAAGTTGTTGATTCTAAGACAATCAACTGACCTTTTCTTAAGTGCTGAGAAATATTGTTACACGCAGCCATGATGTATGACATGTCAGGATCTTGTGTTTTAACCAAAGGTGTTGGCACACAAATACTAATACAGTCAACATTGGCTAATTCAGTGAAATCTGTTGTTGCTTTTAAAAAACCCGTTGAAATAGCTGTATTTAAATCGTTATCAGATATGTCTTCGACATATGAACTGCCATTGTTGATAGAATCACATTTTGCTTCTGAAACATCAAAACCCAAAACATTGATCCCTGCTTTAGAAAAGTCAACCGCTAAGGGTAATCCAACATAACCTAGGCCAATAACGCCAACAGTCACTTTTTTTTGTTTAATTTTTTCGCTTAACATTGTCTATCATCTGCTCATTGTTAATATATTTTCACTTAAATATACGTTTGTACAAGGGTTTTAAAAAGTACAGCTTTTTCTTTAAAAACGGCAATGCCCTTAATAGCGGATTATCGATAATGAATCCAACATTATTGTATATTTTTCTTAAACGCTCATTTTCTTTTTGAACGGCAATAACATCTCGCATATCTAATACAACCGGCGGATAGCCCAAAACTTTAGGCTTTGGCAAGTTTAATTTTTTCAACTCATTGCTCCATAAATCACCAAGTTTTTTATCAAATTCATACGAAAAGGCGAATTGTCTGCCATAGTAAGGTCCTCCCGGACAGGGTGTCACTTCTCCCAAATAAACCTCTTCACCGTCAGAGTAACAGTCAATTCGCATAAAAGGATCTTTCATATAATGAGATACTTTTCTAGCAAGTTCAAGCAACTCTTTATATCTAGCAGGCTTTTCTGATACAACATGCTTTTTAGTAAACTTTGGCAAATGCGTAGCAAAATTTCTTTTAAAATCAAAGTCACTAAAGTCGTCGCCGTAAAAACTTAAGACTGAACCATGATCTCTATCAACTTTGGAAATAAACGGAATATTGTCTCCAAAAGTGTATATTTTATAGTCGCAAGGAATACTAATATTTCCATCACCATCATTCCATATATATTGCTGAGCAATAACCTGTCTGTCTTCTTTAGGTTTATGTTTTGTCCAGTGAATGAGACTATTAACAATTTGTTTTTCAGTGTATTTTTTCTGAGTAAAAGTGTCAAACCACTTATCGCCCTGTTTGCTTAAAAGGTAAACACCGTGAGCTGAAGCCAAGTTGATTGGCTTAATCACCACATGTTCTGGCAACTCGGATAAGACAATCTGACTTGCATTACTGTATATTTTATAAACTTCTGGATATTTTACACCACTTTTTTTAGCAATGTCATCAAAGTTGATTTTATCCAGCTCTATAAAATACTTGTTATTTTCTGACCTTGTTCTACGCGCATGTAAAAACTCAGTAAAAAGTACTGGATCCCTAAGCGCATTAGAATGTGTAAGCTGTTCAAGTTTAGCTTTTAAAGCACTTTCAATCATAGATCTTCCTAAATAATGAAAAGTTGTTGTAAAAACAAGTAATTTCAATTATTAGTGAATTCTCATCTGGGAAACTAACTAAATGTAATGAAGCAAATCTACATCTTAAAAATTATTTTTTTCCAAGCAATCAAAGAGCCGAGAAAACTTTGGAAGTTTCTTATCCACATACCCAAAAAACGCTATAGAGCTATAAAAAACAAAACTCTTTCAGCTTTATTTAATATTTCATTTTTCTATAACTTAAAGATCTATGTTATCAAAAGTAAGCAAGCTTTATATAAACACTCTATTATAACTGTTAGGTCTACTCAAAATAACTATGATCAAAAGCTTATTAATTATTCAATAAACTTTTCTAAAAAGAGTTTTGATACTCTAAGACTATCATCAGACCAACCATTAACTCCTAGTGAGTTTATTATACTCACTAGCCTCATCCAAAATATTAAATATTCCTGGTTGTATCTTTATGACAGCAATCAAAAAAGTGTTTCTAATAAAACTTTTATACACCCCAAAGCAGTTAAATCATTAGTTAAATCGTTATCACCAGAAATAAACCTCGATGATAACCAAAAAATTAGACTTAACAATAAAACAGTGCAGTATCAATTTTCAGAACATACACGAGCACCTTTGGTAACAGTTATATTAAGCGTATTTAATGACGAAGATTATATTGCCAATGCAATTCATTCTATCCTTAAACAAAGCCACAAAAACATAGAGTTAATTATTGTCAATGACTGCTCAACAGATAACACCAAGAACATAATTGATCAGATTGCTACAAAACATAGAAACATAAAAACTTTTCATTTAGATAAGAACAGAGGAACCTATTATTGTCGAAATACAGGTTTGAATCATGCCAAAGGTGATTACATTACTTTTCATGATTCTGATGATATTTCTAAATTTGATAGAATAGAACTTTCTTTAAAGAAAATAGGTAATGCATCTGCTTTGGTCGGTCATCATATAAGAGTAAACTTAGAAGGGTCGCCAGTTTTTTTACCTGCAAGTCCCCTTGCGCTTCAGCGGTTTAGTCTTATCACGCTTTTTATTAAGCATGACATAATAGATAAAGTAGGTTTTTTTGATACTGTAAAAGTCGGTGGAGATTCTGAATACCTATCAAGAATCAAAGAAAGCAAAACTGATGTTAAAGTAATTAATGATGTTTTTTACTACGCTCGTCTACACAACAAATCATTAACAAAAAGTAAAACCTTGGGTGTCAACGCCCCTAATAGTAAGAAAAAAAATATTCTTCGAACTCGCTATATTAATAACTATAAACGTTTTCATGGTAAACACACTCAGCTAAAAATGGCTTTTAATCCTATTCTACGATCTTTTCCAGCACCATACTTAAATATTTCTTCTTTGCAAAGTGATTATTTGAAACAAGTTTATAAGCCACTCAAAGAAAAAAATTTAAATTCAATTATTCAAAACTGTACTGTAAACCTAATCTCTGATTCAATTTTAAATTCAAAAGTCTTACTACCTCCCCCTGTTGAGCTCTTACAACATAATGATGAAAAAAAAAGAGCTCATATTGTAACCTCTGTGTATAGAAAAGAATTTTTTCAAAACTGCCTCAACAATTTCAATCGACAAAAATACAAAAACAAACACCTAAGTATTGTTGATAACTGTAAGGAAGATACACAAGACTATTTTAACTCTGAACTCAAAAAAGCAAAGATTGATAATTATTCAATTATACGGGTGGATACAAAAAATAACTTGGGTTTGTGTTTAAACCAAGCAATCAAAAAATTTTCACAAAGTGATGATATTATTTTTAAATTTGACGATGACGATTACTATTCTCCTTTATATGTTCACGAACAAATACCTTACATTAACCAACTTGATACACTTGTAGGTAAAGCTTGTATTTTTTATTATTCACATAACTCCAACACACTTTTTTTGCGCTCTATTAAAAAAAAGCCATACAATTTTACCTTTCACGTGTCAGGTTGTACTTTAGCATTCAGCTACAAAAAATGGCTTGAAGTTGGTCAGTTTTCAGAAGGTCTAACCAAAGGAACAGACTCTGACTTTATTAAAAAGTTCTTAAAACTTGGCATTCAACCTTTTTCGACCAGTATTTTCAACTGCTGCGCCGTACGCCATAAAAAATCTATACATACATGGAACGTCAGTGAAAAACAGCTATTTCACTCAAATCAGACTGCATTGGTTAGCAAAAATCTAGCTTTTAATAAGCTAAGCTATTATACAGATATTAAGAATGTATATGTTAAAAATTAGGTTTCTATTGAGTTCAGCTACTTGAGTTGATCAATTGAAAAAACTAGTATAGATGGTGATTTATGTCAAAGCTAAAAGACTTGATACTGTTCAACGTTAGAGCTAAATTAGAAGATGAGGTTATTCACCACTATATTGGTTATTTATGGTGGGTTCTTGAGCCTGCAATGTTGGTGACGATATATTACTTGGTTTTTAAGCTTATATTAAATCGTGGCGAAGACGACTACATCTACTTTTTATTTATTGGCATAGTAACCTGGAAATGGTTTGGATCTTCTGTTTCTTCTGGTACCAGCAGCTTGTATGCGGCTAAAAGTTTATATAAAAAAATCAACTTACCCAAAATTATTTTTCCGTGGATTGAATGTGTTTTTTATGCTGTAAAATTTCTAATTATCCTTTCATTAATTGTTATAGTTTATGGCTTATCTGGCTATCCTGTGTTTAAAAATATTTTATACTTGCCAATCTTAATCTTTTCTCAATTTATTTTTTCACTGGGTTTATCAACGCTTTTGTCATCTGTCTTGCCCTATTTTGTTGATTTAAAAATAATTGTAGGCCTGTTTATTAGACTTGGCTTTTACCCTTCCGGTGTGATTTTTGACTTATCTAGAGTACCAGAAAAATATGACTTTATTGTTAACCTAAATCCTTTGGCTTTAAGCATTCAAGCATTTCGTGATCTTATCATGAAGGGTACACCTCCTACGCTCTATACCATAACACTTTTACTGTCGAGCGGACTTATATTTTATGTAGCAGGTTATAGTATCATAAAAAAACTGGATAAAAAATATGCAAAAATTGCCCTCTAATAAAAAAACAACGACTCCAGCAGTGACTTTTGACCATGTTGGTGTTTTTTATAAAAAACATCGCAAAAACTTTATAAAAAATATTTTTAATAGTCCTAAAGGTCACTGGGCTATTAAAGATGTAAGCTTTGAAATTAACAAAGGTGATGTTCTTGGCATTGTTGGCAACAATGGTGCAGGCAAAAGCACAACACTGCTTCTTATTGGAGACGTTATTTCATCGGATAAAGGAACAGTTAATACTTATAATAATAAAGCAATGCTTTTAACCATTAATACAGGGATCATGAAAAACCTAAGTGGCAGAAAAAACATTATGCTTTTAGGTTTAGCTCTTGGAATAGAACGAAAGAAAATCATTGCTTCGATGGATAAAATCATAGAATTTTCCGAACTAGAAAACTTTATTGATGATCCAGTTGAAACCTACTCATCAGGAATGCAATCAAGGTTGGGTTTTTCAACAGCTCTCATGCTTACACCTGATATTCTACTTGTTGATGAAGTTTTGGGTGTAGGTGACCGTGACTTTAAGAAAAAATCAACTGCTGCTTTAAAAGAAAAAATTCAACACACAGACTCAACAGCTATCATCACATCTCATAACCGTGATACAATTTTAAATTTATGCAACAAAGTTTTATGGATTGAAAAAGGCGTCAGTAAGGCTTTTGGCGACCCTAAAGACGTTATTGAACAGTATGAACAATCCAGCTAAGAATACGCTCATTTATGTCAACGATAAAAAAAATCTTCTATCAATGGCAACTACAAACATTTTATTATATTAAAAGCTTGCAAGCTATAAGACCCTTAAAAATAGTTTTTCAGTTGCTCTATGCATGTAGACTTTATTGCAAGCCAAAAGATTCTTGCCATTACATATCGCCAAAGAATAAATACTTCAATGATTCTGGTTTTGATAAAAACATGCTCGCCATATTAGGCAAAACTTATTCTACTCAAAATCCATTTAAAGAGTTGTTCACCAAAAACCCTATTCAATTGCTTTCATTTACCAATGCATATAAAAATGAAAACACATGCATCGAGTTCCATTCCAATGGTTCACTTTATAATTTAAAAACTAATCATACCAGCTCACACTTGGAAACCGTGTCTGTTATTCTACCCGTATACAATGCAGAAAAAACAATTGCCCAGGCCATTGCCTCAATTCAAACACAGAACCATAAAAATATTGAAGTCATTGTTGTTGATGATTGCTCAACAGATAATACGAAATCCATTGTTCAAAACATATCAGAAACAGACAGTAGGATACATTATTATAGACTTGAACAAAATCGTGGAAGCTATTACTGCAGAAATTACGGGATAACCCAGAGTACAGGACAGTACATCACATTCCATGATTCGGACGATATATCAAGACCCGATCGAATTGCAACATCCTTAGATGCAATAAAGAGCAATATGGATATTGATGCTGTTTTTTCTGACTATATCAGGTTTAATAACCAAGGAGAAATTGAAGCTACATGGCTAGGAAGCCCTTATCGTAAAGGCTTGATCACATTTTTTATAAATGCAACTGTATTAAAAGATCGTTTAGGATATTTTGACTTGGTTCGATCTTGCGCGGACAGCGAGTTTTTTGAAAGAGCTCAATGCATAGGGCTTTGTATAAAAAAGATTGATGAAGTTTTATACTATGCCCGTTCTGCCTCTGACTCATTAAGTAAAAAAGGAATATTCAAGAACACCAACTTAAAAGGAAGCTACACAAGAAACACTTTAAGAGAGTGTTATTACATTAGCTATAAAACATATCATAGATTTTCAGAAAAAAACTTATACCTTGAGGCCTTTCCTAAAAAAAGAGCCTTTGATGCTCCTAAAGAACTTCTCTAAAATAAATAAACGCTTGAATTTCACGCAAGAACTCTTACTAAAACTTTAATGTCCATTGCTTGAGTTAGAAGTTTTGTTAATCCAAGACACCATTAAACCAATAGCTTTTTCATTATCAATAGAGGCTTTAAAACCCTGTTCTTTTATTTTTTGGGCTTTAAAATATGTCTGAGTACATAGTTTTTTTACTCTTTGTGTTGAAACACCAAAATCTTTGCCCGTAAAATATGTTAACACATCAAAAGGAATGGCAAGGAGGTAAACTAAAGGATATGGCAAGGTTATGGGATTTTTATTAAGCTTCAAAGCGATGGTACGAGATATTTCCCTAGAGCTCAATTGTTTATCATCGGCATAATTAAAAATAAACATATCATTGTTTAGATCTCTTAATGCATAAATGCATGCCGACACCAAGTTTTTCACATAGCAAATCGACTTGATATTACTCATTTCTCCAACATAAAAAAATTTATTTTTTTTGATTTGATGAATCAGCTTGTACATGTTGGCAACATTTTTTTCACCATAGACAACTGCCGGTCTGACAATAACCGTCTTTATTTTACTTTGTTTTTTCCAATCTATAATGGCTTGCTCTGCCTGCCACTTGGACTTTCCATAATCATTGGTAGGATGTTTTTCATCATCTTCAGACTTAGCTTGTTCTGCATTGCCGTATACAGCAACCGAAGAAAAAAACGTGAACGTTTTAATCGATTCATCCTTTAAAGCATTTAAAACGTTTTGAGTGCCTTCAACATTGGTTTTATAATATGCTTCTGGCTCCACGCCAAAGTCTTTATGTTCTGCAGCTAAAAGAATCACATCATCAAACCGTTGATACTTTTTAAAAAAACTCTCAACCTGATTTTTATCTCTGATATCCAAAAAGCTGTATATACTATGCTTTTGATCAGAGTCAGGTTTTTCAAGGTCGGCAATATGAATATGACAATCCTTTAACTCCATAGAAAAATGTTTGCCAATAAAACCACTGCCACCAATCATCAAAACATTTTTTTTCATTTCTCTAGCACCTTATCAATTATATTTTTTTGAAAACTTAGCGCAATGGCTTCTCTGGAATAAGACATCAAAACTTCAGCATTGCAAGTGAATATTTTCTCAAAATCATGGTCTTTTATCTTTGTTTTTAATTGCTCATAGGGCTGATCTAAACTCAAGGCCAATGCGGATAAACCCAGCTCTTGCATTAATTTCTCTCCCTCACCGCTGCCATAATACAAGCAAGGTGTTTGACAAGCTGTGTATTCAAACAGCTTAACTGGACGCATACTTTGCGTGATATTCATATTTTTTTTATGTTTAACCAAGCCCATATCCAAAGCATTCATTGCATAAGGAACCTCTTCATAGTCAATTGAGTTCAATAGTTTGAGATTGACCAAATTGGCTTTTTTAATTTTCAATTCAAGGCTTTGCTTTTGCTTCCCCTCACCCATAATAATAAAATCTATATCTTGAAAATCTTTTGCCAGATCAAAAAAAACATCAAAATCATAATAGAATGCTAAGTTGCCAATATAGCCTAGAGTTCGATCATTTTTTCCAAACATTGATTTGAACTCTAAAATTTTTTCATCTTTTGGATTAATTGGCTTAAACATTTGCGCATTGTATCCGTTGGCCATGACCTCAATTTTTTGAGAATCAATTTGGTAAGACGTAACTATTTTTTGCTTTTGCGTGTGGGTGGTGACGCTAATGATTGCTGCATTGTTATAAGCGCTTAGGCTTAAAAAACGCAGGACTTTTAAAATCACTCTGTTGATGGATACACCTGATTCAATAATGGCTTCCGGCCATAAATCTCTGATATCAAGGATAAAGGGAAGTCTGTAAAACTTAGCTACAAGTAACCCGGAAAGAGCTGTGAGCAATTGTGGAGAAGTAGCCACAACTGCATCTGGCTTCTTTTTAAACAACAAAATATTAAAAAAAGTTGAGAAGCAAAAAAGAACATAGCTAAGTGAACGCTTAACAAAACCGCTGTTTTCCGCAAGCATGGTAAAAACTCGATGAACTGTAAACTCAAAACTATGTTTATCTGTAGTCTTAGGAAATTTTAAGCTGTAACCTTTGTATGGAATTCCAAAGGGGTAGTTGGGAACATTGGTAAACACATCAAGGCTGTACTTTTTACACCATACTTTAACGAACTCAAAAGCTCTGACTGCACCGGCTCCCCTTTCTGGATAAAAATAGGAACTGATAAAAAATATTTTTTTTTTCATGTTAGCAGCCTTAAGCAAAAAAGGCGTTAAGTTTTATCCAATACGATAATACTTAAAACCACTCAGTTGCTTTGCATCATACAAATTTCTACCGTCAAACAGTGTGGATGACTTCATCGTTGATGCTATTCTTGAAAAGTCCGGGCTCCTAAACTCATTCCACTCGGTTAATACACAAAGCGCGTCGGCTCCTTCTACAGCAGAATACATATCTTCATGCACAGAAACCTGCGAACCATAGTTTTCTTTGGTATTGGTATTGGCCTCTGGATCATAGCTATGGACATCCGCTCCAAGAGCAATAAGTTTATCCATGACATGCAAAGATGGAGATTCTCTAATATCGTCGGTTTTTGCTTTAAAAGCTACACCCCATATGGCTATTTTCTTACCTTTGATATTTTCTTCTCCAGAAAAATGTCCAACAATTTTATTCACATAATTATCTTTTTGTTTTTCATTGGCTTGCAATGTTGCCGTTAAAAGATCTGGTTGCATGCCATTGTCTTTGGCCAAAAACTCCAAGGCTCTTACATCTTTAGGAAAACAAGAGCCGCCAAAGCCAATGCTGGGATACAAATATTGCATTCCAATACGATTATCCGTTCCCATGGCCACTCGCACATCTTGAATATCTGCACCAATTTTTTCACAAATGCGCGACATCTCATTGATAAACGATATTCTACAGGCCAATAAAGAGTTGGCTCCGTATTTGGCCATTTCAGCAGAGCGACGTTTCATGGTCAGAATAGGGTTTCCAGACCTCACAAAACTCTCATACAACTTGGTCAAAGTTTCTTTTGCTTTACTATCTTCTGTTCCAATAACCACTCTATCCGGATACATGCAATCTTGCACAGCCGAACCTTCCCTTAAAAACTCAGGATTGGACACCACTACTATGTCTTCTCGCCCCTCTTCTCTAACTATTTTTTCTATTTCATCACCGGTTCCAACAGGGACAGTGCTTTTGGTAATTAGAATCAAGTCTTGTGGTGCATGCTTTGCAATATCTCTAGCGGCCGCATAAACATATTCTAAGTTGGCTGAACCATCTGCAGCTGAAGGCGTTCCCACACATATCAAAGCTATTTGTGCATCCGCAAAGGCTTGGTCAGGATTGGTTGTAAACATTAATTTTTCTTGTTTACTATTTTTTGCAACCAAGGTCTCCAGACCAGGTTCAAAAAATGGAACTTTAGCCTGTTTAAGCTGTTCAATTTTTGACTCATCCAAATCCAAGCAAGTCACATGATTGCCTGTTTCAGCAAAACATGTTCCTGTAACCAAACCAACATACCCTGTACCAACGACTGCTATTTTCATAGAGCCTTTATAAACAGACTTGCTATAAATATCCAGAAATATCACTTGCTAAAGAAAATCATGCAAGATGTTGCTGGTACCAAGCAAAAGTCTCTTGCAAATTTTGGTATAAATCAGTCTGTGCCTGCCATGACAACTGTTTTTTAGCTTTTTCAACATTGGCCACAGAATGTTTTACATCCCCTTGCCGTGAATCTTTGAAAAGCGGCTCTTTTGCCCCCTCTATGAAACTCGCAATATCTTGCCAAAGTTGCAAAATAGATAGAGCATGACCCGCTCCCACATTAAAAACGCCATTTGCTTCAGCATTTGCTGCTGCAATATTGGCTGCAACCACATCTTTTACAAAAACAAAGTCTCGAGTTTGACTGCCATCACCATAAATTACAGGCTGATTTCCTTCAATAGCAGCTTTAAAAAAATTAGGAATTACGGCAGCATATTGTGAATCTATGCTTTGCCTAGGACCAAAAACATTAAAAAACCGCAAAGACACACTCCTGACTCCATAACTGTCTAAATACAACTCTGCAAACTGTTCTTGTTGAGCTTTACTCAATGCATACATGCTCTTACAATTGAATGTTAACTGTTCATGCAAGTTTGATGCATCATGATCCCCGTAGACTGCAGATGATGAGGCTTGAACAATTTTAATCTCGGGATTAACTTCTCTGCAAAGCTCAAAGAGCTTTAAGGTTGCTTGTGCATTCATAGCATTAACTTTAACAGGATTACTGACAGATTCTTGAACTGAAACACATGCAGCCAAATGGAAAACAACATCTACTTTTTGTAACAAGTCTTTGAGCAATTTTTCATTGCTGATGCAGCCTTGATAAAAACGATTGTCTTTGATCTGACTTATGTTTTCTCTTTTGCCCGTGCTCAAATTGTCTAAAACATAAACATCTTTTTCTTGCTGGAGCAAAGCATCAACCAAATGAGATCCTATAAAGCCAGCTCCGCCAGTAACCAAACATTTTTGCCAAGTTTTATTATTCATAATTAAAAAAGTATTTCCTATTTATAGTTATCCATCAAGGATAGTTTTTTCACAACGCCTATAGTTCTCTTGCTATGGTTTCATCAAAATAAAAATGACAGTTATGATGTGTTTGTAAAACTGATGCCGGCCAGAGTTTGGATGGTTTATTAAAAAATATCTGTTTGACTGCTTGCGCTTTTTCAGAACCAAAGGCAAGCACAATAATTTTTTTAGCTGATAAAATAGTTGCTATCCCCATTGTTATGGCCTGTGTTGGTTGCGGGAGGTTTGGGTCCAAGAGTTCTTTATTTGATTCTAAAGTATCCTGACTTAACTCTACGATGTGACAAGAGCTCTCAAATGCTGTCCCAGGTTCATTGAATGCTATATGACCATTTTTACCTAAACCCAAAATCACTAAATCCAACCCTCCTCTGCTCTGAATCAACTGTTCTTTTTCATAAATTTGAGCTTGCATATCAGGATGAATGCCATTCCAAAAATGATACTGATCTTCTTTCAGAGCTAAGGGGTCAACAATATGATGGTTTAAAAAACTGGCAAATGAATACGTATTTGTTGGAGCATAGCCGATATACTCATCTAGATTTAAAAAAAAACTTTTACTCACAAGTTCAAGTTGAGTTTGATACATCTGTACAAGCCGTTGATAAAGTTTAATAGGTGTTCTTCCCGTTGCCAAAACAATATTCACTGATTTATTTTTATGCTGACTTTGCCACATCAAAATATCCTGCGCCGCCGTAAGTGTTGCTTTGTCTTCAGTTGAAAAAGTTTTTACGTTTTTTAACATATTCATTGCAGGTCAATTAAATTTTTATCTACCGATGCCTGAAAGGCCAAAACAATTTGTTGACAATACTCAACAAGGCTATGTTGAGAATCATTCAATACTGGTAAAAGGTCTATTGCATAGCTTTGATGCGTATAGCGATTGCCTTGGTCTGATTCAAAAAAAGTGGCATTGCCTTGTTTTCGTCCCACTGTTCCCAGATCATAACGCTTTTGACTACCCACATTCTGTGAGTAAAAACAGTTCAAAAGTTGTTTTTGCAATTCTTCCGAATTGTTTTCTCCCAGAACATATTTGAACTGCGAAGGTAACCAATCAAGACTTCCCCAAACTTCGCATGCAAAAAACCCTTTTAACCATGCTTGATGATCTATGGCTTTTAATGCTTTTAAACATGCTAGAAGTGTATAGCGATGGGTTGCATGCGCATCAAATGGATTATGGGTAAAAATATAATTGGGCTTAAAATAATCTAAAAGTAATTTTAAATCATTAAGCAGGATATCACTTTTGTTTTTTACAACCTCACTTTCATGATTAAAATGAATCAAGCCACTGTACTGACCCAGTTGTGCTGCTTTTTGCTGCTCCATTTTCCTGATTTGAATGATTTCATCTTTACTTTTATTTTTATATTCACCATACTTTGGCGCTCCAGAACCATTGGTGCAAATAATAGCGGCGAAGTTTTTTTCCTTGCTTTGGTAACAAGCCTCTATTGCGTTATAGGCAAAAATCTCAACGTCATCTGGATGCGCGCCAATTGCCAAATGGCTTATGTTCTCTCCCCTTTGAGGGAGGTCATAACTTAAAGTTTCACCTTGAAGCGTGACATTTTTATTTTTTATGCTTTTCATTATTGCCAATATAACTTTGTTCAAAAGCATTAACTGCCTGGTTTAGCTTAGAGTAGTCGGCTTCGTTTAAAGACTGTTTGCACTTCATGGCATAAACCAATATCTTATGCAATTGGTTTAAAAATGTGTTACGCTTTTTTTCTGGCCAATCCAGTTTGATTCTTTGAACCAAAAAATATTCATTGGCTATGTTTTGAATGTCTGTTGCATGTTTCTCTTTGGTCATAACCCAACGTACAATTTGATTGTAGTTACGTTTGCTGGAATTTTTTTCAGCTTGTAACTCTAAAATCATTTTTCTTGCTTTTTGAATGGTTTGTACATGTTCTTGCATTAAATGAATGCGTGCATGATCATCATAAATGCCACACGGCACCTGGCAATGTGCTTCAAGTTCAGAAAAAGCACTCATTAAACCTAAAACAAAAAACATGGTGACTAATATTTTTTTCATTGTATTCCCTTTTTGAAATGATATGAACGGCTTCTATACCCGCTCATGATTCGTTATTTTTTTATAATATGCATCGTTTTACTTAATGCTTGCCACTCTATCAATCCTTACTTTGATTCGCAAAAAAAACATCATACTGTTGATGGTTTTAAAAACATAGATGACGCTGCAAACAAAACACCTTCAACAAAAAAAGTTTTCACTTGGCTGTTCTCAAGAAACAAAGCGAAAAGCCAGCAACAAACTGAGTTTCACACCATCTCAACCAACACACTTAAACTCAACAACAGCTCAGAAGTACAACTCACTTGGTTGGGACATTCCTCAATCCTTTTACAAATCAAAGGCTTTAATATCTTATTTGATCCTGTTTTTTCTCAGCGGGTATCACCCTTTAGATTTATAGGTCCCAAGCGACAGGTTCCACTACCCATCCGTATAGAAAGTTTACCCAGCATAGATTACATTATCATCTCCCATGATCACTATGACCATCTGGATATAAAAAGCATCAAAAAAATTGCTGCCCTTAATCCTCATCTACAAATTTTAAGCCCCTTGGCCTATAGAGCATTGTTCAAAAAACATGAAATTGCCAACCCTGTTTACGAACTCGATTGGTGGGAACACATTGCCAATGACCAGCTGAGTTTTTATTTGACGCCTGCTCAACATTGGTGCAAACGTGGTTTGTTAGATAAAAATGAGCGCCTATGGGGCTCTTGGTTCATTCAATCAGAAAATTTTAATTTTTATTTTGCCGGTGATAGTGGTTACTCAAATCACTTTAAAACCATACAGCAAAAACTAGGGTCTGTGGACATGGCCGCATTGCCCATAGGCGCTTATCAACCGCAATGGCTGATGGCTCAGCATCACATGAGTCCTAAACAAGCTTTGCAAGCTCATATTGATTTAAAGTCAAAACGCTCAGTTGCAATTCACTGGGGAACGTACATTTTATCTGATGAGGCCCTACATCAACCTAAAGATGATTTAATTGAAGCGAGTTTAGCCTACAAAACACTGTCTCCATTTATGACTTTGGCTGTTGGAGAGAGTTATAAACTGGAGTTATAATAGCTAGACAATCGTCTCATTTGCGCTATATTTCCAGCATGCAAAATACGTTTAAAACGACTCTTTTAATGATTTTATTGGTCATTGTTTTTGCTTACCTAGGTAAAGTATTGGGTGGACAGCAAGGAATGATCTTGGGCTTGGTTTTTGCTGCTGGCAGCAATTTCTTTTCTTATTGGTTTTCAGATAAAATGGTTTTAAAAATGTATCGTGCCAAAGAGGTGGATGAAAGCTCTGCGCCAGAATTATACAGCATGGTGCGCGGTCTCACCATGAATGCCAACATCCCCATGCCTAAAGTGTATATCATTCAAAACCCCACTCCCAATGCTTTTGCAACTGGAAGAAACCCAGACCATGCGGCAGTTGCTGTTACAACGGGTATTTTAAACTTACTAGACCATGATGAACTGTCCGGTGTCATTGGCCATGAATTGGCGCACATTGCCAACAGAGACATCTTAATTCAAACCGTTGCAGCCACCTTTGCTGGGGCAATTTCTATCTTAGCAAGCATCGCCAGATGGGGGGCTTTATTGGGTGGTGGTAGAGGTGGAGATGATGACAATTCCAATCCAATAGCCTTCATTGCCGCCATGATTTTTGCTCCTCTTGCGGCCATGCTTATTCAAATGGCTATTTCTAGATCAAGAGAGTTTGGTGCCGATAAAGGTGGGGCTAAAATTTGTGGTAACCCACTGTATCTTGCCAGAGCTTTACAAAAATTAGAAATGGGTGCCCAACACTATCCTATGGATGCCAGCCCAGAAACGGCTCATATGTTTATTATAAATCCTCTAAGTCATTTAAAAGGCTTACAAAACTTATTTAGAACTCACCCTGTCACCCAAGAGCGCATCAAAAGACTTGAGGCCATGGCCCAAAATCCAAGTTTGATGAATGGATAATGTCTAAAACAACCCAAAACTATGGTATCCACTGGTTTAGACGAGACCTTAGAGTAGCCGGCAATCCAGCCTTGCAAGAAAACTGGAAAAAAAATGATGGCCGTGTTGTTGGTTTATTTTGTTTTGATAAAAAATTTTTAAGTCGTGATGATTTTTCAGTCAATCGCTTTCAGTTTTTTATAGAAAGCTTAAAAGCATTAAAAGACGAACTACAACAGGCT
This sequence comes from bacterium, assembly GCA_022763185.1. Taxonomy (NCBI): domain Bacteria; species bacterium. The sequence continues at coordinate 238,067 of JALEGL010000014.1, read as the reverse complement.
GGCAGTGATTTACTTTTTTTAGATGAAGGCCCGCACACATCTTTTGAAAAATTATTTTGTCAATTTAAAGATAGAAACATTCATCTACCCACTTTATTTACCTGGAACAAAGACTATGAACCCTTTGCAATTGAGAGAGATCAATCAATTATAAAACTTTTAGATGACTGGGATATTTCACAGTTTTCATGCAATGATCACCTTTTAATTGAACCTCATGAAGTGACCAAAAAAGGGACGGATGATGAGTACTATCAAGTCTTTACACCGTTTTCTAGACAGTGGCTCAATGTATTTAATAATGATTGCATACAACAGCGTATTAAAAATCAAGATAAGACTTTTGATTATTTAGATGCATTAAAAAACAATAAAGCCAAAAAAATATTCTGCTTAAGCTGGCAAGACCTGACTTACAATAAACTCAAACTCAATGATAGTTTGAGTGATTATGATGAATCCAACAAAAAAAAGATCAACGTTGAAATTCCCGAAGCAGGTTCTTTAGCTGCTTATGCTTGTTTAGAAACCTTCGCAGAAAAAATTAACCGCTATAAAGATCACAGAGATATTCCTTCAATTGACGGAACCTCCCAATTTTCTTTTTTCTTAAAAAACGGTTCTCTTAATATTGCGCAAATCATTGCTTATCTAAAACTCAAAGCTTTTGACCCTAAAAATAAAAGCCAAAAAGATGCTTTTTTTAATGAGCTCATTTGGCGCGAATTCTATTATCACATCTTGTACCATCACCCTCGTGTAGAAAAAGAAGCATTTAAACCAGAGTACAATCAACTCAATTGGGATAACAATGAAAAATGGTTTGAAGCCTGGAAAAATGGAGAAACCGGATTTCCTATTGTTGACGCTGCCATGAAACAACTCAATACTACTGGCTGGATGCACAACCGGTGTAGAATGATTGTAGCTTCTTTTTTATGCAAAGACTTGTTGATTGATTGGCGCTGGGGAGAACAATATTTTATGGAAAAATTATTGGATGGAGACTTAGCCCCCAACAATGGTGGCTGGCAATGGTCAGCATCTACAGGCTGTGATGCGCAACCCTATTTCAGAATTTTTAATCCCTGGTCTCAGTCTAAAAAATTTGATGCTGATGGCCACTACATCAAGCAATATCTTCCACAACTTGAACAGCTGGATGCAAAACTATTACACAATGAAAACAAAATTGCCGAGCAATACATAAAACCCATTGTAGACCACAAAACACAAAGAGAAAAAGCCCTTAAACTCTACAAGGAGATTTCCAATGCTTAACCTCACCTTAACAGAACTTTTTTATATTCAACTTTTTTGTTCGCTTTTTATGACAGGTCTCATTTGGTTTGTCCAAGTTGTTCACTACCCTCTTTTTGCATTGATTGAACCAAGCTGCTTTCCACACTATGCCAAAAAACATCAGTGGTTAACCAGTTTTGTTGTAGGTCCAATCATGCTGATTGAAGTTTTTTCTGCAATGTGGCTTTTTATTCAATACCATTTTTTTTTATTGAATCTTGTCATGCTCATTGGGATTTGGTTATCAACAGCAATATTTCAAATCCCCTTGCATGGACGATTGGCTGAGCATTTTGATCGTGACATAATTCATTCACTGGTCAGGGGCAATTGGATCAGAACTTTTTTATGGACATTAAAATCTATTGTATTGATTTTATCATTTATTGACTTTGCTTGATTTATCTCATAATGATGCAAACATGAAAAAAATATTTTTATCCTTTACACTATTGTTCACTGGTATCCTATGGGCGCAAAATTTAAAAATTGTAGAAATTAATCATCAAGGCAACAGCGTTTGCTTAGAGGTACTAAACTTAGATAGCCAAGCATGGAATTTTAAAGTGATTACCTATAACTCTACAGGTCAAGTCTGTCCAACGTGCACCACGGATCAAACAAATTATAACATTGCGGCCAATGATACCCTGTCTATTAGTATTCAAGGAACCAACGACTTAAATTATGGCTTTTGGTTGAATGATCCTGTTTTTGTAGATATTTTAATGTGTTCTAATAGTGAAGATTGTTGGGTGTCTATCAATGGTGAAATTTCAGAAACTGACAGCAGTGAAGTAGCGTCATACAATGCCGGTAATGAAAGCACAAATCCTTTGCTAAGCCTGCAATACACCAACAACAATGGAACAAATGAATGGGTAGAAAACCTTAATGCCAGCTGTGGTGCTCCAAATACCCCTCTCCCTATTGAATTAGGCGAGTTTACTGCACAACTGACAAACAATGACCAGCATGTTTTACTCAGTTGGGAAACAATAACAGAAATCAATAATTCCGGTTTTTACGTGCAAAAGTTTTCATCAGTAGATAGAACTTACAAAGATATAGCCTTTATTGATTCTAAAGCTGCTAATGGTAACAGTTCTCAGCCTATCAACTATACATTTATTGATCCTTTCCCTACACAGGGATCAAATTTATACCGTTTAAAACAAGTTGATGTGGATGGGGAAACTTTTTCTCACTCAAAAACTGTTGCTATTGGATTTGATGCTATTTATTTAGATAGTTTTTTTGTATACCCCAACCCCACTGCTGACCTCATCAAAATAAATTATGCTTCAGCCTATGATTCTATTTCTATTTATACGCAAGAAGGGAAACGTTTATTACATGCAGAAGGATCTGATGAAATAAAAGAAGAGTATAATCTTGGTTCTTATCAACAAAACAACGGAGTCTTTTTTATAGTTTTACAAAAAGGCAATCAATCAAAAAACTTTAAAGTTGTTTTACAACAATAGATAATCTTGTATTAACAGAGTTGTAAGACAAGCTTCATTGCATCTCGATACCTGGCCTAAAAAAGATTGAACCGTCTTTTTTAGGCTTTATTCATGTGCGTAAAATTTCCTTAAATTTATATTCCTACAGTCTTTTTATTAGCTGATAACAATTTAAAACATTTCTTTGATATGCACTTGTCGATCAAGGTTTGTATCTTTCTGCGTCCAAGCGACAACAGCTTGGCACTGGTCATTAAAATCCAGCAGCACGTTTTCAGCTGATGAATTCTCTATAAAACTCAATTGGGTATATGAACCCTGTTGTTGTTTCTTAAAAAAACCTTGCACATATACGTTTGAAATGGCACCAAAGTAACTGCTCCATGCCAGTAGGGCTCTTCCTTCTTGATTAACTTTTACTTGAACATGATAAGATGACTCCATATCTGTAGCCTGGTCAATATATTCAACAGGTGACAATGGATATGTCCAATTTTCAAGCTCATCTTTATAAGCAAGATAAATGTTAAAGCTGTTTTCATGCATCTGTGACCATGCAATGTAAATTTCACCCATATCGTTAATACTTACGCTGGGCTTGCCAGATACAATCCCCTCTCCTCCTGCAATATATTCATTAATATTGAGTGGAAATTGCCAAATATTATTTTTGCGAAACGCATAAAAAATTCTATCTGCATTGTTGCTAAAATTAATCTGACTCCAGGCAAGAATAACATCACCATTAGTATTCATGGCTATGGCTGGCTGTCCAGTCACATGTGACCCAACAGGACTAACATGATCTGCAGAATTGATGGGTTTAAGCCACTGGCCATTTAATCTTTGGGCAATAAAGACTTGCCACTCACCCAAGTGGTTAATTTGGCGCCATGAAACCATGGCATGACCATCATTGTTAAGTTGAACTTGAACATCTGTTGCATAGGTATCTGGAGTACTCAGTGTGTAATCACTGTCATCAATGGATGCAGGGTGCAACCATTGTCCGTTAACATACTCTGCAAAATAAACCTGATTGATGCCATTTAAATTTGTTTGTGTCCAGGCTACCAGAGCTTCATCATGATCGTTAATCGCTAGCGTTGGATTAAATGCATGATTATTGGCTGGACTAAGAATATGCGTATCGTTGACGTTTTGCCAGGTTTGATTGGCTAAGTACCAACTATAATAAATTCTATAAATTCCATTATTTAGACCTTGCCATACAGATAAAGTCTTACCATTATTATTATTAGCCACCTTAACTGCTTGTGAAGGAAGGTCTGGGGGGCTAATCAAATGCTGTTGATTAAGATCTTGCCATCCAAGTATACTTTTATTGTGCGCATATACTGCTGATGAACTGCCTGTTGCTTCTCTCCATAAAACCGCCATTTCTCCATTATCATTAAGATCTAAAGAAGGTTTAAATGCAATGCTATTTGGAACACTGATAAAGTCATGTGTATCACCATGAATTGATTGCCAGTTTTTTTGCTCACAGTCGATATACAGTTCAGGTAAAACATTTGCAAAAGAAGATGGAGTGTAGCTTAAATCACATTGTTTTAAGCAGGGAGAACTAACAATTGAAAAATCACTTTGACTAAAGTCTTCCCCATCATAGGGAAAGTCATAGACCAGGTTGTCATCAAAGCCTTCTATATTGAGTTTGTATCTTAAGTAGACCGCTTCACCCAAGCCAAGGCCATTAACATGGACTTTAAAAGCGTTTTGGCTACTTTCCACACTTTGACTAAAAATCTCTTGTTGCACTTGTAAACCACAAGCGTTTAAAAGCATGCTTAAGCCAATATAAACTAAACTTTGAATGAACCCCTTACGCATCATTATAATGTAATACACTGCATCACTATTTTTTCAAGAATTATTATACAGTTTTTTATATAGCTTGCTTTGAATTCTTGCCTTTTTACAAGGCTTCTGTTTTTTATTTTATATGCAAAAAAACGTAATTATTACTGGCAGCTCCAGTGGCTTTGGCTTTGAAACTGCAAAAAAACTTTACCATGAAGGTCATACTATAATTTTAGGTGCTCGCCGTATTGAAAATTTAAAGCAATTGCAAAGCACTTTAGATGACCAAGACCGCTGTCATATCCACACCTTGGACGTTCAAGATACGCAAAGCGTTAATACCTTTAAAAGTTTTGTTACTAAACTTAATCTTCAGATTGATGCTCTAATAAATAATGCCGGCTTAGCTTTGGGCAAGGACAATTTAGTTGATTCAGAAGAAAACGATATTACAACCATGCTCAATACCAATGTACTTGGCATCTTTAGAATGTGTAAAGCCTTCATCCCCTTGTTAAAAGAAAAAAAGTTCTCACAAATTATTAATATTGGTTCTATTGCTGGACACGAAGCTTACCCAAAAGGCGCCGGATACTGCGCATCAAAATTTGCTGTTAAAGCTCTGAGCCAATCACTCAGACAAGAACTACTCAAAGACAACATCAAAGTGTGTTCCATTGATCCAGGCCTAGCCAATACTGAGTTTAGCTATGTCAGACATAAAGGTGATCAACAGGTTGCACAAGAAACTTATAAAGACCTCAGCCCGCTACAAGCTATTGATATTGCCGACGCCGTTTCTTTTGTTCTTAACAGGCCAAAGCATGTCAACATTGATCAAATGATCATCATGCCCAGTCAACAAGCCAATGCGCATATGCTTGATCGGAGTGGAGAAATCAAATAACTTTTTTAATAAGATGATTTTTAAAACAATTTCATTTATGAAATGAACATGTACGCCATACAATACAATGAACTCGGTCAAAGTGATGTTTTAAATTATGTATCCGTTGACAAGCCTTCCCCTAAGCAAGGCGAGGTTTTAATTCAACTCAAAGCAGCTTCACTCAATCACTTGGATTTGCATTTTAGACGTGGCTTGCCCGGCATGAAAAGCCCTCTCCCCCATATTCCAGGTTCAGATGGAGCGGGGATTGTCATAGAGAATGGTTCAAACTCAGCAAAATTCAATAAAGGCGATCGTGTCTTAATCAATCCCGGGATGCCCTGTGGTCACTGCCAACGTTGCCAAAACCAACAAGAAAACCTATGCCATCAGTATCATCTTTTTGGTAGAGAAAATAATGGAACCTACGCTCAGTACGCCTGTGTACCTGAACAAAACCTCCTCCCCATACCGCAAAATACAGACTTTCACTCAGCCGCTGCATTTGCCCTGACCTACCTGACTGCTTGGAGTATGTTAATGGGTAAAGCCAAACTCAAACCCAAACAAAAAGTTCTTGTGATGGGCGCCGGCTCAGGGGTTAGCTGTGCAGCCATTCAAATTGCTAAACATCATGAATGTACGGTGTATACAACGGCCAGTACGGAAGAAAAACGGCAAAAAGCCAAAGACCTGCTTCATGTTGATGCATGCATTGACTACACACAAGTCGCCATTGATAAAGAAATTCGATCTTTGACCAACAAACAAGGCGTTGATGTTATCATTGATCACGTTGGCGGTGAGCAATGGGTTCCCCTATTAAAGTCTGCACGCAATGGCGGAAAAATCATCAGTTGTGGTGCAACTGCCGGCTTTGATCCAAAAACTGATTTGAGACATATTTTTTACAGGCAAGTTCAAGTTCTTGGATCTACCATGGGCACCTGGCAAGAAATGCAGGATGTGTATCAATTGTTTCTTGATGGACATCTCAAACCTATCATTGACTCAGTTTTTCCTCTCAAGGAAGCTGCTAAAGCCCAAGATAAAATGGAAAACCGTCAAAGCTTTGGAAAGATAGTTTTAGCCATCCCTCAATAAGTATCTGAAGTATATTCATACAATTGATTTTCTAGCCTTGATTTGCAAATACTCTGCCACACAAAAGGTAGGCCGTACCTTTTGATACCCTTTGAAAATTTTAGGCTATATTGGCGCTGGGACACAGCGGCGCTAACTCACAGTCATTACATAATGGTCTTTGAGATTTGCACACGCGTCGTCCATGTAAGATCAGCCAATGTGAAAAAATGGTCCAATCTTTTTGTGGAACCAACTTCATTAAGTCTTGTTCAACTTTTACGGGATCTTTTTCTTGAGTAAAGCCAAAGCGTCGACTTAGTCGTCCCACATGCGTGTCAACAACCACACCTTCATTGATACCAAAAGCATTACCCAAAATGACATTGGCTGTTTTTCGACCCACTCCTTTTAGTTTGATAAGTTCTTGCATGGTTTTAGGAACCTTGCCTTGATATTGTTCAACTAAAATTTGAGAGGTTTCTAAAATAGACTTGGCTTTATTGCGAAAAAATCCAGTTGTTCTAATCAGGTCTTCTATACTTTCAATAGGCGCTTGTGCCATAGCAAAAGCATCAGGATAGGCTTTAAACAATTTAGGCGTCACTTTGTTTACTCTAACATCGGTACACTGAGCAGAAAGAATGGTGGCAATCAACAATTGAAAAGGCCCCTCATGATCAAGTTCACACTTAGGATCTGGATAAAGCTTGTCCAGTTGCTCTAATATTTTTTTATGCTTAGCCCGCATGTTTGAGTGATCCCATATTAAGCAGGGATTTTAGTTGTTCAACAGGTAAAGTGTTGATTACATCTGCCTTACTCAAGCCACCTTTTCTAGCTACATTAATCCCATAAGAGGTGTGATTTAAGCCTTCAATGCTATGCGCATCCGGGTTGATCATAAACTTAACGTTATACTTCATGGCTAAAGGCAAATAACGCCAATCTAAATCCAAACGTTTAGGATTGGCATTGATCTCAATAAATTTACCCAACTCACCAGCTTTTTTAAAAATGGCCTCTAAATTAATTTTAAAGCTGTCCCTTCCAAGCAAGACTCTTCCCGTGGGATGACCTAGCATGGTACAATAAGGATTGGCTAAAGCTTTTAAACATCGTTGTGTCATGACGTCTTCACTTTGATTCATTGAAGCATGAACTGAAGCAATAACAAAATCCAGCTGAGACAATACAGTGTCTGGATAATCCAGTTGACCATCGGGCAAAATATCAGACTCAATTCCATGTAAAATTATAATCTGTGGGTACTTTTCCCTCAACTCTTTAATTTCTTGAGCTTGCTGCTCAATCGTATCCAAACTTAAACCCTGCGCATAAAAAGCTGTTTGGCTATGCTCAGAAATGCCAATGTAATGATAGCCTAACTCTATAGACTGTTGAACCATGTCTTCTAAGCTGTTTTTACCATCGCTATAAGTACTGTGCATATGAAATACACCTTGAATATCACTGTCCTTAATTAAATCTTTTGACCTCTGAGGAGCCTGTTCAGCTTTGTATTCTTCTTTACTCTCTCTCAACTCTGGTGGACAGTAAGACTGATTCATGGCTTTAAATAGCGCTTCTTCACTGCCATGTTCTTGTTCTAGTATTTTTAAGTGGTTTGAGTGAACCTTTTCAAGATAAGCCTTTGAGCCCGTGCTTATAAACAATTGATTGGCCGCCATTTTTTTTGAACTTGTATAGAGTTTGACTGGAATATCTTGATAGGTCAGCTCAAGCACGCCTTCATTCTCATAAACATCCAACAGCCTTGGGTTTTGCTTGATAAGCCTAGCCAATTGTTTATTTTCTGTAACAATCAGCAATTCAATGCATGATGCAACTTCTACACAGCGCCTAAGATCACCCGTTATTTTGATGTCTTCAACTTCGTCTAAACTCTTAAGCTCTTGTTGGAGCTCTTGTGCTTTTTCAAGTAAAAAAGCATAGCTGTATTGGTTATTGATACTTTTTAAAAAGCTTAACTGCTCAGATAGTTTTATTTGAGTTTTTTCACCAAAGCCTTCAAGCTTGCTTAATTGCCCTTCATAACAAGCATATTCTAAATCAGCTATACTGGTCACATTCAACTCTGAATACAATTTTAATATTTTTTTACTGCCCAAACCTTTAACTTTTTTTAATTGGTATAAACTTTCAGGATACTTTTTTAATAAATCCAGTAACACCTGACTCCTATTGCCAGAGCTTAACTCCACAATATCCTGGCTCAAGCCTTTACCAATTCCATCAATATCCGTGTAATTCTCCTGCTCAAGATAAGGAAAAAACTCATCTCCTAGCTCATCAATAATAGTAATGGCTTTTTCATAGGCTCTTACTTTAAAAACATTGGCGCCATCGAGTTTTAAAAAAAAGACAGTCTGTTTAAGCTGATCAACAATGTAGTCAACTGTTCTTTTTTGTTTCTTTTCAGACATTGCAGACAAAACCTCTGGTTTTATTGACTATACTCAGCATCCAACTTTAATTTATCAGCCAATTCTTGGCCAAGGTACTTTTCTATTGCATATCGAACCACATACAATAGTGGGATCAATGCAACAGCCGCGCACATTTTATAAATATAGTTCACAGTTCCTACCGCCATAAACAAGCTGTGAGGCCATTGCTGTGGCCCTAAAACAAAAGCAATATATAAAATTAAAAAACTATCCACCAGTTGTGAAACTGCTGTAGAGGCTGTAGCTCTGAGCCAAATCATTTTTTCTCCCAGCATGGCTCTAATTTTCTTAAATATGGTTGCATCCAACAACTGCCCAACAATGAAAGCAATCATTGAGGCAATAATAATTCTATTGCTCTGCCCAAAAACCACTGCAAAAGACTCTTGCATATCAATACCCTTTTCAGCAAAAATATTTTGCCACCATTCAGCTGGGGCAAGGTTGATTGCCCAAGACACCATGATAAAAGCATATAAGATTAACCCTACAGTTAAATAGGACAAAAATCGCACGGCTTTTTTACCATAATATTCGTTGATGATATCCGTCATGATAAAAACAACCGGCCACAAAATAGTGCCCGCTGAAAACGATAAAGTCCCCGTTTCAGACAACAAACGCCAGTTAAATCTAGGAATTCCGACACTATCTTCAAAGGAAAAGATTTTGACACCCACAAACTCAGCTACAAGCGTATTGCAGATAAAAAAACCACCCAAGATCAACAAAAGTCTTTTTGAGCGATCCAACAAGATATGTGAATAATTCATGCCGATGGTGTATCATTAAGTTTAGCTTTGGAACAAGGAATTTTAAAACAAATTGGGGGACCCCCCACGCTTAAAAACAATAAAGCCCTACAGGCTATTGTGGCGTCTATTGTTTTACATTTATTGTTCATATTATTATTTGCTTACACAGCCACTAATCTTATCCAAAGCCCAAAAAGCATACCTTTATCTGAAAAAGTGGAGCTGGTAGAAAAAGAAAACTTACCCCAACAAATTGTTGACTTACTGCAACCAGAAACTCTAAAGCCTAATAAAGACAGCCAATATCTGAGTGATAGAAACACATATACAGAGAAAGAAACGCGCCAGCGCAGTACGCAACGCAACGCAAAAAGCTCTCAGGAAAAAAGCCAAGAACAGTCTGAAAAAAAGAACTATAACTTTTCTCTTTCTCCAGAGTATATCCTGAATGATATTCGTAATCAGCAAAGTGCCATGAACGCTCCGCAAAATTATCTTCCAGAACTGGAGCTTGGCAATGAAACCCTGCTCAACGCTCAAAAATTTAAATATGCTTCATTTTTTATACGGATGAAAAGACAGTTAGAAAATGTATGGTCACCAAGGCCTATTGTTTTTAGGTACAACCTCAATGGTAAGTTTTACAATACAAAACTAAGTATACGCATGGATCAAAATGGCCACTTGATCGCGGTTAAAATTGTAGACTCCTCAGGAAATAGCTCTTTAGATCAAGAAGCTGTTCGTTCTGTACAAAAAGCAGCGCCTTTTTTAAACCCACCTGCTCAGTTGCTTGATCAAAATCAGCAGCTGTATATTCCAAGTTGGAGCTTTATCGTTTCAAAATATTAAAGCCTGTTTGGATATAAGCTTGAACTTTCTGCCACATTCACTATATGGTAAGCACTTATGTTTATTCCTAGCTTAGAGCATGCAAAACACTGTTATCAACAGTTCTCTTCTCCCACGTTTCTAACAGAAGAAAAAAACCTTAGTCAGAGAGTCCAACAACTCAAAGCTGCATTTTCACCGTCAACACAATTTTATTATGCCATCAAAGCCAATTACAATCCCTTTATTATTTCATTGTTAAAAAAAGAAGGCATCGACGGTATTGATACGGTCTCTCCTTTTGAAATCAAGCTGGCTAAAAAGTTGGGCTTTGATCATTCACACATTGTCTTTACTGGCTGTGCCAGTGATAAACATGAGTTGCAAACGGTAAAAGATGAAGGCGTCTTACTCAACTTAGGCTCGCTCAGTGAACTATCTACTTATGCTAAACTGTATCCCAACAGTGACATTTCACTAAGAATTAACCCAGGCATGGGTGAAGGAGAAAACAAAAAAGTTATTACCGCAGGAGAAGATGCAAAGTTTGGAATAGCTCAAAAAGATTTAAAACAAGCATTGAAATTATGTAAAGAAAGCCAGCTTAAGGTCATTGGTCTACACATGCATTTGGGTTCAGGCTTGTATCAAAGTGATATTTTTGAAAAAGCCTTAACACCCATGTTTTCTCTTGCTCAAAGCTTAAATGACTTAAAGTTTGTTGATCTTGGAGGTGGCTTTGGTGTAAGACACCAACGGCAACAAAAACAAATTGACCTTGACAGTTTTGCCAAGGTTTTACAACAGAAGTTATCTGAGTATAAACTGAGCCATTTAGACATCCGCTTTGAACCTGGAAAGTTTTTAGTGGCAGAATCCACCGCTTTGATTTGTAAGGTCAATGTTGTAAAGGAACTTGCCTATCAGCAATGCTTAATTCTTGATACGGGTTTTAACCATCTCATCAGACCCGCTTTTTATCAGTCTTATCACGAAATTATCAATTTAAGCCGCCCACATGAAAACTGTGTGTCTACAAAAATAGAAGGTTACCTCTGTGAGTCTGGAGATGTTTTTAACCCTGACTTAAGTTTTCCCAAGTCTCAAGAAGGTGACTACCTCGCTATTTTGTCCAGCGGAGGTTATGGCAGCAGCATGAGTTCTTTATATAACTTTAGGCCCTATGCAGCTGAGGCTATGTTAACAAAAGACAATGAAATATCCGTATGCAGACAAACTCTCAACTTTGATCAAATCTGGAGTAACATGGGCTGGAAAGAATGATATTTTTATTTTCTAATCAATTTGTACTTGGCTTCCCCACCAGGATGAAAAGCATGTTCTTCAAATACAAAGGCATCATCATAGGTATACCTAATCAACATTCGATCATAATCAAAGGGATATTCATCTGAAAACCACTGATCAATAGGAAGAAGGTCTGATACAGTTCTTCCAATCATCAAAGTACGATAATCTTCTTGAGAGTCTTTGAATATAATATTATTATGGCCAAAACCCAGAGCATGCGCTAATTCATGCCCAAAAGCAAATTGATAAACTATAGTAATGGGTACATTTAGATTATCATAATAATGGTTCATGATAGGATCGAGCTGCATTAAAATATCTGCATCACCAATTTCACCTGTCGATGGATTTGACTTTATCCATGTTATTCCCAAAGCATCATCTTCTGTAACATCACTAGATGTCATAAACGCCACTGAAATTATACCATCACCATAAGTAAACTCTGATGTTTTATTGGGTAAAAATTCAAAAACTTGCTCACCTTCTTCAATAATATTTAATTCTAAAAACAACTCATTGTATCGATCAGTTACTTTTTTTGTTTCAGTCATAACCCAATCTGGAGCTTGTTCATGTAAAGCAATTTTGATGGGAAAGTTTCTTTTATCCCAACGATTGATGTATGCCTTTTGATCACTAATTTCTGTATACTGAATAGAAAAAACATCACAGTCGTTAAATGTTTTATTGGCTCTGGTGCCTGTACACTGCGCATCCTCTTTTACTTGATAATTTTCCCTATATGACGCTGTTTTAGAACTGGGTTCTAACTGGTCAAAATTGCCTAAATCCGTCTGAAAAACAAACCATTGTTGATTGCTACGATTTATTGCATTTTCATAGTCTATTTTTGCTTGTAGCAAAGCATCTTGCTCATCAGCCAGCTGACTATCAATCTCTGGTAACAACTCATTTTCACCATCAACAACAATTTCTTCTTGATCAAGAATGGGAACAGCCTCCTCAATAATATTTTTCTGTTCATCTGCTGAATTCATACTTCTCGATGTATTTTTTTCTTTTTTATTTCTCGTTTGATGCTTAGGGTTTCCCTGCTCGATAACTTTAGGTGGAGGTTCATAAAAAACATGTTGTTTATGGCTTGAATGAGAATAACTACCTGACACTTTATTTTTGCTCTCAGAAGAAGACGTTACTCTATAGGCTTTTTCCGTTGTAGAAACCTGGGTTTTACAAGATAACCCTAAGATGAGACATGCAAACATGCAAAGCATAAAAAATTGCTTATATTTAACTCTAGAAAACATAAAAAAGCCTTTAATCACGTGTTTGTAGCATAGGAAGTTCTCCTAACGCAAGCGCATAATCAGTCAGGTCAAATGCTGTTAAACCTACTTAAATCTTTAAATTTTTATTCAATCACAACAAAAATATGCCTGTATTTTTATAGATTATTCTTTAAACACAGAACAATATTTTCAACATCACTGTCTTGCACATTTAAAAACCACTGCATATCTGGATACACAACCACAGCAATGCCCTCTGAACATCGTCCCAAGCAACCGGCTTTGTTGATCCTTATTTTTTTATCTGTTTTTAGTTTTTTAACTTCTTGTTTTAGACGTAAAAGAATGTTTTCTGCCCCTTTGCTATAACAACAGCCTTTGGCAGAGTCATCGGGTCTTTGATTGGTACACACAAAAACATGTTGATCAAAATATTTTTTATCTTTCACACAATCTATCTAACAGCATGACCATTTTTTACCAACTATTTTTCATACCCTTAAGTACGAAAACCAAACGCTATCCAAGCTAATAATAAGAAAAAGCCATCGTAGCTCATACTGCAAAGACAAATTTTTTTGCATTGTTTTTGCAAAAGCCATGGCTCATGAAACATTTTAAATCAAAAGGACAGGCCTTGATCGAGTATATTGTTATTGCATGGATTATAGTAAGCTCGCTTATACTCTTTTTTGATCTCCCAAAAAAAATGAATCAAAGTCTTATGGCACGACAATCGCAAGTTGAAGCTTATTTAAGTCAGCCTATCGATGATGAAGGTGAACCATTCAATCAAACCAAAGGAGTTTACAATGAACCGCAAGTATCAAATTTACACCCCAAAACCCAATGAAAGCATGCAGCCCATGTATTTAACTGAGTATTTTTTAAAATTTAAAAAGCCCACCATAAAACCAAAACTTAAGCTTGTTGATTCAAAGCTTATTCAAAATAAAAAGAAAACTATTTCTGGTCAGGGAATGACAGAGTACCTCATTATTGTTGCTCTGGTTGCTGTTGGGTCGATTGCCATTGTAAGGACTTTGGGCGGGTCTTTAAGAACCGGGTTTGCCAAAATAACCATGGGCATTCAAGGCAAAGGTAACCCTTCCAGAATAAGAGACCCAAAAGTAAGCAAAAGCCAGTACAAACGCCATGACATGTCTGACTTTACCAATGGTGCCATTGAATAAAGATTGAAGCTGTGTCAAACTCTTAACTTGATTATTATAGCAATCAAGCCTAGGATCAGCTTATGAGTTTGACGCAAATATTAATGACAGCCTTACTTGTTTTGGGAATTGGCAGTGTTGTCTTGATATTTTTAATTTATAGCCAAAAAAACAGCTTACAGCATCTAGGAAGTCAGCTTGATTATTTATCCAGACAAATTAATGAAAACAGGGATACCACAACTCAAAAAGTTCAAGACATTTACCACCGCCTAGAAAACAAAGTGGACTCGCATATGCATCACACCTCGTCTGTTTTACAAAAAAGCTATGATAGTGTGAGTTCGCATTTAGAAAAAAATGCTTCTGTATTTGGAGATCTTAAAGAAAAAATGGGCCGCATTGAAGAAACAGGAAAAAGTATTGCTTCAGTAGGCGAAGAGGTCTCAAAGCTTCAGCAGTTATTTAGATCACCTAAATTTCGTGGTCACTTGGGTGAAAAAGGTTTGGAAGAAATTTTAAGTCACTTGCTCCCCACAGCCCACTTTAAAATGCAATATCGTTTTGCCTCGGGTGATATTGTAGACTCAGTGATTTACCTGGCCAATAAAAAAATTGTGCCCATGGACGCTAAGTTTCCTTTGGAAAACTTTCAAAAGATGCATGTTGAAGATGTCACTGAAAAAGAAAAGGACGTTCACCTTAAACAATTTGTTCGTGATATTAAAAACCATATCGATAAAATTAGCCAAAAGTACATCCGTCCAGATGAAAATACTTTAGACTTTGCACTTATGTTTCTACCTGCCGAGCAAATTTACTATGAAGCTTTTTTAAAAGAGTACACAGATAGCAGTGGACAAACTTTACTTAACATTGCTTTACAAAAAAAAGTAATCCCTGTCTCACCCAATAGCTTATATGCTTACTTGCAAGCTATATTATTAGGTTTACGAGGATTACAAATTGAAGAAAGAGCCCAAGAAATACTCTCTTATATCAATAAGTTTAAACTTGATATCGATCAATTAGAAATTGAATTGGATAAACTAGGCAAACATTTAAATCATGCAGGGTCCGCCTATGACAAAACCTATAAAAAGCTCAAACAATCGCAAAATAAAATAGAGTTTATGGAAAGTATGCCCTTAAGCTCTAATGCAGAAGAGAAACCTTTAATTAACAGCTAAATGTTTTTCTGGGTCAAGTGCTGTTTTTTGCATGCGAATTTCAAAGTGATAAAATGAAGGTTTAATTTTTTTAGTCTTTGCTATGGCTTGTCCTTTATTGACTTTATCGCCTTTGGTGACCAAAAATTCACCCAAGTAAGCATAGACCGTAAATACAGCTTGTCCATGCTGAATGATAATCATTTTTTCATACCCTTCTAATGAAGAGCTCGCATAAACAATCTGTCCTTTTTCTGCAGCCTTTAAGGTTTTTCCGGGAGGGGTTTGTATATCTATACCGTTGTGCATCTTACCATTTTTTTTTCCATACTTTGCTGTCACTTGACCTTGATAAGGCCATTTAAATTTGAACCTTTTTTTTGAATTTTTTTGACTATAACTTTTACTGAGCCTGCGTGATTTTTTTTCTTTGTTTACTTTTTTGGATTGAGCATAACGCTGCTTTTCCATACTTTGTTCAATAAATTTTTGAACCTCTTTATTTTGTTTAGCTCCAGGTATTAAAATTTTTTGTCCCGGATAAATTCGACTCATCTGCAAACGGGGATTGGCTTTTTTTATTTCTTTTAACTGAACTTGATACGTGTGTGCAATCCTATAGGCTGTTTCGCCTCTTTCAACCGTATGAATGACGCCACCTTTGTTGTGGCAACTTAAACATAGTAAAGAAAAAACTATATAATAAATGGAACGAATTTGCATGAACCTAGAAAACGTTTTTTAATTTTATTGTTCTCTTTTAAATATACATAAAGAGAGTGTTCTTCTTTTCCTTCATTCACTGGCGCTACCAGAACAGCTCTATCTGCCAGCTGCTCAAATAATCTTTGTGGAATTTTTTTGATGGCTGCAGTTATCATGATGGCCTCATAAGGTGCAAACTCACTCCATCCCAAACTTCCATTACCGGTTTTAACCAAAACTTTATGAAAGCCTAGAGCTTCTAATCTTTTTTTAGCGACACTGGCCAAAGCCTGTATTCTTTCAATTGAAAACACAGATATGCCCAAGCGATCTAAAACTGCAGCTTGGTACCCCGATCCCGTGCCAATTTCTAAAACCTTTTTGGGGGTATGGCCAAGTGTATCCAACATGGCTTGAGTCATTAACGCCACAATATAAGGCTGTGATATAGTTTGATCATGCCCTATAGGCAGTGCCTTTTCACCGTATGCATGCAAAGAAAATGCCTCTGGCACAAAATGATGCCTGGGAATGGATGCCATTGCTTGGATAACATCTTTATTGCTAATTCCTTTGGGCAACACCCATTGCTCTAGCATTTTACCAGCTTTAAAATGCGGTTTAGTCAGATTTTGCATAACTTTCTTGTAAGGTTTTTAAATAGTCGTGGTTGGTCATATCAATACGAATAGGAGAAATGGATATCTTGCCTTCCCTTATTGCATTAGAGTCAGAGCCAGGGTCTTTATCAAACTCTAAAATATCTCCACCTATCCAATAATACTTTTTTCCTCTTGGATCTATTTTTTCTATGGTGGCACTTTCATATTGTTTGTTGCCCTGATATGTAAACTCTATGTCTAAATCATTGTTATGTTGCACATTGGGAATGTTAACATTGTACAAGGTATGCTTGGGCAAAGGATATTGATCTAACATTTTTACAATTTTTTTTGCAGCCCTTTGAGCTTGAGTGAAGTTTAAAACTTCATCTCTTTGATAGACCAAGGAAAATGCAATGGATGGAATTCCCAATAAAACACCTTCCAATGCTGCAGATACAGTGCCGGAATAAGTAATATCATTGCCCAAATTAGCTCCATGATTGATACCGGATACAATTATATCAGGATGATCATCTTTAAAAATCTCTAACATAGCCAGATAAACACAGTCAGTGGGTGTTCCATCCACTGAATAACGATTTTGACTATGTTGCGTTATACGCAAGGGTCGATGTAAGGTTAATGAGTGCGCCGCTCCACTTTGCTCACTGTTAGGAGCTACCACAACCACATCTCCTATTTCTTGCATGGCTTCTTCTAGTTTAGCAATCCCAGGAGCGTAAATTCCATCATCATTCGAAATCAATATTTTCATTCCTTATTGTTTACAAGCATTTAGCACCAATGTCCAAAAATCTGAGTAAGACGGACCTTATCCCAAGCCAATGCGACATAAAAGACACTCAAAGAACAAAAATGACACACTAAGACAAACGAGGCCAGATCTATCTACTTGATTTTACTTAATTTTATTTGGCACAACTTTAGCTAATTCAATACAACATGATGTCAAACAATAAAAAATGCTCCAATATGACCTGCCCATTGATTAAAACATGCTTACAGGACCGCAAGCAAATTGATTATTGTCAAAAAATTGAACTCATACGAGAGCTACAAACATCTGTTTCTCAAAAACCAAAAATCAACTACATGTCTCTAGAAACCAATACTCAGCATTAACTTTTTGGCATTTTATATGCACTTTAACTGTGCATGACATCCTTTCTTTTTAGTTTTACGGTACTTATTACTTTTATTTTTTCGTTTATTCATTTGGCAGAGTATGGCAAGGATCAACTGTTTATTAAACAAGCCGGGCTTTTTGCCTTACGTTCGCACTATTTAAATCAAGATTATTTAAACACGCTTCAGCAGTACAGTCATAAAACCTGTCAAAAACCATACACTTTTGAGTCTACCCTACTGACCGAAAATCATTCTATAACTGAACTCAAGATCAAAACTAAACATCAAGAATCTTTGTTCAATGATAAGCAATCTTACTCAGACTTAAAAAAAACAACAATAGATAATTACTTGTTTTACCTAGGGAAGAAACAGTGAGAGTTTATCATTACAACAAAGGCTCGGTATTGCTAGTATTCCTTATTATATTGAGTCCCATTGTATTGTATTTATGGGTCAATATAAACAATAACCATTTGGGCAACAAAAAAATCCGTCTACAAACACAAACAGATGCCTTGGCTTTGCATTACGCAAGTTATCCAATGGATGCTCTCAATGCTATTGCCATGTACAACAAGGGGATAGAAATTACCGCTACAAGAGCATACATGGTTGCTTCCGCTTTGATGTTGCTTAGAGCATGTGCTCTAGCAACATTACTTAAAAGTCCTTGCACCCGTTATTGGGCCAAACTTGAAAAAAAAGCACCCACTTTTTTTAATCAAGCCAATCAACTGATGGCTTATTACGCTAAACAACAGGATCATATTAAAGCTTGGGCAGAGCAAGCACCCTATCAAGATTTAACTTTACGCAATGCTAGCAGTACCCTTAAAAAAAAGACTCTTTATACATTAAGCCCAAAAAAATATATGTATAAACTCCCTATAATAAGAGACAATAAAAGAACATTAGAAAAAAACAACCCCCTGTATCAGAACAACAATTTTAAACGTTGTCATACAAAAAAAGAACATCGCTTGCATATTTTAAATTCAAAATTGCTAGCATACAGATCAAAGCAATCCATAAGTTTAAATGTTGTTTATAAAAATTTAAAAAACGGTGCTCATACAGTTAAGCATTATCCATCCATACGTAGCATAGACATTATTCCTGAAAAAATTTATTCAAGCTCAAGCCAACAATATTTAAATTTTAATTATGCAAAAATAAAATCATGTGAAACTTTTAAAAAGTTTATTCATTACTTGGGTGACAAACTCAATACTAAAATCAATGTTCCTCCATTTTATATTTTAGATCATGATTACTTTAAAAAAGGCTTAAACATTAAAGTTGAGGCTAAACAATTGCATAAATATCTTACTGATCAATCCTTAAAAAGTCTTTCTCAATCATTAAACCGGGACACATTACTAAAATCCAGCGCAATAGCCTGCATGGAAGGAGACAATATATTTAAGTCTGAGTTTGATATTCATTTATGCGCCATACATTCAAAAGAAAAACCATGAGAAATACTAAAGACAATATTAAAGGCAATATTGATTTAATATTAATTTTACCTATTTTGTTTATTTTGCTTTGGGGCTTCGCACTATGCTACGCCTACTTAAATGAACAGCAAAAACTCAATCAGCACTTATGGCAAGCAGGTCTATCTCAATGGAATAAAAAATCATTCACCAGCTATAAACACCACCTTGATCATCAAGGGCCTTGGCATTTACAACTTAAAAACCGTAAAACCACGCTTCTAAATAAGAATTGGTTTGATAATACACCTTTGCCTTTTAAATTATTTCAACAAAAAAATCGTCCTTACCATTTGAGTCTATCTTCTAATAAAAAAAATTATGATTTTTTAGTTAAGCTCCATGAATATATTAATTCAAAAAGTAAAGCACATATTGACCTTCAAGATTCTATACTATTCCCTGACCATGAGCGGAGAAAAAGCAGCCAACGTTTACTTTTAAAACACAGTTTATGGACACAAGGCATGTGCCATGTGGGTTTTACAGAAACAGCACTACCCTTACTGGGTATTGATCTCCTGCAACAAACCATGATGGGCGTCAAATTACCTTTTTCCATACCAATAATTAAACACTTGCCAAGTATAGGGTGTTCACATGAATTTTTTTAAAAAACCTATGAAAAACATCTTAACTCCAACATTCTCTATTTTTTTAAAGAGTTGGTATATTCCTATTATTTTGGCAAGCTTAACAACATCTTTGGTTATAAAAAAGATCAATCACTATAAGACCAAGCTTCAGTTATCCATGCAAACTGCAGAAGTATTAATTGTAAATAAATCTCTCTTTAAAGGAGATATCATTGATGAGGATGATATTGATATTACTGAACTATCATTAAAATACTTACCTTCAGGTACCCTTACTGCTACAGATTTAAATCAAATTATTGGTACAAGGCTCAATAAAAGCTTAGCAAAAAATGAGCTGATATTATGGTCATTTTTAAACCTTGATTCCCTCCATCAACTACCTTCTGATCAAATTGAACCCGGCCATCGTCTCATTGCCTTAGCTATTAGTTCAATTGATTCAATGGGGTTTCGCATTCAAAAAGGTGACCATATTGATCTTATTCATACAGCTATACTACCAAAAAACCAAACTCCCTCAACCTACACACTCTTGCAAAATGTTACTGTTTTAGGCCTTGGAAATTATACGAATAACAGTAGCTCTAACCAGAACTACACAACAATAAGTCTAATGGTGCTACCCAAAGAAGCCTTAATGATAAAAAATGCGCAAGAAAATGGGCAATTATCATTTTTACTCAGAAACTCAATTGATCAAAAAACAAATACTATGCTACCGATGATCAATCAAGATGATGTTTTTGAACAAGCTTTTCGTAACTCATTACAATACGAACGTAATAAAGCCATTGACCTCATTAAAGGCAACCAACGGTTCACAAAATCCCAGCAAAAGCCTAATTTTTCAAGAATGCCTTAACATTTAAACACTCTCCGTATTTTAAAATGTAAAAATTATATCTTTGATCTTTATCTATTTAAGTTTATACTATTGGAGAGGTGCAAATTTATATTTTGTATCTTAAGTTTTGTTTTACCCATGCAGCTTAAAACAGGCAGTATTTTATCAATGTCTATAAAGTAAGCAGGTTAATATTTTTGAGGTTAATGCGTGTCTATTTCTAAACCCTTAACATTTGAATGTGGTCGCTGTGGAAGTATGTATGGTATTTCTCATGAAGACCTTGGCCAGGCTGGAGCCAAAATAACATGTCCAAAATGCTATGCGTTTTTTTATCTCAAACCTTCTCGAGATGACATCAAACCTCCCATTATTGAAAAAATTGCTAGTCGTGATGGTGAATATCAAGGTTCTTCTCCTCCCCCTATTCCTGGAGAGAAAACAACAGAAAAAATACTCAGTGAAGCCATTGAAGCTTTAAGCTACCCTGCTATAAAAGATGAACAAGCTGTTTATCCGGTTTCAAATGATTCAGCTGAACATAAAAAAATTGAAGACTCGTCAAATGAGCCTGATTCAGATGACCCCACGAATTCATTAATTCAGCACCATATCCCTAACTCAGAAGATGCTTTAGAACCCTTAGCCACCGCAGATGCTGAATCGAACAATTTGGTAGAAGAATTATGGCACAAAGATTCCATGATTGAGCAAGAAATTCATAAATTGCCTGACTCTCCTAACACCGCTGAACAGTCTGCATTAAATTTTGGTCTTGAAGAAGTGACGGGTAATTTTTATGACCCAGAAACTGTCATAACGCAGGACTCATTAGCTGACTATCCTGAAGACCCACCTGAAACGTCTGTTGATAAATCCATTGTATGGCTGGCTTCAATCTTTTTGGCCGTGTGCGCGTTACTTTTTGCTCACTACAACAGAAGCCTTACATTACCCTTTTTAAAAGGTTTTCAAAAACCTCTAGCTGTAGAACAACCTGAAAAGTCTGAGCAAATCACCGAGATTCCTTCAAGTCAAAACGCTAAATATGGTTTTCCTGAAGTTGAAGATCTCAATGATGAAGAAGTTCTTAATGATGATGAGGTTGATATCAATAAAGTTATAGAACAGGAAAAAAACGCCAATAAAACCCCTGAGCAACAATAATTGAACAAATTTAAATAGTAGATAAATTTATTACTCTTTAATTGGTCTTAAAATATCTCTATCATAATAAAGATATCTTAGACTGGATAATTTTCTGTGAAGCATGCGTCACAGAACTCATCTTTTGTTGCCTCCATGGCTTTATACATACCTTCTATGCTTAAAAAGTGAAGTGTATCCGCGTCAATATAATCTTTAAGTTCTTTAACATTCATCTGAGAAGCAATTAAATCTTCTTTTTTTGGCGTATCAATACCGTAATAACAAGGACTGACAAATGGCGGAGAGCTGATAAGCAGAGAAACATGGCTAGCACCAGCGGCTTTTAGCATTTTAATAATTTTTTTACTTGTGGTTCCTCTCACAATGGAATCATCAATCACAACAATGCGTTTACCTGCCAATATATCTTTGACTGGATTGAGTTTTACTTTTACACCAAAACCACGAATAGACTGCTTGGGTTCAATAAACGTTCTCCCAACATAATGATTTCTGATCATCCCCATTTCAAAAGGCAATTTACTTTCTTCAGCATAGCCCATAGCCGCCAAAACGCCTGAATCCGGTACCGCCATGACCAAATCAGCCTTTAAATCTTTGGTTTCTTGCGCTAAAATCCTTCCCAAGTTTTTACGTGAGCTGTAGACATCCTTGCTAAATACTTTAGAGTCCGGTCTTGAAAAGTAAACATGTTCAAAAATACATTTTGCTGGTGTCGCTTTACTGTACTGAATTGAACGTGGCTCCTTATCCTTACTATTGTTGTCAACAACAACAAGCTCTCCAGGTTTAACATCACGTATATACTCGGCCTCCAATAAATCAAAAGCACAGGTCTCAGAAGAAAACAACCACTTACCGTCTTTGGTTTTTCCCATACACAAAGGTCTTAAGCCCCAAGGATCTCTAGCTGCAATCAACTGATGTTTACTCAAAAATAAAAGTGAAAAAGCACCTTTGAGTAATTTTAAAGATTCAGCAATTTTATCTTCTAAAGCTAAAGACTTATCTTGACGAGCTATCAAATGCAATATGGCTTCAGTATCCATGGTAGAGTGAAAAATTGCCCCTTCTTTGGCAAGAGAGGCTTTGATCTGATCAAAGTTAGTTAAGTTACCATTGTGAGCAACAGAAACTTCTCCCTCTTCAAGACTGGCTACAAAAGGTTGAAGGTTTCTTTGAATATTACCGCCTGTGGTTGAGTACCTTACATGTCCAATTGCACTATCACCTTTTAAAAATTCAAATGAGTGTTCATTAAAAGCATCCGCTACAAGCTTTTGCTTTCTAATTCTATAGAGTTCTTGTCCATCTGTAGATATAATACCTGCACCCTCTTGCCCTCGATGTTGAAGAGCATAAAGCCCCAAATAAACCATATTGGATGCTTCATCATGATTATGAACGCCAAAAATTCCACACATATTTTTGTACCCCTACAGCCAATGCCTTGACATTTGTTGTTTCACCTCAGCAATAGTTTGCCTGTATTGTCCTTGATTTAATTCAATAACATTGCCACCTGTTATTCCAAGTTGAGAAAATTGAATTTTATTTTTAACCAAACAGGCATCAACTTTTACTTGATGTTCAGGCTTAAATGCAACAAGAGCTCTTCCAGGCTTTTCTAAGAGCAGAGCTTGCAATAGATGGGCTTCACTCTCACTGTTAATTTCAATATGGGCCCCTATTGGATTAAACTTGTGTACACAAGCCTCAACAAGAGCTAACCACAATCCACCATCAGACAAATCTTTGGCAGTATGCAGAAGATTTTGGCTATTTAAATCAATTAAGGCTTGTTGAAGATTTTTAACTGCTTCTAAGTTAATGGGGGGACATTCTAAGTTAGGCTGTTGCAAGACGTCTTCTGTCAGCATACTGTTGTAATAAGTATGCAATTCATCATCATGGTCAAGTAAATAAATAACATCTCCTTCATGGCTAAAACAATTGGTAACCGAAACTTCCTGATGTTCAATAAGGCCTATCATGCCAATGCTTGGTGTAGGGTAAATATTAACTTCTTGGGTTTGATTGTAAAAACTAACGTTTCCACCCGTAACGGGTGTTTCAAAAAATTGGGCTGCTTCACTCAAACCTTCTATGGTTTGCACAAACTGTCCCATGATCTTTTCTTCCTCTGGGTTACCAAAATTAAGACAATTGGTTATGCCAATAGCCTTTGCGCCAACACATGCCAAATTCAATACTGATTCAGCCACTGTATGCATGATACCCAGCTTTGGGTTGCTTTGACATAAGGCTGCCTTACTATCAACCGTAACTGCGATTTTTTTATCTTTTCCTTTTATTCTTAATACGCCTGCTTCATAACCTGGCCCCATAACAGTATCAGATCGCACGGTGGAATCGTATTGGTCGAAAATATTGTTTTTTAAACCTGCTGTATTGCACGATAAGACTTTACTCAGGGCTGCTTCAATATTTTCTCCCAAAAGCTTAAACACCTGCTCTTGGGTCAAAGTGCCTTGCCCTAATTCTGGTTGAGTATAAGGACGATGATACAATGGAGCCTCTTCAGTAATCGGCATCACTGGCAAATCTACGACCTTTTCTCCTTTAAAATAGGCTGTTACATGAGGTTCATCTTTGACCACACCGACTTCAGCACAATCAATGTTCCACTTTTTGGCTATAGCCAAGACTTGCTCTACTTTTTCTGGATCTACCACGAGTAACATTCTTTCCTGAGACTCCGATAAAAACAACTCAAATGGTGTCATATTGGCTTGTCTGCGTGGAATTTTATCCAAATCGATATCCATTCCACTGTTGCCTTTAGCACTCATTTCAAACGTAGAACAAGTGATACCTGCAGCTCCCATATCCTGAATCCCAAACAAAAGCTTTTGTTCTACCATTTCCATACAGGCTTCCATGAGTATTTTTTGGTAGAAAGGATCTCCCACTTGTACTGTAGGTAATTTTGCTTCGGAGTCTTCGTTAAACTCTTCAGATGCCATGGTTGCTCCATGCACACCATCTGAGCCTGTTGGAGCACCTAAATAAATTACAACTCTTCCGGCTCCTTGAGCAATACCTTTTTGTATGGTTTCTTCAGAGACCAATCCCATGGCCATGGCATTCACTAAAATATTACCATTGTAACATTTAGCAAAACGAGTCTCGCCACCTAAATTTGGAATCCCCATGCAATTACCATAATGGGAGATACCCCCAACAACGCCTTTCATTAACATCGGTGTTTTGGGGTGTGATAACTCACCAAAATGCAATGAATCTAAAACCGCAACAGGCCTTGCTCCCATGGCAAAAATATCTCTTAAAATCCCCCCAACACCTGTGGCTGCTCCTTGAAACGGTTCTATGTATGAAGGATGATTATGACTTTCAATTTTAAAAGCTAAATAGTCCCCATCATCAATATCAATGACACCTGCATTTTCACCTGGGCCTTGTACAACTCGATCACTTTTAGTGGGTAATTTTTTTAGGTGAACTCTAGAGCTTTTGTAACTGCAGTGTTCACTCCACATTACAGCAAATATACTCAATTCAACAGAGTTTGGCTCTCTTTCTAAAATAGAAAGAATTTTATTGTATTCTTCCTCATTAAGACCTTGATTAAAAGCTTCTTGCTTAAGACTCATAGCTGCAAACCTCTATGACTGGGTTGCTTAAGATTGTTTCACTTAGTTTTTTTAACTCTTCATCGCTGGGCTTTTCATCAAAAACAAGCTCTATACTTTTCCCAACTCTAACATCATTAATTTGCTCATATCCTGATCTTAACAAGCTTTTTTTAATGGCCTGTCCTTGTGGATCAAGCACTTCGGGTTTTAACATTATTTTAACTTTGGTTTTATAACTCATATGCTGCTTAGCCTCCTATAAACCTCTTCATATGCTTCTGTTAAACTGCCTAAATCACGTCTAAAAACATCTTTATCAAGAATTTTTTTACTATTTTTGTCCCACAAACGACATCCATCAGGGGTTATTTCATCACCCAACACGATCTTACCGTTAGCATCAACACCAAACTCTACCTTAAAATCTGCTAGCAGAATATCACACTTTAAAAACATTGCTTGCAAGGCTTCATTGATTTTACTGCTGATGGCTTTCATTTCTTGAATTTGCTCTGGACTGGCTAATTTCATCCAAGTAATATGATCTTCATTGATTAAGGGATCATCTAAGGGATCACTTTTTAAATTTAATTCCATAATGGGCGGCTTTATTTCTTGATCAGGCTTAATCCCCAGACGTTTACATAAACTTCCCGCAGAAATATTTCTCACAATGACTTCTACAGGGATCATCTTTAATTGTTTAACAATCAAATCACTTTCGCCTGAAACTTCTACCAAATGCGTAGCAATTCCTTGCTCCTCAAGATATTGATAGATTGTATAGCAAATATCCCGGTTTAAAATACCTTTACCTGCGATATCTGCTTTTTTCTTGGCATTGAATGCAGTTGCGCAATCGGTAAAACGCATCGTGTAGAGCCCTTCACTGTGTGACCATATTTGTTTTGCTTTACCCTGATACAATGGTGCTTGATTCAAAATGCATCTCCCTCTTTCAGTGCCTGTTTAATATCTTTTAAAACATTCATTAAGATCCCACTGGTGATCATTTGTCCCCCCACTATCATAAAACCAGAAGATAACAAGATAACAACCCAGTGCGTATGTAACCCCCCTATTGCTAGATAGCGAATAAAAAATGCCGTTAAAATGCTAGCCCCTATTAATAAAATGACTGAACCATAGGCAATCATATTTTCATAAACACGCAGATACTGATTAAGTTTTTGTATCAGCCAATCTTTTTCATAGCGTTTGAAAAATGTAGAAACAATAAATCGCGCTAGAACACCCAAGAGAATCGCTTGTGTTCCCATGACTATTAATGAAAAAGCCCCCAAAGACCGGTAAATATAATCACTGAACAAAATGGCTTCATGTTGATAAAAAGACCGGATTAAAGGCATCATAAAAACTAGTCCAATAATGATTAAGCCCATACCCACTAAAAACAATATTTTAAAAGGGTTGTACATCATCACAATACTGACAATAACATGAAAAAAACGCCATCCATCTTTGACGACACTTAACTTTGATTTTCCCTCTCGATCATAATAATCGATCGGCACCTCTAAAACTTCTATATCTTCATGTACGGCTTTACTCGACATCGCTGGAGTGAAATGGAGTCCATTTGGCAGAGGTAACATTTTATTTAAAGCTTCACGGTCAAAAACCCTAACCCCGCTAGCCGTATCTGTGATTCTTTTACCGGACAAAAAGCTCAATAACTGAGCAAATATAACATTACCCAATTTTCTCACTTTGGGCATTTTACTGGATTTGCTTGAAAAACGCTGCCCTGTAGCCATGTGTTTATCGGGATTAGACTTCAGCTGTTCATACAATCCCAAAACCGTTTGCGCATCAATAGTTCTATCTCCATCCATAAAAGATAAATATTCACCTTTTGCTGCAGCAAAACCGTGCTTGAGTGCCGCTCCATAACCTTGATTTTTTTTGTAACTGACGCAGTGAAAGCTAAGCTGCTTATATTTATCCAAATGAACTTTGCTAAATTTATCAATCTCTTCCTGAGTCTGGTCAAAAGAACCATCGTTAACCACAATAAGCTCACCTTTAAATTGTGGATTCTTCTGCTGATAGCTTGAAATTCTGTGTGCTGCCTGATCTAAAACTTCAAAAATATGTGAGCCTTCATTATAAGCTGGGATTATGAGTGATAAATTAATCATGGGCAAAACGAGTTTTGTTGGCAAACATTGCGCTTGCAAAACCAAAGTTCCAAACGGGTATACACATCATTAACAAACATGAAAACAACACGGCTTCTTTTAACTGTTTTCTTATTAAAAGCCAAAATATAAAATTAAATAAACAAATTCCTAAAACGATAAGCAAACTGCTGCAAAAAGACTGAAACATGCAAATCCCCAATAACATAATCAAGATTAAGCTTAATATAGGTAACGCATGTATCTTTTGACATAACCCATGCTTTTTGACCAATAAACCATGGCCAAAACCATACCGATAAAACATTCTTAATAAACTCCAGTAGGTCTTGGGACGCCTATGAAAAATATTGGCTTTTGGACAATAAAAAACCTGATGATCCAACACTTTTGTTAATCGAATATCCAAGTCAAGATCTTCACAGGGCCACAGTCTTTCATCAAAACCTCTGACCGCTTGGAGACTCTTGGTCGAATAAATAACGTTACAACTTGGGACATGATTTACTCTTTGAAGGTCTTCTGCCTCATGCAAATAGTCTGATGCAAAGCTTAAGCTTTGTAAAAACTGAGCTGTATTTTTTTCACAGTTTTGTGCCTTAGGGCTAACACTTTGTTTTCCTCCTACAGAAAAAGAACGTGTATTGTCTTTTGTAAGTGTTAGAGCTTGAACCAACAAAGTTTCAATACAATGCTCGTCTAGAACAGCATCCGCATCAAAAAAAGCAAGCCACGGACTTTGTGTAGATTGTATTGCAAGATTGCGGGCATGGCTAGGACCTTGGTTTTTGGTGTGAATAATTTGAATTAAGTCTTGATAACTATTCAAGATATCAGCAGTTTGGTCCGTTGATCCATCATCTACAACAATGACATGGTAAGCATAAGACGTGATTTGTTGAAGTATAGAGTCGATGCATTGAGCGATATGCTCTTCTTCATTGTATGCAACAACAACAACGCTTAAGATTTTATCATTCTTTGGCATCATCCATCATTGGGTCTATATAAAGTTTGCCTCATATTTAAATATTTTCTGCCGAGGCCTGACCGATATACACCCTACACTGTTTTATTTGATGACTTTTTAAACAGCTTTTTTACCCAGCGATTATTTTCAATCAAATAACCAGCAAAATGCTTAAACCCTCTAACCTTGCGTAAAAAATCTTTAAAGTGCATGTTTTTAAGCGCAAACTTCAAAATGTAGCTGGGTCGAAAATAAAACCGTTTTAGGCCCTCATTAACGCCTGCTTCAACTTCATCTTTGCTTAAACCTGGATAGCTCACCACTCCGGTTTGTTCACCTTCTGGATCAAGCCATTTAGACCAATCCTTGGTATTGAGATAGCCTTTTTCTTCAGCATATTCAAAATACTTAGTGCCTGGAAACGGCATTGCAGCAGAAAACTGTAATGTATGCAGGCCTAAACCATTGGCAAATTCAACGGTTTCTTTCATGCTGTCCTTGGTCTCACCCGGTAAACCCATAACAAAGGTTCCATGCACATCTAAGCCAGCTTGCTTGGTCCGATCCATAAATACTTTTGCTTGCTCTACAGTTGCACGTTTTTTAATGTTATCCAATACTTGTTGATTGCCCGACTCAAAACCAACCAATAACTCTCTACACCCTGCTTTTTTTAACATTTCCATCATGTGTAAATCGGCCGTATCTACTCTTGCATTAACAGAGAACGTAACTTTTAAACCCCGAGATAAGATCTCTTCACAAATGCCTAAAGCCGTGGGTTTATGCAAAGTAAAGGTATCATCTTCAAAGAAAAATTCTCCTCCTTGTACAACCTCAGGACAGATAGAGATGACCCATTCCATTTCATCAACAACACATTTTGGATCACGCAAACGTAACTTGTGGCCATGCATTACTTGCGGCCACAAACAAAATGTACATTTATGGGGGCAGCCTCTGCCAGAAAAAATATCAACATAAGGGTGAAGTTTTGTACCATCAAAATACTTTAATAAATCCAACTGATGCCAGGCTGGATAAGGTAACTCATCAATGGGTTCTATCAGAGGTCTATCTTCATTTTTGACGATATCTCCACCATTCCACAGAACGGCTCCCTGCACCTCTTTCCAATGTGGGTCTCGGGTCACTAAATCTCTAACCGTATAATCGTACTCACCCACAGCAATAGCGTCCACAGCGCCATTGGCGTTTTTAAGTGTCTCGTCTGAGCAAGAAGAAGCATGAGGTCCCACCATAATAACTTTTGCATGCGGTGCCATTTCCTTCACTTCTTTGGCACAGCCAATATCTGATTCAATAGATGGTGTGGTTGAATCTAAAACCACATATTGAGGCTGTTGCTCTGCAATCAACTCTCTAAATTCTTTTCTTCCCCATTCTCTGGCAGGAAAATCATACAGCTTAACATCTACGTTTTCTTTTTCTAAAACAGCCGTAGCATAAGCTAGCCAATCGGGTGCTCTAAGCACTCTACCTCTGGTTTTTGCTGCCCAGCGCTGCGTTCTACAAAAATCTTTAACAAAGGGTTGGTTGATCACTAAAACATCAGACATGCCAATAGCATCTCATAACTTATGGCTCTAATACAAGATAATCATTTAATTTTTTTCTTTATGCTGTATATAGAGAGAAAAATTAAACCTGAATATGTTATGAAGCTCACTTAATTAGGCATTAAACAAGGAGATGATATGTCGGCAAAAACTCAATCCAAACCCAATTTTTTTTCACGTTTTCTTAATTTTGTTGAATGGGCAGGTAATCTCTTACCTCACCCCGTTACCCTGTTTGCATACTTTACTTTGGCTATCATTTTATTAAGTGGTTTAGCCGAGTGGATGGGTTTAGAAGTTATTGACCCAAGGCCTGTTGGCGCAAAAGGTCGAAGTGCCGATGGCGTCATTAAAGCCGTAAGTTTACTCAGTGCTGAAGGTATCCGCTGGCTCTACCAAAACTTGGTTAAAAACTTTACCAACTTTGCCCCCTTGGGAACTGTATTGGTTGCCCTGTTGGGTGTGGGTGTAGCAGAAGGCTCAGGGTTAATCAGAACCGCTGTAAGAAGTTTTATTTTAAAAGCACCCAGAAGCTTGGTTACATTTAATTTAGTTTTTGCAGGTATTCTTTCTAACACGGCTTCAGAACTTGGTTATGTGGTTTTAATTCCTCTGGGTGGTTATATTTTTAAGTCTATTGGTAGACACCCCCTGGCAGGTATGGCGGCGACTTTTGCAGGGGTTTCTGGCGGTTATAGTGCCAACTTATTGATAGGAACACTAGACCCTCTCTTGGCCGGCATCACTCAAGAAGCGGCCAGGCTTATCGCTCCTGAATATACTGTCCACGCCGCTGTTAATTGGTATTTCATGATGGCCAGCACTTTTATTATTGCAGCCATTGGTACTTGGGTCACTGAAAAAATTGTTGAACCCAAACTCGGAAACTATGATGAAAAATATGCCGATGAAAATGATCAAAACGAAGAGGAACTTTTAAAAAAGACAACACCTTTAGAAATCAAAGGTATGAAATGGGCATTTATATCAACCTTGCTGCTTTCTGTTATTTTACTACTTTGTGTTATTCCAGAAAATGCTATTTTACGTGACCCTGAAACAGGAGCTATTTTAAGATCGCCTTTTTTGAGAGGTATTGTGAGCAGTATCTTTGTTTTCTTTTTAATCCCTGGGGTTGTGTATGGAAAAATCACTGGCGCCTTTAAATCAGATAAAGATGTCATTAACTCTATGGCAAAATCTATGAGTACTATGGGGCTTTATATTGTTATTGTTTTTGCTGCTGCTCAATTCATCAATTGTTTTAAATGGACCAACTTGGGCTTAATTTTTGCAGTCAAGGGCGCTCAATGGATGCAGGAACTGGGGTTACAAGGTGGACTTATCTTTTTCCCATTCATCATTGTGTGTGCTCTGGTTAACTTAAGTTTAGGAAGTGCTTCTGCTCAATGGGCAGCTACAGCGCCCATCTTTGTTCCCATGCTAATGCTTTTAGGCTTTAGTCCAGAAGTCATACAAGCTGCTTACAGAATTGGTGATTCCAGCACCAACATTATCACCCCAATGATGTCATATTTTGGTCTCATCTTAGCGTTTGCGTATCGCTTCGATAAAAGAACCGGTGTGGGAACCATTATCAGCACCATGCTCCCTTACTCTATATTGTTTATGTTAGCCTGGAGTATATTATTTTATGTTTGGGTTTTTGTCTTTGGTTTACCCGTAGGTCCAGGAGCACCCACCTACTTCACACCATAAATTTCTCTTATTAAGGGTTGAAGTTGTGTTTTTAAACTTTCTAGACTAATGTTTAGCACATGTTTAGAAACACACTTTTACTGTTATGCTCTATAACCCTACTAAACTGTGCAGAGACCTCTGAATTCCTAAAACAAGCAGGGGCATCTGTCACAGGCGCTCCACTGAGTGAAGAGCAGATGTCAACAGCTTTACAACAAGCCTTATCTATTGCAACCGCTAACAGCTCTGAAAAACTGTCTAAGAAGAATGGTTATTACAAGGATGAACTGTTTAAAATAACTTTTCCAAACGAAGCCCGTAAAGTTGAAAATACTTTACGATCATTAGGCATGAACACCTTGGTTGATAAAACGATACTGTCTCTTAATCAAGCTGCCGAAGCCGCAGCAAACCAAGCAAAACCAATCTTTTTAAATGCGATCAGACAAATGACTTTTAAAGATGTGCGCACTATTGTCCTTGGCTCTGAAAATGCAGCAACCCGCTATTTTAAAGAAAAAACACTGTCACAGCTTAAACATAGTTTTTCACCAATTATTAAAAACAAACTGGATGCTGTAAACGCTAACCAATATTGGAAAACAGTTATGAGTAGCTATAACAAAATCCCCACTGTTGAACCTGTGCAAACCAATCTAACTGCATATGTGACCGAAAAAGCCATTGATGGTTTATTTTTATCACTTGCTCAAGAAGAAAAAAAAATCAGAGAAAACCCAACACTAAGAACAACCGAGGCTTTAAAACAAGTCTTCGCTTATGCCGATGCTAACAAAAATTAACCCTAGCCTGAATGTGGAGTAATGTATATGCAAAACTTAAAACTATATTGGCACCCTAACTGTACAAGCTGTAAAAAAGCGCTTAAGTTTCTTGATCAGCACAAAATAGATTATACGCTTATTGATTTAAGAGAAAAGGCGCCCACTAAAAAAGAGCTGAAAGCCATGATGCTCAATTATCCAGAAGCAGAGAAAAAACTTTTCAACACTTCTGGCCAAGTCTATCGACAAAACAACTACAAAGAAAAAATTGCTGGTTTTAGCAAAAATGACATTATCAATGAACTGACGCAAAATGGGCTCTTGATTAAACGCCCTTTCCTCTTAAAAGAAGATGGCAAAGGCTTGGTTGGCTTTAAAGAACAAGACTGGATAGAGCTGCTAAGCCTATAAAACTTATTACTTATTACTTCTTAACCCGCAAGACATTGAATTGATCAAAGGTTTTATGTTACATAAATTTGATCATGATTCAGAAAGATGTAAATTTTAAAAGCAACAACAATGTTTCACCCGATATATTCAAAAATCCTTTTTTGAACTTTTTAACCCGAACCCACATAGCCATACCCCTGGCTATATTTTACGGCTCCAGTATTTTTCTATTGTTCTTTTCAGATGCTTCTAGAGTCTTGTCTGGTTTAAACAAACTTGGAATGTTTGGTTTAGGTTTATTTATATTTACTTTTGTTGAATATAATGTTCATCGTTTTGTTTATCATGCTGTTGGCAACTTTGAATGGACAAAAAAAATTGCTTATATCGTTCATGGCATTCATCACGACTATCCTAAAGATAAAATGCGCCTGGCATTACCGCCATGGCTAAGCATTATAATTGCCTACTTGATTGTCTCAATATTTGAGTTTATGGCACCCAAACAAGCCCACCCTTTGGCAGCAGGTTTTCTTTTTGGCTATGCCACATACTTGGCTGTGCATTACTCAGTTCATATCTTTCCAACCCCAAGAAACTTTTTAAAAGTTTTATGGAAAAACCATAATCTTCATCACTACAAATACAAAGATAAGTTGTACGGTGTATCTTCTCCACTATGGGACTATATTTATAGAACTCATGTCCCTAAGAAATCTTAAGCGCTTAATTTAAATGTATAATTCTTAAGCTTGTGTAAGATCTACCAGCAATTTTCCTTTTAAACTGGGGAGCCATAACAATTCAACCTCATCAACCGCAATATTACTTTTGTTGGCACGCACTATAATTTGTTTTAAATCATATTCTATATTTTGATATTCTTGCTTAAGCTGTTCTAGATCTTTTTTCATATCTGCATTAAGTTGCTTTAAGTCTTCATCATATTTTTTTACATCTTCTTTGGCCAAGACAACATCACCTTTTTCCTTTTGCATTCTAGAAGCTCTTCTTAATGTTGTTCCTAGCTTACCCACACTTCCCCGCGTAACTTTTCTTCCAAGTAAAGCACCAATGACAGTTGTCCCTAGAGAAATTGCTGTTGACAGTTTACTCTGATCATACTGAGCATGCTCTTTATCTATTTTTTGTATTGCTTTTACTTTTTTAGCTTCTAATGATTGTATTTTTTTTAAATACTTCTCTTTGATATCATCTAAGGCTTGATCCCGTTTCTCTTTGTAAACATGTTCAAGCCTTGCTAAAAAAGCAACTTCTGTTTCATCTTGTTTAGAAATCAGCTTTGTTTGCGTATCTTTATAAACAAGCATTGGCGCAGATTTATAAACCGTCTGCTTAAATTTGTTCAAAAGTGTTTTACGTTTTTTTTCATTGCTTATATTTTTTGGGATTTCTAAAAAAGAATAATGTTCAACTTCCGGCTCAGATTCTATATTTAAAGCATCTTCGTTTAATATCTGAATATCAGAATTTCCATCCGACCAAAGCAAATTGAATGTTTTTTCTGCTGCAACTTGATACGTATTATTTTGGTACATGGCCTCAGCTTTGGCTAAAACTGCTGGGATATATTGAATTGTTTCATCTACCAAAACTTGATCACTGACAGCATAATACTGTTTTAAACCTTTTAGATATGGTTGTTCAGAAACCACATTGTTTTTTGACACTGCGACATCTAAAGTATTTTTAATAGACTTGGTCTGTTGCTTTTTCTTTTTTGTATGCATTAAGGCACTAACTTCTTCTAAAGTGACAGGCCCTTTTAAATAAGACATAGCCCAACGGCTATGAAAAATACAACTTTCTTGTTCATGAATATTTTTCATAATAAATACCCGACTGGGTAACTTGCCTAGAATAGACTGATAGTCTTCTTGGGTCATAGCATTAGAAGTTTGAGATAGTGTTTGCAAGCCCTCAAGAACCTTATTTTGATCTTGCTTGGTCTGCAAACGCCCCAAAAACCATGTGCCTATATTAGACAAAGCTTTATAATCTAAATCAGCTGGATTTTGTGACGCTAAAACCAAGCCTAAGCCATAGGCTCTAGCCTGCTTTAACAGAGTTAAAAAAGCTTTTTTAGATGGTGGATTCTCAACAGGTGGCAAAAAGCCAAAAATTTCATCCATATAAAGTAGCGCTCTTAAACTTGATGTACCCGATTGCTTACGCATCCAAAAAATAATTTCCTCTAACAAATTGCTAACAAAAAACATGCGCTCTTCATCACTTAGGTGCGCAATTGAAAAAATATTAACTTTTGGTTTGGCTTTTTCATTCCATAATAACTTTTGAATATCCAAGCTTTCACCCTGACTCCATAGTGAAAAAGAAGGAGAGGCCACCAAAGCATTTAACTTCATAGCTAAACTTAAGCGTTGCTTTTCATTCATAAACTGATCAATGTCCATGACGCCTATTTTACTCTGACTTGGATTCTGAATCTCTCTGATTAGCGTTGGTAATGTCACTTGATTTTGCTCATTCCATAAGTGAACAAGCGTACTTGTTAAGTAAACAAATTTTGGGCTTTGAGGCTCCACCTTCTCTCCCATCAATGTCAAAATTCCTTCTACCAAATGTTCCGCATGCTGATTAATTTCAGTGATTGATTGAGTTTGTGGTTTATTCAAAGACTTAAGCATTGAAATCTGAAGCCCCATTTCACTGCCGGGAGTATAAATGTTGATGTCAGAGGCAGACTTTAAGGCTTGTAAACGGCTGGTTTTCTGGTGCCAAGCAGTTGTTCCTTCTTGCCATTTTTTAGCTTCTTTTTTGGCAAAACTTTCAATAGAAACACCTTTAACGGCAGCCTTACTTGGGTCTACCCATTGGATGAAGTCTTTGTCTTTAAAACTTGGACTCAACATCATTAAATTGGCAATATCACCTTTTGGATCAATGGCAATCACAGGAATCTGATCCATAATAGCTTCTTCCAGCATGCTTATACACAAACCGGTTTTTCCACTCCCGGTCATGCCTAAACACACAGCATGTGTGCACAAGTCTTTTGCATCGTAGTATGTAATGTCTTTTAGTATTTTTTGCTGCTGGGTATCGTATTTTTTACCCAAATAAAAAGAACCTAGGTTTTCAACAACTTTATCCATAAATATTCATCTTTCTATACAGTATTTTGCCGCATATTGTTTGACAATTATAGGTGCTCCTATATCATCAATGCCAACAATGAAGAAAATTTAATGACTCAACTAAGTGAAAAAGATTTCCATGACCTACTCACCATTGGTGTTGCCCTAGGAACTCAGAAAAACCTTTCTGATCTTTTGCATATTATCTTAGAAAAAGGAAAAGATATTTTGCGCTGCCAAAAAGCTTCATTTTTTTATGTTGATTCTTCTAGTCCCATCTCTTCAAAAAAGTTAGTTTACTTTTCTCTACAACAAAAACAAGCTCAATTAACTTTCCCCATAGACAATCATAGCTTGGCTGGTTATGTTGCGAGCCATAAGTGCTTATTAAATATTGAAAATGTGACCGCGCTTGAGTCTGATTTACCTTTTAATTTTCATCCACGTTATGATAATCAAGGAAGTCCTCAAAGTATATCTCTGCTTTCAGCCCCGCTTGTAGACCATGAAGACAAGCTTATTGGTGTTTTGCAGTTTTTCAATAAACTCTCTCCTCAAAAAGATATTATCGCGTTCAATCAAAGAGATGAGTTTATTTTAAAAAGTTTGGCCAACCAAGCAGCTGTTTCGATTGTTAGCGCCAAAAGCAACGAAGATATAAAAAATCTATTTGAAGGGTTTATTCGAGCTTCTGTGACGGC
The DNA here is from genome assembly GCA_022763185.1 of bacterium. NCBI lineage: Bacteria > bacterium. The sequence continues at coordinate 200,936 of JALEGL010000014.1, read as the reverse complement.
CATTGAATCAAGAGACCCTACAACATCTGGCCACTCAGAAAGAGTTGCAAAACTAACCCTAAACTTAAGTCAAGAAGTTAACGACATAGATCATGGTCAGTTTAGAAATATCAAGTTTGATCACTCTCAATTTAGACAAATTGAGTTTGCTGCACTTTTGCATGACTTTGGAAAAATTGGTGTACGTGAACACATCTTATCTAAAGCAAACAAACTTTATCCGCATGAGCTCCCAGCAATTTTTAATGAACTTGACCTTATTCTCAATGAGTTAAATCTTTACTACGCCCAACTCAAAATTGAACACTTACAAAAGTATGGCAAAGCCGATATTACTTTGTTTGCTCAATTTGATCTTGATGTTTTACATATGAAAAATGAGATCATTGAGTTAAAACAACTATTAAACCAAGCAAACCAACCTAAAGAAATTGAAAAAGCACAACTGGAAAAGATTGAAAAACTTTTAGAACAAATTAAACAAAAAGCCAATACGACACGTGACGTAATTAACCAAGACCAATTCCAACGTTTAAAAATAGAGAGTGGAACTTTGACAAAATTAGAGCGTGAACAAATCCAAGAACATGTCACCAACTCATTTATGTTTTTACAAAGAATCCCGTGGACTCGAACGTTTGAAAAAGTTCCAGAAATTGCTTTTGGTCATCATGAAAAAATTGATGGATCGGGTTATCCCAGAGGATTAAAAGGCAACCAAATACCTATTGAATCGCGTATTATGACTGTAACGGATATATTTGATGCACTAGTTTCGCTTGATAGACCGTATAAAAAGGCTCTTCCTGTTAATGACGCCCTAAATATTTTAAAGCAAGAAGCCGCTAAGCAAAAAATAGAGATGGATTTAGTGAATCTTTTTATTCAAAAAAACATCTATAAGGCAACACAATCATGACTCGAGTATTGTTGGGCATTTCTTTTTTGTATTGTCTCTTGTTTATTGGTTTGTATCCAGGATGGTATGATTCAGCTGAGCTTATTGCTGGCTCATTTACCCTTGGTTTAACACACCCTCCTGGACAACCCTTTTATATATTATTGAATCATGCATTTTGTAATATTTTTATGTTTGGTAGCATTGCTTTTAGAAGTGCTTTGTTGTCATGCCTGTTAGGTATAAGCAGTGTTTACTTGGCTTTTAGAATCATTACGGATAGCACAAACCTTTCAAAACTTCAGAAAAGTCTAATTTATCTAAGTTTGTTAACCATTCCTTCTTTGGCCGTTCAAATAACCCGAATAGAGCTCTACACCTTGATTCTGGCTTTAGCACTTCTGAATATTTTTTGTATTTATCAATTCATGAAAAAAGATTTTTTTCCTTACCTATACCTCGCTGCTTTTACCTGTGGCTTGGCTTTTTGTGTTCATACGCTCATGGCTTTTTTTCAAACTCTTTTACTTGCACTATACTGCTTGCATATTCTAATTAAGACCTATGAGAAAAACTCATTTTTACAACTTAAAAAAGCTGCCTGGTTAAATCTATTTTTCTTTATTGGGTTCTCTTGCAATGCTTACTTAGCCATAAGAGCACAAACAAATTTACAAGTAAGCATGATGCCAATAGAAAGTTTTTCAGATTTTTTATATTTTATTTTAGCTAAAACTTATGCCCGATCTTTTTCTATAAAAAGCATTCAATACAACTTTGCCAACTTTGGCGAATTATTAAAAATTATTTTGCCGTACATTCTTTTTGTTTTACCTTCTTTGGTTTTTATCAACTTTAGCCAATTAAATTCAAAAAAAACACTTCTTTTATTATTTTTTGTTTTGGTTAATATGCTTCCTTGGTTTATCGTACCTTATACTTTTGAAAATCCAGATACCCATGGCTATATACTTATTTTTTGTTTTTCAATTATTATATTCTCGTGGCATTTACTTATACAAAGTCAAAATTTATTTCCTACATGGAAGAAACACTACACGTCTATCCTTGCATTGACTTTAATTGCATATCATAGTGTCTATTTTACCCGTGCACTTCAAACCAATGGCAGTCAAGCAGGGAAAATCCTTACTCAGTTTTTGAAAAAAACGCCCTATAATTCAGTTTCAATACTCACCAGTGATCATTGGGTTTTTAATTATTGGTATGCTCAATACGTTGAAAATATAAAACCTGATCATTGGACTCTACCTGCAGAGCTTGCAAAGAACAATTGGTTTCAAAAAAAATACATCAAGCGCTTCAAAAGTAAATACACAAGTAAAATTTTTGAAGAAAAAGACACCCTAGATAATAACGACTTATTTTTAAGTTCAAGCTACTTCAATGACGAAAAACAAAAATTACTCCAGTACTGTCAAAAAAAATTAAACCATGATTACAGTGCCATTGAGCAAACGATTTGCACCTACACTTTAGTTCAATGGAGTAAACAATTTTTCCGACAAAAAGACCTATCAAGTGCGATTAATATTTTAGAAGATTTTTATCAATTTCCTTTAAGCCAACAAGCATGTCCATATCCAGAAAAAAATTTTCAATCCCCTTTTATTTTAAACACAGAAAAACCACTATTTCTCCCTAAACCAAACTTTGGCCTTGAGACATTGGTTTACTATTATGTTCAATGCAACCTGCTTCCCAAAAATACCATTGATCAAATTTTAAATATGAACCCTAGTCTGAATACCTACTTGCTTTTAACGCAAGGTATTTTAAACAACAGCTCTTCACAAGAAGCACTTGTCTTTCTACAAAGTTTTCAAGAAAAATTTATCTCTAACCCTGAACAGTACCAACAAGCTTACCAATGGTTACTCAAAAAGAGCACTAGCTAAATGCTTTTTTTAGTCTTTTTAAGCCTTCCGTTAAGTGACTCATATTGGCTGCAAAGCTCATTCTTAAAAATCCGTTCTTACCAAACGCACTGCCTGGAACCAAAGCAAGTAAATGTTTATCCAACAGCAATTGACTCATTTCAATGTCTGACTCCACATTCATCGCTTTCATGGCTTCTCTAACATCAAAAAAGAAGTAAAAACCTCCTTGAGGTTTTATAACTTTGCACTTTGGAATTGTATCTATGATTTTTAAACATTCATCTCTTCTCTGAATAAATGTTTCTCGCATAACGTTTACATCACTTTGACTTCCTGTCACTGCCTCTAGAGCAGCCCACTGCGAAATAGCACTTATATTGGCTGTTGTTTGTGATTGAATTTTTGTCATTGCCGATATAATTTTGGGATTGGCCAATGCCCAGCCCACTCTCCAACCTGTCATGGAATATGTTTTAGAAAGCCCGTTAATAACCACCATTTTCTCAGAATTAAACTGATGACTCATCGCTGCTGAGTAATAGTTTTGCTGTTCTAAAATTAATTTTCCATAGATATCATCTGTTAAGACAAAGGCTTGCGGTGCATTTTGGCTTAAAACACCCAAACACTCATCTATCCATTCTTGAGACATTATCTGACTGGTCGGGTTACAGGGACTATTGATAATCAATGCTTTAGTTTTTGCAGTGATGGATTGACGCAAATCATCAATCTTAGACATAAAGCCATTTTCAAACTGACTATCTACAAATACAGGAATCCCTCTACACAACTTAACCATTTCCGGATAAGACACCCAATAGGGCTTCAATATCAGCACTTCATCATCAGGTTCCAGTATTGAAAATAAAGTATTGAATAGTGCCTGTTTACCACCATTGGTAACGACAACGTTTTCTTTTTCATAGCTTTGCTTATAAAAATCAGAGCTCGTTTGTGCAATAGCTTCTCTAAGTTCTATAATGCCACTTGAAGCAGTATAAAAATGTTTACCAGACTTTATTGCATCAATTGCAGCTTTTTGAATTCTATCTGAGGTTTTAAAATCTGGCTCGCCCGTAGTCAAATTAATAACAGCTTTACCTTCAGCCATAAGATCTTTTGCTTTTTGGTTAAGTGCCAATGTTGCGGATGCTTTTAAATTTTTAACAAGTGAGTTCATAACCAAATATTTCTTTCATTTTTTTTTCTACCTGCTCAGGAACCATTTCACTGATGTTTCCATTAAGACGGGCAATTTCCTTAATTAATGTAGAGCTTAAAAAAGAATATTTTGCATCTGTCATCATAAACACTGTTTCTATACTGCTCTCTAACTTTTTATTGGCCAGGGACATTTGAAATTCATACTCAAAGTCAGACACTGTCCTTATACCTCTTAAAATAACGTGACTTGGCTTTGATTTTACATAGCGCATCAATAGACCATTAAACATCTCCACCGCAACATTATCAAATTTTGAACAAGCATCTTGGACAAGACGCATACGGTCTTCAATAGTAATCAAAGATTTTTTTGGAGAGTCTGCTGCTATAGCAACAATCACTTGCTCATAAATTTGCGAGGCTCTTTCTATGATATTTAAATGCCCCAAGGTAATGGGGTCAAAAAACCCAGGATAAACAACACTATTTGGTTTAGTTTTTGTCATAATTAAATATCCAAAGCACACTATCGCCTATTATTCTTTTACTTTCAAGACTTAGTTGTGAAAAAACCAAGTCTTTACTTAATTTACTTCGCTCAATCACAACAATAGCGCCAGAGTTTAACAAGTTTAACTCAATCAGCTTAGGAACAGTTTCTTGCGCAAGATCCAATGCAAAGGGTGGATCAAAAAGAACCAAGTCAAATTGTAAACTTACTAGCTTGAGTACTTTAGGCAGTTCGCCTTTTATGATTTTGGTTTTTTCTTCAACTTCAAGTGTTTTAATATTATGTGAAATAGTTTTAATGTTTTGACTGCTCTTTTCAACAAACACACATGAATTGGCTCCCCTACTCAAAGCCTCCAAGCCAAGAGACCCTGTGCCCGAACACAAATCAATTACATTTAAATTCACCACCCTATGGCCTAAAATGTTGAATAAAGACTCTCTTACTCTATCTAACATGGGCCGAGTAAAAGTATTCTTTGCGCCTGGACCTTTCAACCTTCTGCCCCTAAATTCTCCTCCGATAATTCGCATATGCCCGTATGTATCATTTGTTGTTAATTTGTGCTATCGCTTGACATTTTTTCCTTTAAAAATCATACTTTATAGGTAGTACTTTAAAGTCTGGAGACCCAATGATGAAAACTGTTCTTGTAGCAGATGATAGCACAATTATTCAAAAGTCAATTGATATCAGTTTATCTCACAGTGATGTCAATGTTGTTTACACTTCTTCAGCCAGTGAAGCATGGGAGCAAAGCCAACATCAGCATGTTGATCTTTTTATTCTTGATGTCAGTATGCCAGATAAAAATGGCTTAGAACTGTGTAAAGAACTTAAAAGTCTATCACAATATGCCCAAACGCCTATTATAATGCTGGCTAGCGCTCAAAACCCTTTGAACCAAAGTGATTTGGAAAGGATTGGAGCCCAAGATTTTATTTTAAAACCATTTGAAACCTCAGAAGTTTCTGAAAAAGTTCACGGTTACCTGAATCATTTATCCTCTCCTCCCACACGAGACGAGGAAAGTTTTTTTACACCAAAATACAGCCCAGAGAAAAACGACACTTCTACTGACAATTCAAATCAAAAAAGTTCCAACTCGAGCTATGACATTGGTTTTTCTTCAGTTGATGATAGCGCCCTAACCGATGCAGAAGTTAACATTAAAACCATCATGGAAGATAACACTTCAGGAACTTCAGTAAACTCAAGTCAACAACCTGAAATAAGTGACTTTGCTTTTGATAACTCAGAGCTTTCCGGCATCAACATCAATTCAAACTTAGACTCCATAGCTAGCTCAAGCACGAGCAACCCAGAACATGATTCAGAAAACAATGCTAGCTCTGAATCCACTGATATCAACTTTGATCATGAAGTTATTGAGACCAGTGCAGATTCATATCAGGCTGAAGAAACTTTAGAGCATAATGTTCAACCATCAAGCATTCCATCTTCAGAAGCTCAAAAAGTCGAACCTACAGTAACAGCAGCACCGATAAAAACCAACATTGTAGAGCAACAAGCTCAAACCACTGAGGTTTATCCCAGCAATCACCCAGATCTTGAAAACATAGATAACGATTCAGCTTTTTCTTCCAATGCTACATCTGACCAAAGTCAGGGTGCAAAGCTAGAACTTTCTGATCAACAAATTGAATCTATCGTGACAAAAGTCTTTGAAAACGTTATTGAACGCATAGCATGGGAAGTAGTACCAGACATAGCGGAAAAAATGATCCGCGAGGAAATCAGCAGGCTAACCAAAGATTAGATACACGCTATCAACCGGAGTCATTTGAGCAAAAACTTTATCAAGATTCTATAGATCAAAACCTATTTAAAGCCAATGCCAAGAGTGACAAAGAGGCTTATACTATTGTCATCCCCCCACCCAATGTAACGGGTGTACTGCATATGGGACATGCTTTAGACAATACTTTGCAAGACATACTTATTCGTTACAAGCGTATGGATGGCTATGAGGCCTTATGGTTACCCGGGACTGATCATGCCGGCATAGCCACTCAAGCTGTAGTGGAAAGAAATTTAGTTGCTGAGGGGACGACTAGACAAGCTTTAGGGCGTGAAGCTTTTGTTGAAAAGGTCTGGCAATGGAAAGAAAACTCTGGCAATAAAATCATCAATCAACTCAAACGTTTAGGAGCTTCCTGCGATTGGAGCAGAGAGCGGTTTACACTTGATGAAGGTTTAAGCCATGCAGTACGTAAAGTCTTTGTAGACTTATACAATGAAGGTCTTATTTATCGTTCTAGCTACCTTGTCAACTGGAGTCCAGCTTTGCAGTCTGCAATCTCTGACCTTGAAGTTAACCATGAAGAGGTAGAAGGACAGCTCGTCTATTTCAAATACCCGCTTTCTGATTATCCCTCTGAGCATATTGTTGTGGCAACAACTCGACCAGAAACAATATTAGGAGATACGGCTATTGCTGTTCATCCAGATGATTCTCGCTACACTAAAATAATTGGAAAAACGGTGAAGCACCCTTTTATTGATCGACAGATTCCTATTATTGCTGATGATTATGTTGACCCAAAGTTTGGATCAGGTGCTGTTAAGATAACGCCTGCCCATGACCCTAATGATTATGAAATGGGTAAACGTCACAATTTAGATAACATCACCATTTTAGATAAAAGTGGTCATATTGACTGTCCTGAGTCTGACTTTCATACTCAAGAACGCTTTACTGCTCGTAAAAACATTATTCAAGCTTTAAAAGATAAAGACTTATGGATTAAAACTGAGCCTCATAAACACAGTGTGGGTATATGTGATCGCTCTGGAGCCGTTGTTGAACCCAGAATTTCTGAACAATGGTTTGTCAAAACCAAACCTCTAGCAAAACCAGCTATGGAAGCCGTTAAGAATGAAACAGTTCAATTTGTTCCCAGTCAGTGGACCAAAACCTATGAACATTGGATGGAAAACATACAAGACTGGTGTATTTCTAGACAATTATGGTGGGGGCATCAAATCCCTGTTTGGTATTGTAACGACTGCTCAGAAAAAACAGTAAGCATTGACGACCCTAGCCAATGCCAACATTGTCAGTCAAAAAGTATAAAGCAAGACCCCGATGTTTTAGATACTTGGTTTTCTTCAGGACTATGGCCTTTTTCAACTCTAGGCTGGCCTGAAAAAACAGATGATTTAAAAAAGTTTTTTCCAACCTCTGTATTGGTCACGGGTTTTGATATTATTTTCTTTTGGGTTGCAAGGATGATGATGATGAGTTGTAAATTTATGGGGGAAGCCCCTTTTCATACAATTCATATTCATGCCTTGGTCAAAGACGAACATGGAAAGAAAATGTCTAAATCCAAAGGCAATGTTGTTGATCCTTTAGAGTTAATGGAAAAATACGGAACGGATGCCTTTAGATTTTCTCTTGCCGCTTTTGCAGCACAAGGAAGAGACATTCTTTTATCTGAAAAAAGGATAGAAGGTTACCGCAACTTCATGACTAAACTATGGAATGCAGCCCGTTTCACTTTATCTCAACTTGATCAAGAAAAAGTTTATTCAATTAAAGAATTAAGCAACACAGCTCCACAAAGTATTGCCCAACATTGGGTTATCAATGAGCTTAAAACTTTAACAATTGATGTTAGGGAAGCTTTGGATCAATATCGTTTTAATGAAGCCGCACAAGCGACCTACAACTTTATCTGGAAAAACTACTGTGACTGGTTTTTGGAGGTCGCCAAAGCTGACTTAAAAGAGCCAGACCTTCAAGACTCAACCCAGGCTATTTTAATGCGTGCCTTAGAAACAGCACTAAGACTATTGCACCCCATTGCACCATTTATTACTGATAAAATTTGGCAAGAACTGCCTTTGACTAAAGGTGACGTTCATCATGCCATTGGCTGGCAAAGCTATCCAAAAGACACTGATATCAAAGACAACTATGTTTCACATAAAGTACAAGATTTTAAAACCACTCAAAACATTATTGAAGCAATCCGCCAGTTTAGAGCGGAAAACCAAATTCCTCCCAGTCAAAATATAGCAAAAATTTACATCCCTGAATTTGAGACCTTAATTCATCAAGATAACCTTCAAGAGTCCTCTAGGTATATTCATCACTTATGCAATGTTGAAGAAATTATGAGCTCTCCTCTGCCCACTGAAATCAGTCAACAAGCACATTCTAGTATCAAAATAACCAACACCAACTCAATTTTGAGCATTCCATGGCAAGGGCTCATAGATATCAATAAAGAGCTAGAGCGCCTGCAAAAAAACCTAGAAAAAGCAAAAAGAGAAAAAGTATCAGTGGAGCAGCGTCTCAATAATCAGGCCTTTGTTGATAAAGCGCCAAAAGAAGTTTTAGAAAAAAACAAAGCTCGATTAAATGAGGCCTCTCAACAAATTCAACAATTGGAGCAAGAACTAAACCGGTTAAGAGATGCATGATTCTAGCTTTCAACTTTGTTTATCAAAGTTTTTTTATAGCTCAGACCTATCCCCCTATCCATGCTTTTATTTGGATCAGGTCAGCTCTACTCAAGATGCTACCAAATATTTGCTCCAAAAAGGAACGTCGAACAAAACAACGGTTTTTACACACAAACAAACACAAGGAAGAGGCAGGAATCACTCACAGTGGCAAACCCTTGCCGGGCATCACCTTTTTTTTTCTCACACCCAGAGCTTAAAGATCCCTACTCAGCAAGTAGCAAAACTAAGTCTTTTAGCTGGTATGATCTTAAGAAACACTTTGGAGAACGTATACGCTATAAAGACCAAAATAAAGTGGCCCAATGACTTGTATATTGATGATAAAAAATTATCGGGTATCTTATGTGAAACATTTCAGGTGAAGCAAAGACAACACTATATTATTGGTATTGGTATTAACATAAAACCCAATATAAACAAAACTGTCCCGGATAATTTGTCGCCTGCTTTTGCACAAGATTATTGTAAAGAAGCTATTCACCCTTGGCAGCTTTTAGGAGAAATAATTCATGAACTTGATAGCAGCCTCAATCATTTAGAAGACAGTTTTGTACAACTGCATAACACATTTAAGCATCACGACTATTTATTCAATAAAACTATTTCTGTTTTATCTGGCAAAGATCATTACCAAGGTCAAGCAAAAGGTATCAATGATGACGGCGCACTCTTACTTAAAGTCGATTCTAATAAAATCATCCCCATATACTCTGGACACATTGACTTGTAACAATTAATTTCTAATCTAACTAAAATTTTTCACCATGAATAATGGCCATACTGTCTAAATCAAAGCCCTCATCGCCTAAAAAATAAGCGACATTATCTCCTGTGTCTTCTATTTTAATATACTGAATTCTATCTATACCAACATCTGCAAGATCAAAAGCATCGCCCCCCACCTCATTAAGATCAGCTCCACTATGATAAAACACAGGACGAACACCAGCACAATTTTCAAAAGGCGGAATATGACTTTGGCAGTTAAAATATATATACTTTTCTGGCTTATTTTCTTGCGCAACAGCAACTAAAGCTGTCTCGGCATAAACATTTTGATCAGATGTGACAAAAGGGTTTTCAAAAATTTTAAAGTCATCCCCTTGACCATCAAAAATATAGCCGCCAACAACTTTCAAAACAATACTTCCCCGATGACCTAGACTGAGTATTTTCTCTTTTTGTTTACTGTTCTCATACAAAGAAAAATCAGGTGGTCCAGATACGGCTGCATAAATATAGGGCCATGAAAGCGGCTCCATTATAGACTCATTTTCAGCATTCAACCCAGGATTAAACTCTATCACTTTAAAATCAAAAGCAGACAGCCTATTTGAAATTTTGCTTTCCTCTTTACTTGAAGTTGCTGATAAAGCTGAAGTTTTTGATAGGTATTTTTGCGGATTATGCGCTTGATCCAGTAAAGTTTTTTTGAGAGGGTCTTTAGCATCATAAAGTTCATCCAATTTTATAACCTTACTGAATGATCGGGGTTGATTAACAAGATGTTTTGTTTTTTGTTTACCCGATATTTTTCTGTTTTTAGGTGTTTTTGTTTTTTTTAAAGGTTTATACTTTTGTTGTCGTGCTTTAAATCCACTTTTTGTTATTCGCTGCTCTTGATCTTGATGACCCGGGACATAGACAAACTTTTTTTGAGTCAATTCATTGTCAGGCCCATCAGATGCATAAGCGAAAGATGGGCTAAAGTTATTGATATTGGCATTGGATCGCAAAAGCCAAGTTACCAAAATCGTTGATAAACATAAGCTCAGGGCTATTTTTTTCATAAACGATTAAACACTAAAAAAAGTTTTCAATCATCCAGGCATTATCAGGAACTACAACTGGATTAAAATCCATATCAGAAGCAGTCCAGACAAAAGCAATTAAATCTCCATCATTCACCTGGTATTCTCCAGCACCAATCTGTGATGCACTCCATACATCATCATCAAGACCTTTATAGAAAAATGCCCAGTACCTGCCCTCTGAATCTCCAAAACAATCGTTTTCTGGTTGGCCCACCCCCGCAATAGAGCAAATACCCAAACCAAATTGACCAAAGTCGGCTGTCACAACATCTACACCACTATTTAAAAGGATATCCAGTGCAGTCGATATATTAGAATCATCAGCAATACTTACACCATCAATCATGACTGATCCAGTACTTGGATCAATCAGCAATCCTACCTGTATTCCGTCCAATAATACAGGGTTAGAGCCTTCAATAACTTCAACACCTGTTTGCGAACACGCGCCAATAAGACTGAGGCAAAATAAAATAGCCATTAGGTTTAATTTTTTTAGAAACATTGGTTTTTCCTTTCCGCGAAGGGTTTTTATAATTTAATCATCAAAATGAGGTGTAATACCCTATTTTGAAATGATACAAGGTAGGTCTCCTGGCTTGCACAAGCTCTATATCGCCTTCCCAAAATCAACTAGACTTCAGTGACATTATTGATAAGAGTTTAACATGCTTACAGTGACGGGATCGCTTTGGACTTTCACCAAATTCTCTATTAAGCAACAGCTCCTCGTATGATTTTTGAGTTACCACAATCTGAAATCATCGACAACTATAAAAAAACCTTGTGTATGTAAGGCAAGAAGCTAACAAGAAAAATCCATGCATAAATAAGCAGATAAACTGATAAAAATAACAAAGTCCTGTACAATGTATATATCTATGTCTGGCACACCCTATAAACTAAAAATCGACCCAAACATTAAAGCTTATTTGCGTGCAGATGCAGCAAAAGAAAAAAAAATTGCCTTGATTGATGGTTCTGTACCCATGCCTCTAAATGAGCTCTGTACGATATTAACTTATTTTCTCAACGACAGTGATGCGAGCATTGTTGAACTGGCAAAAGAAGAGCTTCTGAATATACCTATACCTGTTTTAGAAAGTATTCTCGAACAAGATATTCATCCAAAAACATTAGATTTTTTTTCTCAACATTATCAGGATCAAAGTACACTGATTGATAAAATATTACTTAATCAATATTGTCCAAGTTCCGTATTTTTAGAACTTGCAGCCAAAGCTCAAAATAAAACCTTGTCCTTAATTATTAATAATCAACAAAAGTACTTAGAAAATCCAAAAATTGTCACAGAGTTAAAAAAAAACCCACACGTTTCTAGTCATGAAATTGATAAAGCTGTTTCATTTTTACGAATTAACGGCATTTTTATTGAAGGAGAAACTTCAGAGTTATCGGATCAAGAAATTGCTCTTATTTTAGCCATGGAAGATAACATGTCTTTTCATATTCCCAATGAGTTAATTCAGGAGTCAGGTCAATCACATATAAAAATCAGTGATCAGGATGAAGAAGAGGAAAACAGCAATGTTTATCAGCTCATACAAAAAATGAATATAGCGCAGAAAATTAAATTGGCGCTTAAAGGCAATAAAGAAGCAAGAAGTATCTTAATTAAAGATAGCAATAAGATTGTTTCTTCTGCTGTTGTCAAAAGTCCAAAAATAACTGAAAACGAAGTGATTGCCATTGCTTCATTAAAAAGCGTTCACGATGAAGTCATACGTATCATCAGTACCAAGCCTCAGTGGGTAAAGCTTTATGCATTAAAGCTGGCTTTATGCACCAATCCAAAAACACCTTTTAAAACGGCTTTAAGTTTTCTTAAAAGTTTAAATGTTAACGATCTACAAAAAATTTCTAAAAACAAAAATGTACCACCACAAGTGAGCAAGGTTGCAAAACAACTCTTTACAGCGAGAAGAAGTTAAAAAAACAATAAAGCATTTTTAAACAACTCTTAGTCTTTTTTAGACCAGGTTAAAACTGGTTTACGTGCGGCTTGAGTTTCATTCAAACGTTTAATTCCCGTTTTATGGGGGGCTGATTTTACTGTTTGGGCTTCATTTTCACACTCTTGCGCAATTTTAATCATAGTTTCAATATAACGATCCAGTGTTCGCTTTGATTCGCTTTCTGTGGGCTCCATCATTAATGCACCTTCAACAATAAGTGGGAAGTATACTGTTGGGGGATGATAACCGTAGTCCATTAAGCGTTTGGCAATATCCATCGTATTGACATCATATTTTTTTCTTTGCTTTTGGTCTGAAAATACAACTTCATGCAAAGTGTCTGTTTCATAAGGCAAATGAAAATAGGGTTCTAAAGCTTTACGAATATAGTTAGCATTCAGTACCGAGTACTCACTAATTTTAGCCAAATGTTCATGACCAAAAGCATAGATATAACACAGTGCTCTAACCAACATACCAAAATTACCGTAAAATGCTCTGTATTGACCAACTGAATATGGAGTTGAATAATCTAAATGATACTCTCCTTGATCATTCTTATTGACAAAAGGCGAAGGCAAATAATCCTTTAAACGATCAGACACCACCACTGGACCTGCTCCAGGCCCTCCTCCTCCATGTGGTGTTGAAAATGTTTTATGCAGATTGATGTGCATGACATCAACCCCCATAGCACCAAAACTTGCTTTGCCAACAAGAGCATTTAGGTTAGCACCATCGCCATAAACCAAAGCTCCATTATCATGCATGAGTTTTGAAATTTTTACGATATCTTTTTCAAAAATCCCTAAGGTGTTAGGAACCGTTGTCATTATAGCCGCAACATCATCACCCATGGCTTCTTCAACCTGGGCATACTCAATGTAACCTTTGGTCCCAGTTTTTATTTCTCTTACTTTTAAGCCACATAATGCTGCACTGGCAGGATTGGTACCATGTGCTGAGTCTGGAACCAAAACTGTATCTTTATGTGTTTGATTATTCTGCTGATGATATTTTGCAATCATCTTGACACCCACCAATTCACCTTGTGCACCGGCTGCTGGATGTAAACTACAGGCTTTTAAACCTGATATGTGAGTTAAACTTTCTTGCAAAAGATACATCAACTCCAAGGCGCCTTGAACAGTTTTTTCTGCTGCATAAGGATGAATATCTCTAAAGCCTGGCAAGTTGGCCGCCCAATCATTGATTTTGGGATTGTATTTCATCGTGCAAGAGCCCAAAGGATAAAAGCCTTCATCAATAGAAAAGTTTAACTTTGATAAATTCGTATAATGGCGCACGATTTCAAATTCAGATACATTTGGGAAATCTTCAATACTTGATCTTATGTATTGCTCAGGAATTGATGTTACATTTTTAGATTGTACCTTTTTGTTTTCCAAAGAGGTATCGTGAACAATGGACTTTTCAAGCAGAGTTGGAATATACTTGTAAGACCGCTGTTCTTCTTGGACTTTATATGGCTCATTGTGTGTATTTTCGCTCATTTTAGCACCTCTTTTGCCACTTTAATATAATGTTTTAAGTCATCATCCGTTTTTGTTTCAGTACAGTTAATCAAAAGACAGTTCTTATTTCTATGGTCAAACCTTGCTAAATCTACCCCGCTAGCAATGTTATTATTTTCAAAAGCTTCCTGCCACTGCTTTAGTGAAATAGAGTTAAGCTTTATAGCAAACTCATTAAAGCTTGGCCCCTGGTATAACAGTTCTAAACCTTTTAACTGGGTGAGTTCATTTTTTAAATATTCTGCTTTTTCATGATTATTAAGCGCTATACTTTCTATACCTTTTTGCCCCAATGTTCCCATATAGATTGCAGCTCTAAGTGCGCAGAGTGAATGGTTTGTGCAGATATTAGAAGTTGCTTTTTGCCTTCTGATATGTTGTTCACGGGTAGACAGTGTTAAAACATAACCTGGTGTTCCTTGTGCATCTACTGTTTGTCCAGCCAAACGTCCGGGAAGCTGTCTTACATATTTATCATCAGCGCCCATTAACCCTACATAAGGGCCACCAAAACTTAATGGGTTACCTAAACTTTGACCTTCACCAACAACAATGTCAGCACCCAACTCACCTGGGGCTTTAAGCAAGCCAAAAGCCAAGGCTTCCGTAAAACATGCAATGGTTAAAATATTATGCTGTTTACATTGTTCTGCTATTTGATCAATCGGTTCTATTACCCCATAAAAATTAGGATACCCTGTGACCACACAAGCAATAGAGTCATCCAATTCAGGGAGTTGGGGGTAACCTTCTTGATTCAAGGGTAAATAATGAATCTCACATTGATTTGGGTCAATATAACTTTGAATAGTTTTAATGTACTCTGGATGAACACCTTGAGAAATTAAAACTTTACTGCGCTTCTTTTGAATTCTCAAAGCCATCAATACAGCTTCTGCTAGAGCTGATGCGCCGTCATACATCGACGCATTGGCCACACCAACACCTAATAAATTGGCCACCATGGATTGAAACTCAAAAATAGCTTGCAAGGTTCCTTGACTTATTTCAGCTTGGTATGGGGTATAAGCCGTTGTAAACTCACCTCTAGAGCTTAAGGCATCCACCACATAAGGGATAAAGTGTTCATAAGCTCCTGCACCTAGGTAACTTTTAAAGCTTTTTTGTGCAGAGTAATTTTTATGCGACATTGCTTCAAAATAAGACTGCAACTCATACTCTTCTTTTGCACTGGGTAAATTTAATTGGCCTTGATGAAATACTTCTTCAGGTAAACTTAAAAACAGCTGTTCAAGACTACTTTTCCCTAATGTATCTAACATTTGTTTTTTGTCATGCTCAGTTAGGGAAAAGTATCGCATCATTTTAATATCCTCTATTTTATTAGTATTTAATCTTCTTCGTTTTCAATAAACTCAGCGTATTCTTCAGCATCCATCAACTCTTGAGCAAAATCCATACTTTCAACTTCAACTTTTACAAGCCAGCCATCTTCATAGGGATCATCATTAACTGCTTCAGGAGAGTCTAATAAAGCACTGTTGTTTTCTACAACATGGCCTGAAACTGGCGCGTAAACATCTGATACGGCTTTAACTGACTCAATACTGCCAAAAGGCTCATTCATGTGCACTTCATCTTCTTCATCAGGTAAATCAACATGAACAATATCTCCTAATTTTTCTTGAGCATATTCAGTAATCCCAATTAATACTGCACTTTCACTTTCAAGCAGCTTTACCCACTCATGTTCTTTGGTATAATAAAGATCTTCAGGAAAATCCATAGTTTTACTCCTATATTTTTAATTTTGATCAACTCAAATCATGTCAACAGTCATTTCGTTAACATACTTTTTTTAAACTTTTCTCCCTAATACCTATTTTTACAAAACACGCAAATTCTCTTTAGCTTTTAGTTTTTCTTTACAGAAGATTTTACAAAAGGAGGTTTGCATACTTCTCCCATAACCAATTTATCCTTACGAAGCTCAACAAACAGCTTTGAACCTAATTTTGGTTCTGTACTAAGCATAGCTAAACCAATACCTTGTTTTAACTGTGGCGAGAATGATCCACTGGTTACTTGACCTAATTTTTGAGTTTTGTCTTCATCCAGCCAGATCGTATACCCTTCACGAGGGACTCCCTTGCCTAGCAACTTAAAGGCCCGTACACGTTGTTTAACGCCTTGTTCTTTCAAGTTTGCAACGGCATCTTTTCCTATGAATGAGCCTTTGTCTAGCTTGGTGACCCAACTCAGACCAGCCTCCAGCACGTGAGTGTTTTTATTAAAATCTTGGCCACTTAACAGGTAGCCCATCTCCAAGCGCAATAAATCTCTTGCACCTAGACCAATTGGCTTTAAACCTAAAGGCTCTCCTTGCTCAATAAAATATGCCCATAGTTTAGCGGCGTCTTTACTGTCAAAATAAATTTCAAAACCGTCTTCACCTGTGTAGCCTGTTCTGGAAATTAAACAAGCAACATCATTAATTTGAGCAACATTAAACTCATAATAGCGAACTGTTTCACTTAAATTACGTTTTACAAGCTCACTTAAAAAAGCGTCTGATTTGGGGCCCTGTAAAGCAAACAAAGCATAGTCATCACTTTTATTGTTAATCTCTACTTCTTCACTGGCTTTATTCTCTTCAAACCAGTCATAAACTTCTTGGATATGGCTTGCATTGACCACAAATAAAAACTTGTCTGCTGACAAACAATAAAGCGTGCAATCATCAATCATTTTTGCTTGATGATCAATAATGGCTGCATACTGAATTTTACCGGGTTTGAGCTTAGCGACATTATTACTGCATACTTTTTGACAAAAAGCCAATGCATCTTTGCCAGATATTTCGATTTCGCCCATATGGCTAACATCAAAAAGCCCCATATCATTTCTGACGGCTTCATACTCTTTAATAATACCTGTTGAATACTGTATGGGCATCTCCCAACCACCAAAATTAACCATTTTAGCCTTGGCTTGGATATGCAAATTGTACACGGGTGTTCTTAATAACTGACTCATTTTATTTATCCTCTATCTTTTATTTTTTCCTGCTGTTTGGCAGCTAAAACTGTATTTTGTAAAAGCATGGCAATGGTTAGAGGCCCTACCCCTCCTGGAACCGGTGTGATCCAAGAGGCTTTATCAGCAGTTTGTTCATAGTCAACATCTCCACATAGAGATCCATCATTTTGTCTATTGATTCCCACATCAATCACAACTGCACCAGGTTTTATCCAATCTTCTTTAACCAGTTTGGCTTTACCCACGGCTGCAATGACAATATCCGCTTGCTGAACATAGCTCTCAATGTTGTCAGTTTTAGAATGGCAAACCGTTACTGTTGCATTGTTATTTAACAATAACATTGCCAGAGGTTTTCCCACAATATTACTTCTACCTAAAATTACACAGTGCTTGCCTGAAAGCTCAATAGCATAATGTTGTAATAGCCTTAAAATGCCTAGCGGCGTACAAGGAATGAATGCTGTTTCTGATTTAAGTAATTTACCTAAATTGTACGGATGAAAACCATCTACATCTTTACAAGGATCAATTGTATTTAAAAGCTTTTGTGTATTTAAATGGATGGGCAAGGGTAACTGCAGAAGAATACCATCCACTTTAGGATCATTGTTCAACTGATTAATATGATCAATTAGCTTTTGTTGATCAATATCGTCAGCAAACTGTTGATGATAAGAAGTAATACCTGTTTTTTCACAAGATAAGCGTTTATTTTTAATGTAAACTGCAGAAGCTGAATCATGCCCAACCAAAATGGTTGCCAAGCCAGGTGCTCTGCCGTGATTTTCAATAAAATGGGATACATCTTGCGTAAGCTCTTCTTTAAGCTTTTTACTTAACATTTTCCCATCGAGTAGACTCACATGCCATTTATACCTTGATCAATTAGGGAATCAAGCTAAAACATTATCCATTAAAATTTAAACCAAGTTGCGAAAACTTATGTTATTTTTTGATCATTCCATTCTTATCTTAGATAAAGTTACTTGTTATTTGTCGTTGTTTTCATGCATCTTTAGTAAATTATCATGAGTTTGAATCAGACCTCTAAGGTGACCCAAAAAATCTGCTTTTTGCTGTTTTAAGGCGTTGATTCTTTGCATGACATGATTGAGTTGGTTATGTGCTTGATTAAGCAATCTTTCAGCCTGAACATTGGCTTCTTCTTTGATCATTTGGGCTTCTCTTTCACCCGATCGCTTCATTTCTTCAGATACTTTTTGTGCAGAGACCACGGCTTGCTTTAATGCAACTTCTTTTTCTCTATAATCAGAAACCAGCCGCTCTAGTTGAGCAAGCTCTTCTTCTTTTTTTATTAAAGCTGCTCTATCCTCTTCCCATGAAGTTTGTATATCTTTAAGAAAATCTGCAACTTCCTTAGGATCAAAACCAAAGGTTTTTTTATTAAATTTTTTATGCAAAAGGTCTAAAGGTGCTAATTTCATTAGATATGTATTATACGGTAATTTTGCAGATTATCTAAATATATCGCATTTATCCAAGCTTTTCTCTGTCTCCCAAAACACTTCGTCCCAACCGGATCATGGTTGCCCCTTCAGAAAGAGCAACCTTATAATCACTGGATACCCCCATACTCAAATGAATAAATTTTTCTTCATCTCTTACAAATCTTCTATTGTTTTCTAACAATTCTCTTAATGCTTTAAAGTACACTCTATTGTGTTGAGGATTCTCTTGATAGGGTGGAAAAGTCATCAAACCAATACAATGCAGCTTATTAAACGGTTGTAAATCAATTAAAAACTGAGACAAACTTTCTTTTTTGATTCCACTTTTTTGCTCTTCAAGCGCCAAGTTAACATGCACCAATACATTTAGTTCTTTGTTGAGCTCTGTTAAAACTTGATTCATTTTTTTTGCATGCTTAATCT
Organism: bacterium; assembly: GCA_022763185.1. Classification (NCBI taxonomy): domain Bacteria; species bacterium. Next base: position 181,742 of record JALEGL010000014.1, on the reverse strand, counting down.
GATCCAAACTATGAATAACTGAAAAATACTGACAAATGTCTTTAATTTTATTGCTTTGAATTTTTCCTATGTAATGCCAATTTACTTGGCTTTGTTTCTCTTGAGCCAGCAAGCGTCTTTTTTCAATGGCTTCTTGAACATAGTTTTCAGCAAGGTCCTTCTGACCGCATTCCATAAGTGTTTCATAAACATTGGCAGGGAATTTTTTACATACACACACCAAACGTGCTTTTTCATTCAATGTAAAAATGTCACTTTTTATTTGATTTAGTTTATATTTAAGGTCTGCTGTACTCATCACTGCTTTAAAATTTGAGGACATTTAATACTTCAAAAGCCTTTAAAACATGAACTTGTGGTAAACCAATGACATTTGAATAAGAACCTTTGATTTCTTTAATATAACTTCCTGCCATCCCTTGTATAGCATAAGATCCAGCTTTATCTTTATACTCATCATGACATAAGTATTGATCAATCATGGTTTCCGTTAAAGACATAAACTCAACCTCAGTAATAACAACTTCCTGATAAACTTTATCATTATGACAATGCATATAAAAAGCAGTCATTACTTTATGTTCTTTCCCAGAAAGCTTTTGAAGCATGTCTTTTGCTTCGTCCTTATTTCTGGCCTTGCCCAACACATTATTATTGACAACAACAATCGTATCAGCACAGAGTATACAGCTTTTTTCAACACTTTCTTTGGCTAAATGTTTAATGGCGGCATCCATTTTTTGTTTAACTATAGCCATTACTTTTTTTTCAGGGTCTGTTTCTAAACTCTGTTCGTTGACTGGAAAAACTTTTACAGAAAAGTCTAAGCCCATTTGCTGCAAAAGATCTTTTCTACGTGGAGATGCTGAGGCTAAAATAATAGGTTTCAACTGTTGCATTCTATCCTTTCCTTAAATCCAACCTAAAAACTGCAATAAAAGCTTTATTAACATAAACCAAACAACAGCTAAGTAAACCGGTCGAATAAAACCATGTCCACGTTTAATTGAAAAACTTGCTCCAAGTAAAGCGCCACAACCAGAGGCTAAAGCTCCCCATAAAGCTATTTTAAAATCAACATAGCCAGAAAAAGAAAACCACAACAATGCACCCAAGTTACTTGCAAAATTAACAATTCTGGCACTCGCAGAAGCATTGAGCAAAGATAAGCCAAACAAACTAACAAACACAATCATGACAAAAGTTCCCGCACCAGGACCAAAAAAGCCGTCATAACTTCCAATAACAAAGCCAACCACATAAGGCCATAGCTTGTGCTTCAACCTTGCTTCAATTTGTGTTTTACCTAAGTTTTTTTGCAGTATGCTGTAAATGGCAACAGATAATAATAAAAAAATAACCACTGGTTTTAAAAAGGCATTGCTCAGTTGACTGGCAACAAGTGCACCGGTTGCTCCACCAAACAATGCTGCTATTGTCGCTGGCCAAGCAATGGACCATACCATCTTTTTAGAGCTTGCATAACGTATGGAACTGGCAAACGAAGCCATGATCCCAATAATTTTATTGGTTCCTAAAGCAACCTTTGTTGCCAAACCTAAATTAAGCATCAAAGGCACCGTGATCAAGCCACCGCCACCGGCCACTGCATCAATAAAACCCGCAAAAAAACAGCCCATGATTAAAAAAGCTAAATCCATAAACACGGCCTATATGCTAGAAAAAACCATCTGTAAATTTTACTTGCATAGCTGCCTAAGATAAGGAGATAGAGTGTCTAAACTAAAAAAGGTTTTTTTTGATCAACAAAAGTCTTTAAGTCAAAGCAATCAATCTTTTCATGATATTCATGAGCAGGTTTTAAATGACTATGGAAAAAATGCTCTAGCTGTTGTTGTCTATGGATCTTGCTTGAGCCAAACCACTCAAAAAAAAGATTCTGTCCCAGATTACTTTATTATTGTAGACTCATTTAAAACCTATTATTCATCAATGCTAAAAAGTATTTTGAACTTCTTTCTCCCACCCAACATTTACCATTTCAAAATAAAACAAGGTTTCAGTAAATACAGCGTGGTCAGTCTAAAGCAATTAAAATCGCAAACACAACTTATCATTCACCCCAAAGCAAAAGATATGTATTTTTTAGGAAGGTTTTCAAAAAATATTTATGTCTACTGGAGTAAAGATAAGAATAACATAGATGCTCTATTAGAAGTACAAAACCAAGCATGTCAAAGCGTGGCAATGATTGTTCTATCTTCCATGAATTTGGGTGACACCATCCATCTAAAAAATTTTGCAATTAAATGTTTAGCCTTAAGTTACGAAGGTGATGTTAGAGTTGAAGCCAAAGATAAAGTTGAAAAATTATTTTTAGCGGAGGAAAAATTTTATCTTAGGGTTTATCAAGAAATTCTCAACCATTTTCACCATCAAAAAATCATCTATTTTGACCAAGAACAAAACCTTATTACTTTACTTGATAAAACTTTACTCCCAAAAAAATATAAACGCTTCATTTTTAAAAGCAAGCTAAGAGCACAACTGCGTTGGCCAAAAGGCATGCTTACCGCAAAAAATTGGCTAGATTATGTACTCTTAAAAATCAGAAGAAACTATGGCGACGAATTTACACTTACAGAACATGAAAAAAAATATTGGTTTATTTATGGATGGAAATTATTATTTAAACTTAATCAAAAAAAACTGTTAAAATAAAATAATGAAAAAAATTGGCATAATTGGTTTTGGTAATATGGGTAAAGCTTTGTATGAAGGCTTGATACAATTTTCTGAATTGAATGAAAAAAACTTTATCACATCTCACCCCAATTCAGACTCTAGAGCATTGATAAATAAAGATTATGCTATAGAATGTGTACAAAATAACCTTCATCTGGCCAAAGAATCTGAACTGATAATTTTAGCGGTAAAACCTCAAATTTTAGATAAAGTATTGCAAGAAATAGCTCCGGTGTTAGATGTTCATCAAACCCTGATTTCTTGTGCTGCTGGCTACACTTTAAAACAAATTGAACATGTCCTCGATAAACACATTAAAAATATTGCCTGTATTCGTATCATGCCAAATATAGCGGTTAAAGTAGGTGCTGGTGTCAATGTTTTTGCATGTAATGCTGCTGCAAACTCACAAGGCAGAGAGTATTTTATCAAGCTTTTCAATGCGTTAGGTTTAAATATAGAGCTACCAGAAACCCAGTTTGATGCTGCCACGGGTCTATCAGGAAGCGGCCCTGCATTTATTTACACCATGATGGAAGCCTTGATTGATGCTGGCGTAAAAGTCGGTTTATCAAGACAGCATGCCAAAGCCATGGTTAAACAAACTTTTTTTGGTTCATCTGCGTTGATTAACGCTACAGGAAAACACCCTGGACAGCTTAAAGACCTCATTACTTCCCCCGGCGGTACAGCCATTACAGGTATTTATACTTTAGAAAAAGGTGGTGTTAGACATAGCCTTATTGAAGCGGTTGAAGCTGCAGCAAAAAGAGCTGAAGAGCTATCAGTATAAAATATCCCAAAGAAACAAGCCTTCTGGCGGAGCGGTACTGCCTATTTTTATTTTTTCTTTAGATTTCAAAGCACGTTGAATATCTTTTTGCGTGGCTTTTTTTCTAGCTACAGCAACCAAGGCTCCCATTATATTACGTACCATATGCTTTAAAAACCCCTCACCCGTAATTTCTAAATAATAAATACTGCTTGTTCTTAATTGTCTTAACTCAATAGAAAAAATTTCTCTCTGGGTTGTTTTTTGGGGGTCATTTGATGTTTGAAATGATCTAAAGTCGTGCTTTCCTTTAAAAAGAAGGCTTGCTTTTTTCATTAAGTCTATATCCACGTCATCATGAAATAAAGCTACGCATTCTCTTAAAAAAATATTGTTTTTTTTACCCACCTTAAAAAAATATCGATACGCTTTTTTCTTAACGCAGGCGATTGGGTGGAATTTTTCATGGACATATTGCGCTGAACGCACCCTAATATCTTCAGGTAAAAAAACATTTAAACCACTAACCCAGTCTTCTAAATCAATGACTCTATCACCATAATAATCAAAGCAAACAGACTGTCTACGAGCATGAACACCCGCATCGGTTCTTCCACTGGCCAAGGTTTTTATTCTTTGACCACTTCGTTTCTCTATTGCTGACTCAATTTGGGTTTGCACAGTCATATCTGTATCTGGTTGTTTCTGCCAGCCCTTATAGGATGTCCCTTGATAGGTAATATTAAGTAATATTTTCTTCTTTAGATTTTTACTCACTATCTATACTCCATAACATAATTTAACAAAGATGTTTTATACTAAATCAAAACAGACTCGTTAAACTGAATCAAAAACATGCTTTTATTTAAGGTAGAAGAAAAACACTCTTTAAAAAAATCATAAAAAATCTAAACCTAAAGCAACACCGTAATCCCACGCACTTAAATCGATACCTGAACCCATCATAGGTCTATAAGAGGCAAATACATCAATGAAAATGTTATTAATATCAAACAACTCTCTGCTCCCCAAACTTGCATAATTTCTAAGTGAAAACCTTATCCCACCTTTTACTGCATAACCATGCTTTACATTACTTAATTGACGAGCACTTTCTTTTAGCCACATAAGATAACCTTGATATCCAGCTCCTAAAAACGGTTGAACATACCATTTTTGTTTTTCAAAAGGACTATACTCAAGGTAAAGCTCTATAGGTACAAGCGTTAAAATCATGGTCTCGCCACTTTCCCTTCCGGAATCTACACCTATCAAAAAACTTTTTTTTCTCATGTAGCCAAGACTTAAACCTAATTTTAAAGTTTCGTAGCCTATAAGGTAATCATAACTTATTAGATGATTGCCTTTATCAAAGAAAGTTTGTTCTACGTCCCCAGTAAACTGAACCCAACGCAATGACACTTTGTTGCTGTGTTTCATTTTTGCATAAGAAAGAGAAACCATTGTAATAATTAAAAACGACAAAAGCTTTTCTTTCATGTTATTTCCTTTGCCACTTTTTTCGACTATATAAAATTAGTAGCATCAGCATCATTAAAATCATTCCTGAAACTTTACTATCGGCTTGACAACCTGTTTCTCCAGTTAAGGCTATTAAACCAATGGTTTCTTCAGGCACTTCACTTAATATGGGGCTGTAGTCACTTTCATTACCTTGTTGATCAACTGTTTTAATTTTTACGTAGATCCTTTGACCGTTAACCAAGCCTGTTATGTTATAGGTATAATCTCCTGTCCCGGTATGGTTAACTAACACTGGGCTGGTTATACCTGCTCCATCGCTAGCTTGATCATCCAAACCAAATGAAATTTCATAATAATCAATATCCGCTTGATTAACACCATCCCAGCTCACAAATAGTTTTTGATTTCCAAATTTTAACTTATAATCATTGGGATACGGTGGAATAGTGTCTTTAAAAATCTCAATACCTCGGTAGCTTTCGGTTGAACCTGATTCCACATAAACACCCAACAAGTTATCACCTTCTATAAAATCATCCGTATTGATACTGACACTCTTATTTTGATTGGCGGTGATACTTGAAGAGCTATAGGTTTTTATGGCTTGAGGGGATACGGCTTGCTTGGTCGCATCCATTAATTTTATTTTTAAAAGGCCTGAAGCATCACTTTGAACACTAAAGCTATAATCACTCTCATTGGTGATCTCTAAGTTTGCTCCGATTAAATCAATGCTTGGAAGATCTGAAAAAACCTTTAATGTATTTGTACTATCATTTAAAATATAAAGATTGTTATATTCATCAATAAAATTTCCTTTAGCCGTCATATTGGTCACGCCATCAATATGATTAATTTCTTGCCAGCTACTGGGCGCAGCGCTAACATTAGGATCTATGATTTTTAATCTACTATTGCTTAAATCTTCTGCATAAACATATATCTTTGCAGATGAAAAACTTTCTGGACGCTGTGTTACTGCGCAATAGATATTACCAATAAGTGTATCTGTAAGTATTGGATCAATACCACCACCACTTGTAAAGTCTATCATACTCAACAAATAGTTTTGATGATCTGCTTGCACTGCAAATATCTCTGATGCAGACGATATTGGGTTGCTGATAAAAATGTAACTGCTGTTTTCAAAGCTGCTTTGGGTTAACTGCAAAAAGTTATTGCTGCTAGAATAATTACTTAACTCTACTCTATTGCCCAATCGCTGTAAACTTGGCACCTGATAAGCTTCCAGTTCACCTGACTCACCCAATACCAGCACTTGATTTCTCTCTTCTATCACCTCAGTATCCACTGGTGTAAAACCAATATTTAATTGTTGGTCTAAGCTATTATCATCAAGATTATAGGTATAGAGTGTACCAGTATTATAATCTCCCAAGACAAGGTGACTGTTTCCTAAACTATGCAAACAATCAATACTTTCAAAGTCTACTCCATTGGTATCACTATCAACATTACTTAGATTTGGAGACTCAATATTTTGTGACAAGTCCAACACGGACCATTGATCACTTTGATCAGTGATGAAGTAAATTTTTTCTTCTTCCGTTAATAAACAAGCCGAAACAGTAAACCCTGGAGTGATTATGGTTTTCACCAAAGTTCTTGAAAACAAATCCACTACACTCAGTACATTTGACGTTGTAGAAAAAACAAAACCATATCTAGGATTTGCCTTATCACTAGCAATCAATATAGAGCTTTGGTGACTAAAATTCAGTTCATAATGCAGTTTATCTGGATAAGCCTGCGCAGGCTTTAAAAGCAGGAATATCCACAAACATACCAATCTCATCTTAGACATTAAAAAACATTTAAACATAGGCTCTGCTTTTATGCTATTTTTTGCTATAATAGTGAAATGAAGTTATTGGGGCGCACATTTAGTTTTTTAACAGTTATATCATTGTTTTTATTAAGTTCATGTAACTTACCACCGGTATTGGCTACCTTAGAGGCTACAATTATTGATCCCAATGATACCAGTGGCTCTGGCTCATCATATGCAGTTGTTAACTTCACTCGGTTTAATGGTATATACTCAAGCAGTAATGGCGATGCAGAATTACAATTCACTAACCCTGAAGGAGATAACATGGTTATCACACTTGGAGACGCTAGCGTAGGCACATATTCTGTTGGTGGAGTAACACAAGTTAATGGACAAATTACCGTGACCCGTGATTTAGAACAAGTCACCCAAGCCTTTTCTGCAAGTGCTGGAAGCATAACCATTACAGGAATCGCTACCGATGGTGATCAAGTCATTGCAGTACAGGGAAGCTTTGAAATTAATATTGAAGGCGGAGGCGGCGCAACCAGTAGATTTGATAGCCGGTAATCTTAAAATATTTAGATCAAAAAAAAGGCCTGTAAGTAAGAAACAGGCCTTTTTTATGAATGTAGTGTCAGTTTTTAATTAACTGACGTCTTTGTACTCAGCATCAATCACGTCATCGTCATCTTTTTTAGAAGACTCAGACTCGGCACTATCACCTTCTGCTGATGCATTAGCAGAAGCCTCTTGCGTTGCTTTATACATGATTTCAGCCAATTTATGCGATGCTTGCGTTAAAGATTCTGTTTCTTTTTTCAAGCTCTCTGCATCAGCATCTTGGTTTTCAAGCGCTTTTTTAGCTGAAGCCAAGGCATCTTCCACTTTTTTCTTCTCATCAGCCGGCAATTGCTCACCGTGCTCTTTCAAGGTTTTTTCTGTTGAGAAAACCAGAGTATCCAACTGGTTTTTGGCTTGAACTTGCTCTAGACGTTTTTTATCATCTTCAGCATGGGCTTGGGCATCTTTCACCATTTTTTCTACTTCTTCTTCCGATAAGCCAGAAGAGTTAGAAATGGTAATTTTTTGCTCCTTGCCTGTTGCTTTGTCTTTAGCTGATACATTCACAATACCATTGGCATCAATATCAAAGGTTACTTCAATTTGAGGCGTACCTCTTGGTGCTGGAGGAATATCACCCAACTGAAATCTACCTAAAGTACGGTTGCCAGAAGCCATTTCACGCTCACCTTGCAAGACATGAATATCAACCGATGTTTGATTGTCCGCAGCTGTTGAAAACGTTTCAGATTTTTTAATTGGAATAGTACTATTCTTCTCAATCAACTTGGTTGCGACGCCACCTAAAGTTTCAATACCCAAAGAAAGCGGTGTTACATCCAATAAAAGAACGTCTTTGACATCCCCAGCTAATACACCCCCTTGAACGGCAGCACCACTGGCAACCACTTCATCAGGATTGACTGTTTTTGCGCCTTCTTTACCAAAGATATCTTTAACAATGTTTTGCACCATAGGGATACGGGTTGAACCACCCACCAAAATCACTTCATCAATATCACCGGCTTTAAGACCCGCATCTTTTAAAGCCTGAATACAAGGCTGTTTGGTACCATCAATGATATCTCCCACAAGCTTTTCAAACTGTGAGCGACTTAACTTGACATTGAGGTGTTTTGGACCTGATGCATCTGCAGTTAAGAAAGGTAAATTAATTTCTGTCTCCATAACGGTAGAAAGCTCAATCTTGGCTTTTTCAGCAGCTTCTTTCAAACGCTGCATCACCATTTTGTCTTTAGATACGTCCACGCCTTGGTCTTTTTTAAACTCTTCTGCCAACCATTTAATGATGGCTTCATCAACGTTATCACCACCTAAGTGCGTATCACCATTGGTAGACTTCACTTCTACAACCTTATCTCCCACTTCAAGAATAGAAACATCAAATGTACCACCTCCAAAGTCATAAACCGCAACCACTTGGTCTTTCTTTTTGTCCATACCATAGGCTAAGGCAGCAGCTGTAGGTTCATTGATAATACGCTTTACATCTAAACCGGCAATTTTACCTGCGTCCTTGGTGGCTTGTCGTTGTGAATCATTAAAATAGGCAGGAACAGTAATCACCGCTTCAGTCACGGTTGTTCCTAGATAGTCTTCAGCTGCTTTTTTTAATTTTTGCAAAACCATGGCAGAAATTTCTTGAGGTGTATAATTTTTACCATCGATTTCAATAACCGCCATGCCATTATCACCTTCTGCAACTTTATAAGGAACTACATCTTTTTCGTCGCCTACTTCAGAAAAGCGTCTACCCATAAAACGTTTGGCAGAATAAATGGTTTTTTCTGGGTTTGTTACAGCTTGACGTTTAGCCACCTGGCCAACAGCTCTATTCCCATCTTTTAAAAACGCTACCACCGATGGTGTGGTTCTACCGCCCTCTTCATTAGGGATAATTTTGGTTTCTCCACCTTCCATAATGGCAACCACTGAGTTGGTGGTTCCAAGGTCAATTCCAATAATTTTGCTCATAATCTCAAATTCCTTACTTATCTGTTCTCTAAAATATTGATAACACTAAATTTTTGGCCCAAAAAAGCCAACACAAGCAAAATAAACTCATCAAGCCGCTTGTCAATGGTATTTTTTTGATTTTATTTAAATCAGTTCTTTAAGTTTTAATAAATAATCAGATAGTTGGTCACAAGATCAGAGTTGCGCTCACCCAGCACGGTAACCTTTGCATCAGCATCTAGCCTTGCTGCTTGCCCATAGCTGTTGCCACCATCAGTATAATAAATATGCGTGGTTTTGGTCAGCATATTTCCATCATCATCTTTGGTATTGAGCCCATTCATCAAAGCAATCATCTCTTTATTGTTAATAGGCTTTTCTAAAATAGCCATACCCACTTCTTGCTCATCATCAGCATTCACTCTTCTGACCAAGGCTCTATGAATCTTGGTATCGTTGTTTAATTCTTTTTCTCCACGTTTTATCGATGGGGTATAAAATATTGTAGCTTCGTCATTACCTTCATATTCAGCAAAAAAGGCGTCCATATCATCATAATCTTTAAGAACTTCTTCTTGATGAGTAAAGGTGATTTTTCTTCCATTTTGTTCTAGTAATACAATGCCGTATTTTGGATGAGACCCATCTCCTTCATACAAAACACCATCAATTAAAAACTTTCCTTCAAGCTTTCCAGGACTAGCGCCAGAAGTCATGCCATCAGGTGCAGCAGCAATGCCCCCCACTTCTTTGATAATTTCTTTCAATTCTTTTTCAAATAAATCGGAATGCGAATCTTTGGTCACTAAGTCTAAAGCACTCACTGGCCACCATTCACCCATGACTTGATCATCTTTCATGATGTCATAAATGAATTCGCCATTTTTAAATTGTTGTTCTGTCTTTTTTAGATAGATTTTTGCAGCCTCGGTCTCGGTATCGTCGCCATCATCATCGCTTGTTTCTTCACCATCACCTTTTTCTTCACCATCACCTTTTTCTTCAACCTCTGTAATGGTTTTTTTAGGCTTTGGGATAACCTCTTTTACTTTTTTTTCAGTAGGGACAACTGGTTTTGATGCACATCCAAACATCATGGCTAAGAATAAGAGTAAAGTCGCTTTTTTGATCATCTCAAGCAAATTAACATATTGCGTTATCTCAATCAAGTATATTTTTTACAATAAAATCAAAAAGTTATAAAAAAAACAACTCTTTGAATATGAAAACTGGCTTAAAAGCTTGAATATGAAGAAAAAATCAAAGCCCTCTCAACATGATAGCCAGGGAAAAATACTTTTCCTCTTTGTCCAAAAACGTCGTTTTGGACAAATTTATTAGCTATCCTTAAAGCTTTGTTTTTAGGATAGCTTATGCAAGGCCCTTTTGCGGGTTGCCCTACTCTTGCAAGAGTTTTGCTAACTCTTCCTTCATCAAAGGCACCAATTCAAACATATCCCCCACTATGCCATAATCTGCTTTCTGGTCCGATTTCTTATCAATGGCTTTGCCATTGATATTTAGGAAAAATCGCTTTTTCCTCTTTGTCCAAAAACGTCGTTTTGGACAAATTCACCTTTTGCGGGTTGCCCTACTCTTGCAAGAGTTTTGCTAACTCTTCCTTCATCAGTGGCACCAATTCAAACATATCCCCCACTATGCCATAATCTGCTTTCTGGAAAATGGGCGCTTCTGGATCGGTGTTGATGGCGACGATGACTTTTGAGGAGCTCATGCCGGCTAAATGTTGTATGGCTCCTGATATACCACAGGCAATGTATAATTTTGGGTTCACTGTTTTACCGGTTTGCCCCACTTGCATGTCATGGCTAGCATATCCAGCGTCTACAGCAGCTCTTGAAGCACCAACGGCAGCACCTAAAACATCGGCCAATTCATTGATCATGCTAAAATTCTCTTCTGACTTAATAGAACGTCCCGCAGAAACAACAATTTCAGCGGCTGCCAAATCAGGTCTATCGGACACAGTTTCTTTAACATCTAGGATTTTACAACGACCGCACTCGGAAAATCCAGCAGCGTCAAGTTCGTTGATCTCAATATTGGACTCACCCGATTCAGGCTTAGGGTCAAAAACATTGGGTCTACAGGTCACTACCACGGGAGCATCTAAACTGGCCTCAACATTGGCAATCAGTTTACCCGCATAAACGGGCCGTTTGGCTTTTAAAGTATTGCCTTCCAACTCAATATGAGTCACCTCTGAAATCATTCCACAGTTTAATTGTGCCGCAACTCTTGGAAAGGTATCTTGACTGTTTGCACTTAAAGAGGCCAGCAAAATATTGACATCATGGTCACTGCAAAACTTGGCTGTTTGGTTGGACCAAGACACTGTATTGTAATTGGACACATTGGCATGATACAGTGCTTTTACTGCATAAGGCCTAAGTTGTGTTTCTATATCCGCAATCGACTCACCAACATACAATGCCAGTAGATTTGCATTGTTGGCTTTTGCCAAGCGACCTGCTTGGGCCAAAACTTCTAAAGATGCCTTTTTAATTTTATTGTTACTACCTTCAATCCATACAGCGATATTCATACAATCAACTCCTTCTCAGACTCAAATAAACCTTATATTACTTTAGCTTCTTCTCTTAATTTTTTAACCACTTCTTTAACGGCTTCTTGCGGAGCATCTTTAAAAATTTGCCCAGCTTGGCGTGCAGGTGGTTCTTCATAATTTATAACTTTAACATTGTTATTCAACGATCCCTCATCTAAACCCAAGTCAGATGCACTAACTTTTTCAATGGGTTTTGACTTCGATTGCATAATGCCTTTTAAAGACGCATAGCGTGGCTGGTTTAGACCTTTGCTTGCAGCAAATATTGCTGGCAACTTAATTTCCCATACCTCTTGATTGCCGCCATCGACATCTCGATGCACTTTTGCAGTAGTTTCATCAATCAGTTCAAATTTACTTACTGAAGAAACATGCGGCCAATCTAGCAGCTGAGCTGTCATTTGGCTGACTTGGGAAGCATCATCATCAATGGCATGTTTTCCGGTAAATACCAACTGGTAGTCATCCGCTTTAATTTTTGCTGCCAAGAGTTTTGCGACAGACAATCCCGATAACTTTTCTTGACTTTGAACCATCACAGCTTTATCGCAGCCCATGGCCAAAGCATTTCTAAGAACATCCTGTGACTTATCATCACCTACAGTTAAAGCAGTAACTTCACCAGAACCCACACTTTCTTTGGTTTTTAAACCTTCTTCAACACCAAACTCATCATAAGGACTGATAATAAACTTCAAGCCATCTTCTACAATACCTTGTTGATCATTGTTAAGCTTGATATTGCTGGCTGTATCCGGTACCCGTTTTACGCAAACTGCTATTTTCATGGTGTGCATCTCCTCTACTAATTTTTATTTTTTAAGTTACTTTCTAATTAAAAGTGAAAGCCTACGTGGCCAAAAACTGAAAAAAATGAATCTTCTACAACATTACTGGTTAAGTTAACCAAAGCTGTTCCACCAAAAGAAAAACCACTCCCTAAAAACATGTCAACTCCAAGGCCAGTAGTATAACCAACATGTGAGGCTTTAAAGCCATTCACTTCTCTATACACCGGACCTGCTCCAAATAGCGCCGACAACTCCAAACCTGATTTTTCAGATCCGCTAATTACACTACGGGGCAAAATAAGACGTCCACCAAAGCTTGGAAAAACAATGTCCTGCAACTCACCCAAGGACCATTGCATCATTGCCGTTAAAGCTATGTTTTCTGAAAGCCTGTAATCCGCAGAGCCAACGCCTAAAACACCTGTCGGAGAAAGTGTTGTCCCAGCACCTATTTTTAAATCAATTTTTTCTTGCAGCTGAGCATAAGCATCCGCTGTAAAAAGCATAGTTAAACATAAAGCACATGCTAAAAGCTGTTTCATCATCTATATGTGCCCTTCTACTTTCTTTGAGTCTTCGTTAAACTTTGCAATACCACTATCGGTTAAGGGATGTTTGACCAATTGTGACAAAACTTTAAATGGAATGGTTGCAACATCCGCCCCCATCAAGGCTGCATCCAGTAAATGCTTTGGATGTCTAATGCTGGCCACTAAAACTTCCGTTTCAAAAGCATAATTATCATAGATGGCTACAATCTCCTCAATCAAAGCCATTCCATCATGAGAGATGTCATCCAAACGACCAACAAAAGGGGAAATGTAAGCAGCTCCAGCTTTGGCAGCCAAAAGTGCCTGCATCGGGGAAAAGCACAAGGTCATATTGACGTTGATACCTTCTTGTGCCAAATGCTTGGTTGCAATCAAAGCGTCTTCACACATGGGTAGCTTGACAACAACATTATCTCCAAGCTCTGCTAACTTTTTGCCCTCTGTCACCATGGTCTCAGATGTTTGTGCAACTGTCTCAAGACTAACCGGCCCAGGAACCAAAGCGCAAATTTCTTTGGCTAAGTCAAAATAGGATTTGCCTTCTTTAGCGACCAGACTGGGGTTGGTTGTGACACCGTCACACATACCCAAAGCAATGGCTTGTTTAATTTCATCTATATTGGCTGTATCTATGAAGAATTTCATGCATTAAAAATGCTATACTGCAGCAGCCTTGTCAATTTATTCATAACCCCATCAACATATTTTTAATTTTATGAAAGCAAAACACAGCATCTATCGACTATATATAAGGTTTAGTGCTATACAAAAACTGTGTTTAATTTATTGGCAAGAAAAAAAATCATAAGTATTCACAAACAACTTTACAACAAGGGTTACGGAGTGGGGAATGATGGTAATACATCTATAAGGATTTCAGGACAAAGGATGTTAATCACCCCCACAGGATACGATAAAAGCAAACTGAAGGCTTTTGATATCAGTATAGTTTGTCTAAAAACGGGGGAACACCTTTCTGGCCCAAAACCGTCTTCAGAGTATCAGTTGCACCTTGTTTGCTATCAGCAAAACCCAGAAGCAAAATCCATTGTCCACTCCCACCCTCCTTATGCCATAGCGTGCAGCTTATCTAAGATCAGTTTAGAAGACCCTGTTTTACCTGAGGTCATCATTGCTTTGGGCAAGGTGCCAACATGTCCTTACACCACGCCAGGCACAGACGCCATAGCACAACAGGCGGCCAAGGCTTTAAAAGACAATCAATGTATTATTTTAGAACGCCATGGTGTGGTTAGTGCATCAAGCACAAGTATCCATGATGCCTACACCCAACTCGAACGTGTGGAGCATAGTGCAAAAATTTTATTTTTAGCAAACAACATTAGAAAGCCTGAAAAAATAGACTCTAGTCTGCTTGATAAACTCATTGACTTGGCCAAATCTTAAATCTAATTGGTATACATAGCTTTAATATCGCTAACCATTAGATAGCCTCTGTTTTCTATTGTATCAAAGGTTTTCATTGCAGCGTGAAGGTCTTTAGCATCAACCCAAACCCAGTCAGCCTTATTAGGGTTTACATCCATAATCAAAAAGGAATCACTTTTTTTATCATAGGCTCCAATTGGAGAAATATGTCCTCCACCTTTTTGACCTAAAGCAGTTCTTTTATAATTGACCAATATAAAATTGGAATTATTGTTTAGTGAATCAATCATTGTTGCTTTCATTTTTTGTATGGATAATGCATCATCTACAACAAATTTATCCGCATTCAATCCATGCGCTTTGAATAGTTGTACAAGCTGTTCTAACTGATAGCCCCAATCTGATTTTCCATTTTCCATGGGACCACCTAAAACTTGCTGAGAGGTTTTAACATTGTTTACATTATAAATATTATTATAGGTATACCGATTAAATACATAAACTCTTTCAGAGTTTAAGTGTTTCCTATTGACATTGCTGATCAGACTTTTATCAACTTTCAACTGTATATTATTGTTACGCAGTTCATCTTGTCTTAAACCGTTTAGAACAATAACTGCTGATGTTGGGCCGCAATATACTTTATTGGTTTGTGATTCAAAATGATTCGATAAAATAAAAAAATCTTGCTTATGCTTCGATCGATTGAATCTTTCCATTCCTTCTTTAGAAGAAAACTCAATCAATTCAGGCTTAGTATCATTTGCTTGGACCTGTGATGGAATTTTCTTGTTCGCACAAGATGATAAATTTAGGCTTAGTATGCATAACAATGTGATCAATAAATTTTTCATAGCAATTGAAACTACAAATTACCCTCTTTTTTGTCAACACATTGCTGTTGCACAAACAATACTGTCATATAAAAATTTTACATTGCCGATGCATAGTCTTAAAATGAACAAAGATAAGTATAAGCAAAACACCGATCATATCAAAGATAATATCTTTGTACGTTCCTGTCCGAACAGAAATCTGACTTTGATTGTATTCATCTAAAACAGCAACACTAAAACAAAATGTAAACGCATAGAAAAAAAATTTTTTAGGCACCTTAAACCTAAAAATATAAAAGCTTTTTAACTGGGCCACCAATGTAAAATATGCCAAAACCGCATAGGCCATAATATGTGCTGACTTACGAATGTAGGTATGAATGGTCCAAAAATCTTGTCTTGAAAACGATTTAAACAGAGCGTGAATCCATTCATACAAAACTGTACTGGTATTGCCTGCAGAAAAATACTTACTTGAAAACAAAAAAATAATTCCCACCCAAATCCCGCAGGGGATAACATATTTTATTCCTTTTCGCATAGTGTTTTAAGACAGGTTGGCCAGTTGGCCAACAACTGTTCTGCTGGCGATTGTCCTTGATCAACAATTTCTTTGAGTGGGATTAAGTAATCTGTCATCCCTTGATTATAAAGCACTTTGTCCATGGCTGATATACAATAATCTATATACTCATTGGCCCAATCTTGTATCTTTATTTTACCTAGATTTGCTTGCATTCCATTAAGAGCAACATCATCAATGGCAAGTTGTAAAGTTTCCAAATCAATTTTCTTAGAAAAATTATAAGCCTCATCCAATAAACTGTTGTTATACAATAAAGCCATCCAAAAAGCGGTTATGGCTATAGATAGCTTTTCACTGCTGGCATCGGCAGTTCTAAATTCTAAATGATTTTTTAAACGCACATCGGGAAACAAAGTTGTTAAGTGGCTCTCCCAGTCAGTTTGTGTCAAACTCACACCTTTATTAAGTGCCTGAGCAAAGGAATACTGAGTTGCATCTTGATAGACTCCATCTCTGTATAAAAAGTACATAGGAATATTTTGCGCATAATCTTTATACTTCTCAAAAGAGAAACTACCATCAATAAAAAATTTTGGAATCCCACAACGTTGTTTATCGGTATTCTGCCAAACCTTTAAACGCCTGGAACAAAAACCATTTTTTTTCCCCTGCTCTATTGCTGAATTAGCTGTTAACGCCGAAGCCAGTACGCCAAAAACGCTACCCACACTTACCTTTTTGGAGGCATCTTCTTCACTGCTATAATCTAAATTAACTTGTGATGAGGCGGTTAGTTTCATCATTTGTAAACCGCCCGGAGAGACTTTCTCAAAATAGCTTTTCATAATTTTATATCGAGACTTGGGTACCCATGAAACCTCATCAATACTGCTCATGGGTTGAATACCTATTCCCAACCAAGAAATATTTAAGGGCGTTGAAATTTTACAGAGAAGTTTTAAGTGTTGGCCAAGTTCTTGAGCAACATCGGCAATAGACCGGTGCGCTGAACCACTAAGCTCTAATTGACCACCGGGTTCTAAAGTAATTGCCTGCCCCCCCTTCTCCAGCGCAATCAGTTGCTCTTGATCTAGGATTTTTCTCCAGTCATCATTTTCAGCAATAGCGTGTAAAATTGTTTCAATCCCTCTTTCACCAGCATAGGGGATGGCCTGTAAGTTATCTTTATAAACACCAATTTTTTCAGTCTCAAGCCCAACCAAGAAATCTTCTGAAGATCTACTGCCCCCATAAAAAATATCTAACAGGTCTTCTTGCTTGCTTATTGGTTTAGATTCACTGGATTTTGCTTCTCTGCTCATAATTTTTGTCTTTACAAATATCTTAAAAATATTATTTAGGCAAAAGCCTTTGCTGTATTATCTAAATCTTTCTTTAAAAGACAAATTAAGAAATAAGACTGGTAAGCCTGAGTTGACTGGTTTATAATCGGCGTTTAACTTATGATACCAGTAAAAGAAATTATTTCAGAAATTCAAAAATTCCGACCTAAAGCCAATGCAGAGCTTATTGAAAAAGCATATGCCTTGGGAAAGGTAGCGCACCAACATCAAAAAAGAAAATCTGGGGAACCTTACTTTGCTCACCCCACTCAAGTTGCTTTTATTTTAGCGTCGCACCAAATGGATGAAGACACTGTTGCTACAGGTTTGCTGCATGATGTTGTAGAAGACACCGATACCAGCATAGACGATATTGAAGCCCAGTTTGGTCAAGACATTGCTCAAATGGTTGATGGTGTGACTAAACTATCTAAAATCTCTTTTCAGTCCAAAGACATTCAACAAAGTGAGAGTTTTAGAAAAATGCTCTTGGCCATGGCCAAGGATATCAGGGTGATTGTTGTTAAACTTGCTGATCGTCTACATAATATGCGCACATTGGAACACATGCGTGAAGACAAGCAAAGAAATATTTCGCAGGAAACTTTAGACATCTATGCTCCTTTGGCCCATCGTTTAGGTATGTCTTGGATGAAAAATGAGCTGGAAGATCTTTGTTTTCAATACCTTCACCCCTCCTCTTTTTCAATGATTCAAGATCACCTAGCTGAATCTCAAAATAAACATGACACCTTTATTTCTAAAATCATTGATATTTTAGCTAGAAAAATGAAGGAAGAAAATATCTCCTGTGAAGTTACCGGGAGACGTAAGCACGCTTTTTCAATTTTTAAAAAAATGGAAAAACGTCGGCTCGAATTTGATCAAATACATGACATCCTTGCGTTTAGAATTTTGGTTGATTCTATTCCAAAATGTTACGAAGCTTTGGGGCATATTCATGCCATGTGGAAGCCTATTCCTGGTCGATTTAAAGATTTTATCGCCCTACCCAAAGCTAATATGTATCAATCTTTACATACCACACTTATTGGCCCTAATGGAGAACGCATTGAAGTTCAGATCAGAACTTATGATATGCACTCTATTGCTGAGGACGGAATTGCAGCCCACTGGGACTATAAAAACAATAAAAAAGCATCTGCCAAAGCCAAAGATATTAAGCAATTCGCTTGGCTTAGACAGATGGTAGAATGGCAACAAGATTTATCCGATGCTCATCAATTCATTGAAAGCGTAAAAATTGATCTATTCTCAGATGAAGTTTATGTATTTACCCCTCAAGGTGAAGTTTTAGACTTCCCTCGAGGATCTACACCCATAGACTATGCCTTTAGAGTCCATACAGAAGTAGGATTAAAGTGTAAAGGTGCTATTGTTAATGGCAAAATGGTCCCTTTAAAATATCAGCTTAAAAATGGCGATAAAGTTGAAATTATCACCGATAAAAACATGAGCCCATCAAAAGATTGGCTAAAGTTGGTTAAAACTTCAAAAGCTCGTTCTAAAATAAGATCGCATATTAAAAAAATTGAACGTGACCAAGCCAAAAAAATGGGGCATGAAATTCTTATTCGTGAATTTAGAAAACATAAAGAGCGTTTTGAAAGTGTCCTCGATAGCGATCTTTTTTCTGCAACTTTAAAAGAGTTGCGTTTAGGCAATGAAGATGAACTACTTTTAGCTGTAGGCTATGGAAAAATTCATCCACAAGTAGTTGTAGAAAAATACACACAGCTTTTAAACCCAGAAAAAACATTTAAAAAACTAGCCAAAGTTCACGAAAATATTTCGTCACAAGCCATAAGCCAAGAAAAATCTGCTCCCATTCAAGTGGGAGGAGAAGACAGTATTGTTGTCAGGTATGGTAAATGCTGTACACCTTTGCCCGGAGATCCAATTATTGGTTTTATTACTCGAGGTCGTGGTGTTACAATTCACAAAAGTGATTGCTATATGATTTTAGAAACAGACGATGAAAGAAAAATTCATGTGGCTTGGGCAGATAGCATTGCAGGCAGTAAGCGAATCGTCCGTATCCAAGTCATCACAACCGATACAGTAGGAATTTTAGCCGATGTTTCACAGCAAATTTCAAAATCTGGAGGCAATATCTCTCATGCATCGATTAAAACAACTGCGGATAACAAGGCCATTTGCTACTTTGATGTTTCTATTCAAAATACCAATCAACTTAATTCTTTAATTCAACGCATAGGAGAGTTAAAAGGAGTTCTAACTGTTGAACGCGTTAAAAATCTTTAGATTGTTTTAAAACTCTGAAACTAACTCTATACCCAATACAATTAAAAAGTAGCCTGGATACCACTGCTTAATTTTACCTTGTTTATCTATTTTTCGTATAAAAGCATCTCTTTTAATTGAATGGGCAGAAAAAATAGTGAGTTCTGAGTCTATAATTTCATTGTTTTCCATTGAAGATAAAGCTAGCACACGATTAACTGGATTATAGTTTTCATCAAAGTAATCAGAAGTATCCACAAAGGAATACTCTAAAAATATCTCTCTATCTACTCCTTTTAACATAGAACTGACTCCTGCATCTCCCCAAACTTGTCTGTTAATAGCAAAAAACATGTGTTCTAGGTCCGTATGTTTAAGCTTAACAATTGCAATTTCATTGGTGATATCACCATCAATCATCACCTGTTTTTCATAGCCTTTAGCATAAGCAAACTCAACACAAGTTGGAAGCTCTTGATCTAAGCCTAAGTTTTTTAAGCTTTGTAGATACATTGAAGATGCTTGTTCATAAAAACGTACTCTACCGGGGGCAGTAATAAAAAATTTATTTTGTTCTAAAGACTGCTCACAAAAACTTGTAACATTATGAAAAAAGATTTTTTGTGCTTCTTTATAATCTAATACCATTTCTCTTTTATTTGGGTCTTTTAAAAGTATTTCAAAATCAATGGGTTCCCACAGGTTCATATCAAAAACAATATCCCCAGATTTTACATTCTTAATGGCACTAGCTAAATGTAAAAGAACTTTCACAGGCCCATACTTTTCAATTGAAGCATCATCAAAGGCCACAACTCTTATATTTTTTTGCGCATAAACAGTTGCAAAAAATAAATATAGACTTATTAAAAAAACTTTAGCTAAACGCGACTTTATAACCATTAAACTTCCCCTAATATCTCTTGTAATAGATAATTTTTTTTAATGCAATCTCATTTTTTATAAAACATATTATTTATTTACTTTTTTCACCCCAGTTCTTTTAAAAACAAACTTTACACCCTAAAAATAAAAAAGAGCCTCTTAAGGCTCTTTTTTACAGTTTCATGAAAGCTATTCAATCATTTATTTATGTTTATTGAACCACTCTTTTGAACCTTGTGGATCAGGTTTCATGCTGTCTTCACCTTCAGTCCAGTTTGCTGGGCAGACTTCGCCTTTTTCAGCAGTATATTGATACGCTGCTAACAAACGTAAGGCTTCATCTACATTTCTTCCAACAGAAAGGTTGTTAATGGTTGCATGTTGAATCACATTTTGATCATCAATCAAGAATAAGCCTCTTAGTGAAACACCTCCATCGGTTAAGACTTCATAATCACTGGCTACTTTCTTGTTGATATCTGCAATAATTGGAAAATTAACATCCCCTAAACCACCATCATTTCTATCTTGCTGAGTCCACGCAAGGTGAGAAAATACGGAATCCACAGAACATGCAATCAATTCACAGTTCTTTTCTTTAAATTTTTCTGCAGCATCAGAAAATGCCACAATTTCTGTTGGACATACAAAAGTAAAATCTAGAGGATAAAAGAATAAAATTTTCCACTTACCTTTAAAATCATCTAATGAAACATTACCAATTTCACCGTTTACTAAAGCCTGTTCAGAAAAACTTGGTGCTTGGTTACCTACTAATCTTGACATATACATTTACTCCTTTTTCATTTTTATTTAAGGGAGGTCTTCAGTCATCCTTAGACCCTTCGTCTTAATAATGACTCATGTAAAATCTCCCGCCATTCTTGACCAAAAAATGTCTTTTTGATCAAATTCATAAAGCTGTACTTGTGAAGAGCAAGGCTTTTGCCTTGCGATGATTTAGTACAACTTATGCCGCTTCAGCGGCGCCCACCCGGGGAAAATTCAGGATAAACCTTCTTTTCCTCTGGTTCCTTATTTGTCTATAGAGCCTACGACTCTTTTCATAAAATGGTTCAAAGCATCTTTATCAGACTTTCCTTCTTTGACCATTTTTGAAACCTCTAACGATCCATACATATTGGAAAGCAGCTCACCAATAGTATTAAGCTCTTCATCACTTAAACCCTTGGCTTGAGATACATGTTCCAATACCTCAATACACTCATTAACATAATCTTCATCATGCTGAGTGATAAACTCTGTTAATGACTTAATGACTGGTAATTTCACTGACCAACCCTTCAACCACATCAATTTTATTACCTTGATCTTGTTTTAATAATTCCCCACCTTTGAAAGCAGCAAAGGTAGGAAGATTATCGACATTTGCAAGCTTTCTTGAGTTAGGATACTTCTCTGCATCAACATAAACAAAAGTAACATCCTGAGTATTTTCTGCCAGCTTTTTAAATTTAGGCTTTATCATTCTACAATTTCCGCACCAGGTGGCGCCATACTGTACAATAACATGTGGATTTTCATTCAGTATTGTTTGTAAGTTATCTTCATTTAGTTCAATCATTGCAACCTCCGTTTTTATTGCATTCGGTTCAGTTCATAATATGCAACAAAGCTTCAATTTTTTCCAAGACTTTCAAGCTATTAATCAATAGCTTAAAACTATTATTGTTGACATTTTAATTGCTCAAAGTACATTACAAAAATGCCAAGTTTGAGTCAACTTGAATACATTTTAGCCGTAGCAAAACACAAACATTTTGGCAGAGCTGCTAAATCGTGCTTTGTCAGTCAACCTTCTCTTTCAGCCCAAGTCCAAAAAGCTGAAGATGAGTTGGATATTGTGATTTTTGATCGTTCAAAATCTCCCATTAAAATCACACAGCTTGGTCAAGAAGTGATTGACCAAGCAAAAAAAATCATATCTGAACATAAAAAGCTGCTCGATATCCATGCTCAAAGCACAGAACTCAGTGGGTCATTTCATCTTGGCGTTATTCCTACCTTGTCTCCTTATATTTTACCTCTGTTTATTAAAAGCTTTTCAGACAACTACCCAAAGGTAGAGTTGACCATTAGCGAGCACAAAACCCAAGACATTATTGAAAAACTCTACGACGATCAAATTGATGGCGGACTCTTAGTAACCCCCCTTTATGATGATAAAATCATAGAACGCAGTTTATTTTATGAACCTTTTTATGCGTTCATGTCCAACAAACACCCCCTAATCAAAAAGAAAACTGTGTCAGAAACCCAACTGCAAGATTATCCGATTTGGCTTCTTGATGAGGGGCATTGTTTTAGAGAGCAAGTCATTAAAGTTTGTGCCTTTAAAAACAAACCTGAAGTTTTAAACAATGTACATTTTGATAGTGGTAATCTTGAAACTTTAAAAAACCTAATTCGTCGAGGAGATGGTTACACCCTTATTCCTCATCTATCCACTCTCGATCTCAGTGAACAAGAAAAAAAACATCAATTAAAAAAGTTTAAAACCCCCGTTCCTACCCGTGAAGTTAGTCTCGTTCACAGCAGAACCTTTCTAAAAGAGCACATTATCAACGCTATAATAGACTGCATTATTGACAATGTACCTAATGAATTGAGTTCACTTAAAAAAAGAAACATTGAACGCATCGAAATTTAATATTGTTGTATCAAACAAATGCGTTTGTTTTTAAAGCTGTAGTATGATTTTCGTCCAATGATAATATGATCCAATAACTCTAAATTAAAGTAACTCAACATTCTTTCTATACGCTTTGTTAATGCAATATCTTGATGTGAGGGGCTTGGGTCACCTGAGGGGTGATTATGTCCTAAAATAATTCGAGACGCATCCTCACATAAAATATGCTTCATAAATACTTTCATATCTATTTTAATACTGTCTGTTTCACCTTGACCTAACTGCTTTAATTCAAACAAAACGTTTTTATGATTCAATAAGCCAATATAAACAACTTCTTTAACCAAGTATTGGCAATGTTTAATTAAGCCTAGAGCAAAGTCTTTGGGTGAGTGAATGTACTTCAGGTTAGAGACAAGAGTCTCTTTACGCTTGATCATTTCAATCAATGCTAAAAGTTTAAATATGATATCTTCATCTAAATCCAAAATATAACGTAAATACTCATAGTCACATACTAGGTTATTATTTAATCGATATATGATTTTTTTAATGGCTGTTTGATTAATAGGTTTTTCTAAAAACAAAACCTTAAAAAGTTCTTCAGTAGAATAAAATTCATACTGAATATGCTTTGAATGTTCATGCAAAGATTTTAGCAACATGTCATATTTAATTCACAATACATGCCAACTCTTTTGAGTTAAAGTGTCATTATTTCAGAATTTTTTGCAAAGCTTCAATGTATACTTGATGCTCTAAAGCGTGCATCTGCTGACAAAAATCTTCAAATGTTTTTGTGCGGTCAATCTCTAGACTTTTTTGTAAGATGATTTTACCTGTATCAACACCTTCATCAACATAGTGAACCGTAACCCCGCTAACACTATCATCATTAGCCCAGGCTTTTTCAATCGCTTTGGTTCCAGGGTATTTGGGTAAAAGCGAGGGATGAATATTGATAATCTTGTCTTTAAAGTTATGGATAAATTGCACTGGAAGTATTTTCATAAAACCCGCCAAAACAATATAATCCGGTCCATCTTTTTTGCATGCCCGCAATAGTTGGTCTTCAAATTCAGATCTATAAGTAAAAGACTGATAATCGATACATTCAGAGTCTACACCAAGAGTTTTGGCTCGTTCAAAAACAAAGGCCTTGGGTTTATCTCCAATGAGTTTAACAGGTTGAGCATTGATTTGACCACAGTGACATGCTTTTACAATGGCTTCAAAGTTACTGCCATTGCCTGAAGCCATGATGATGATTCTTTTTTGTTGTATTTTTTTGTTCATATTCACTTGATATCTAGTCAAACCTCAAACATGTCATGTATAATTGGAGTTGATGTATAATAAAAGAAAATTTAAGCACACAGCATTCCTTTTTTTATACGCTCTGTTCATTGTTGTGTATATCACTGAAAAAAGCTATGCCAATCAAAAAAACAAACCTTTTGTCGGTATTTTTGTTAACAGTAAAACTTTTGATGGCAAAGACCCTAATCAACTCAGTGAATACAATAATTTAATTCAAAGGTTATCTATTCATAGTCAGAACTTTACTTTAAAAGCTTTTCCTATCAAAAACATCCGTAACGATGCACTAATTTTAGCTAAGGCTGCTTTGGACCAAGTCCAAACTATGGCTATTTTAAGAAAAATATCTCCAAACTATATTGCCGTTAGTTTATGGGATGTACAAAACTATGAGCTCATTGGTGAAAGTGCTTTTGAAAATATGGGAAACAGAAAACTGATCAATGATTTTTCAGATTGGTTTAGGCAACAAAATCAAAAACAATATCGTTCTGGTCTTGTTGACCCTGAAGTCTTTGCCTTGCAACTCATTGAACAAAAAAAATGCTCCTTATTAAAGAAATATATCCCCAAAACGAAGCTTAACCAGGATAAACAATCTCAACTCGTTAAAGACTGTGAACTTAGAGAAAGTTTTAATCAGCTCTTATCAGGTAAAAAAGAAGTCACTCCTTCAAAAATCACTTCTCCAGCACAAATAAAAATGACAACTAATCCTTACGATGAGCAATTAACCCAACAATGGGCTACACTTTATGAAAACAGCCTTTTACAACAAAACTTAGGCGAATATAATATTTCAAATCTAAATTTTGTTATCCAGTGCAACACTGATCCTTGTTCAAAAATTAGTCTTCAAGTAGACATCATTTCATATTCGCATATCAATTTTAGAACACAATACCGTTTATCCAGCTTTATTCTAGACCTTATCAATCAAGCTCAAAAAAATTTTCCAAATAAAGACTTAAATGCAGGAGCGGAAGTCACTTTCTACCATGAATACACGCCTATCAACTCTTTCCATGTTTCGGGAACCGTTGATAAACCCAATATTGTAACCAAAGAAACTCCTTAGTTATTTTGATAAACTTCCCGGCAAAGTCTGGGTAAAAGCAAAATACTTGTTTGTATGCGACAAAGAAACCTATATTGAATCAGCATTTTTTGTTTTCTTTATTTTTATCTGGTGTATGATCCCGGCCATTATGTCAGAAAAATCATTGTATAAACAGGCCGTCTCCCAGTGGCAAGCTGCCGCTGATATCATGCAACTCCATCCCTCGGTTAGAGAAATATTATCGCAACCTAAAAATGAAATCGCGGTTAACTTTCCGGTTCGTATGGATAGCGGTGATTTAAAAATGGTAAGCGGTTATAGAATTCAACACAGTAATATTTTAGGACCCTTTAAAGGTGGTATTCGCTATAATCAGAACGTAAACTTGGATGAAGTCAAAGCTCTTGCAGCTTGGATGACCTTTAAATGTGCTTTGGTAGATATACCTTTTGGTGGTGCAAAAGGCGGTGTAACCATTAATCCTAGAGACTTTAGTGAAAAAGAAATTGAACGACTTACCCGAAGAATGACGCACGCTTTAGGCGCAAACATTGGTCCAGAATACGATATCCCAGCTCCAGATATGGGAACCAATGCACAAACCATGGTACACATCATGGATACTTTTATGAATGCTCAAACAGCCATTACTCGAAACGCACAGAGACATATTGTAACTGGAAAAACTCTAACCTGCGGTGGAAGCCATGGTCGTGATAAAGCTACTGGGCAAGGTCTTGTCTATGTATTAAGAAGTTGGGCAGATGAAAAAGATATCTCTTTATCTTCTTTAAGCTATGCTATTCAAGGTTTTGGGAATGTAGGTAGCAGTACTGCAATTCTTTTAGAAAAACGTGGCGGAAAAATCACTTCTGTCCAAGATCACAAAGGAACAATCTATAACAGTAAGGGCCTAAATTGTGTTGAACTTAGAGATTACGTGGCGGAAAATGGTTCTGTAGAAGGTTATCCAAATGCTGAAGCCATGGATCCTAGCCAATTTTTCACTCAAGATGTAGATGTTCTTATCCCAGCGGCATTGGAAGGACAAATTCATAAAAACAATGCCCAAGACATCAAAGCCATGGTTGTGGTTGAAGGTGCCAATGGCCCTATCACATCTGAGGGCGACTCTATTTTAAATGAACGCGGAATTACTGTATTACCAGACATTTTAGCCAACGCCGGCGGTGTTACAGTAAGTTATTTTGAGTGGGTACAAAACAAAACCAGTGCTCAATGGAGCTTACAAGAAGTGGATCATAAATTATCTTTTATTATGCGTCAGGCTTTTTATAAAACCTTGGAAAAAGCAAAACAGGAAGATATTAACTTAAGAACCGCAGCATACATAGTTGCTTTAGAAAAGCTACAAACAGCCTATAGAGAAAGAGGAATTTTTCCTTAAAATTTTATTACTTTATTTTATAGAAGTCTGGTCTTTTCAATTTTCATCATGACCGGCTTTTAACCTAAGGCAAAAAAAAAGAGCGTCCATCGGGCGCTCTTTTTGGTTTTTTTATATAAAAATGATGAATTAGCTTTTATAGTTAGCCACCAAAGTACGTGTACCAATTTTATCAAAATCAACTTCAATTTTACCTTTGCGTAAATTTGCTGTTACTTTGCCTTTGCCAAAAAATGGATGTTCAATCTCATCACCAATTTGATAAACTTGATCCATTGAGTATTCTCTTACATCATCATTCAAAATATCCATATAAATCCTTTCTGCTAGATCCCCTTCTTACGCATACTTCCGTATGAATAGACTCTGGTCTTTTAACATAAACACAGAAAGAATGTCAAGAAAAATTAGATTTTATGTATAAAAATCAAGCAGTTAGCGCGCAATCATGTTTTCTATATTTCATTATAAAAGTATTCATTTAAACACTGAACTCTATCTTCATAGCTATCTGGATTGGCAAAGTAGGTTGCTGCTGCCAAAGAAGATAATAAAGAGTTACCGTCTTGGGGCGTAAAACACCAGCCGACAACTTCTCTATTATTGACCACACTTAAACCGGGTTCAACAACAACTGTTTGATTCAAAATGCGTCCAAAATGACCATGATCACGACCAAATGAAAACACTGAATTTGATGTGTTTTTATAGGTTAGAGCAACCCTGTCATTTTCATACAAACGCCGTAATACTTCTTCACGAGTGACATCTTCATTTAATGTTAAGTGAAACCAAAGCGTATGCATATACTGAGTATTGCTTTTCATGGCTGAAGAAAACAGAGGCAACTTGATATCTAAAGTCTTAAACAGTTCATGCGCATCTCTAGCATGGTGAGTTCCAAATTCTGGGTCACTGTGTGCATTGACCTCATGCGCAGGAGAAAATGAACCATTTTGGCTGATATCATTGGCTCGACGAATACAGACAAACTTTGCATGGTTAAGACCTTGAATGTTTTGCCCATTATTCATGGCAATGGTTTTTATTAATGCGGATAAGTTATGCGTATTACAGCTAACCACTTGTAAATACTTATCATCTGCATTAAGGCTTTCATCATTAACGCCTCGTGCATACATTTTTCCAAAGCCAAATTCACTCCCCTGCGCAATGAAGCCTTTGGTTGTACCTTCTAGTTTTTGATAAACGGTTTCTTTATTTTTATTTCCTACAGGTGTGCAATCAATAATAACATCCGCTTTTTCATGTGCTTCGTCCAAATTGTAACTGGGGGTAATTCCCAAATCAACAAACGCATCCCATGACGTTTTCTGGGCACAAAGTTTGGCCCCTTTAGCGATCAAAGCATTCACTTTTGAACGGTCTAACAACGAAACATTGCGTTTTGAAAAAGTAATCTCTCCAAACCCCAATTTTTCTCTGAACTCACATAATAAGCCAATCAGCGGCTCCCCTATAGTACCTGTACCAACAACATGAACATTTGCTTTTTCCATAGAGCGCCCTATACAAGATTTTTTTTACTATGACTATGATTTATTGCAGATTCTTTAAGAACGAGACGCATAGTATAGTAGCGCTCATGGCCCATGATTCGCTAACTATTGAACTCTATTTCCCGTGAATATCCTAAAGGTTTAAGAAGTAACACTTGTTTAATAAAAAAAGCATAGCTATCAGCATTATTTTTATGCTTTTGGGCTGTTAATGCCTGATATTGAGCGTTTTGATGAACATAAGCATAATCTTCAGTCTTTAAATACCAATGGCTTAATTCATGGATCAAACTAGCAATTTGATCATAAAAACCGATTGAGTCAAACCAATGATCACATAAATGAACAATGGCTTCATGGCTTAAACTCTGCGTTTCTGTATCATAAGGTACAATTTCGCCTGTGACCCTATCCCTCAACATCAAAACAAAGGCGAGCTTGATGACCTTCTTTTGTGGTTTTTTAGTTTTTGTCTGACACATTGCTTGTGACGCATAACGAATATGGGTTGAGTTTTCATTAAACTGAGTCTGTAAATACTTAAATTTTTCTAAAATTTCATTAGGCTCATTACCTATAAATGTGTTTTTCCAAATACTTAACAATTTTTTTTCATCATCACTTTCTGCTTCAGTTTGCACAAGTTGTGCAATTTCTTGAAGTGTTTCTATGGATAACTCCAGAACTTCACCAATCTGCTCAGTTGCTTGCGTAATTTTACTCTGTCTATATTCAGAAATACGTGTATCCAGACTCAATCGTTCTTGAGTAAAACCACGGTTCATGAAAAGACAAAAGCCCAGAAACAAAAGCTTAAAGTATGTTTTTTTATTCCCCAAAATGTAAAACATAGATGCTTACCTAGCAGTTTTTTTAGAATGATAAAAGCGACAAATGGCCGTATTATTTTATTAAGCTATTTGCAACTTGATCTAGCTCAGAAACATACTCATTGATTATGCTGTAAGCGACTTTCAATTGAATTTGCGGGTTATCTTGGCTCAGAGCATAGAACTTTTGTTGAGACAAACAAAGTAAGGCTGAAGTTTCAAGCGCTTCAAGATCTAATTTTGCTTTTAAGCCACTTTTATAGAGTGAAAAAGCCCCCATAAAATCTCCAGCATTTAAAACCGCATTGCCCTGATTAAATGATAATTTACCAGCTTTAATCAGGCAAAACCCTTTGCTCATATCACCTTGTTTATAGAGCACTTCTCCTTTGCCCAACAAGATTTCTTCACAACTCTTTTCAAGCAATATCATCTCTGAATCACTGAGTTGTGAAAAAATAGAACAGGATTTTAATAAATCAAAATGCGACATACTTCTTATTTATACAAACTTTGGTAATCCACATAATTTTGCGCTGATTTTTTTAAAAAAGCTATTTCTTCAAGTTTAAGTTCACGCTTTACTTTGGCAGGACTCCCAACCACCAGAACACCGCTAGGGATTTTTGTATTTGGAGTTACTAAGGCTCCAGCACCAATCATCACATCACTCTCAATATGAGCTCCATCCATAATTGTAGCTCCCATACCCACTAAAATTCTGTCTTTTAGCGTACAGCCATGCAAAGTCACACGATGACCAATGGTAACTTCATCGCCAATAATTAAAGGATGCGTTTTGTGAGTAACGTGCAGCATGCTTTGATCTTGTACATTGGTTTTTTTACCAATTTTTATATAATTGACATCACCGCGAATCACAGAGCCAAACCAAACACTGCATTGCTCTCCCATACTCACTTCACCAATAACATAAGATGAGGGCGCTAAAAAAACGGATTGATGTAATTGAGGATGAAGCCCATTGCTTAACGTAATCAACTGTTGTTCAGACATATTGCTATCCTACACTAGGAAGAGATTTCTTCAACATATCAGGGGCCGAAACCAACTGTCCTTTAAAGGTATTGCTCATCACTTGATCTATTTTGACTTCAACAATACTGCCAATAAGATCTTTGCTTCCATCAAAATTAACCGACCAATTTTGCTCCATTTTACCGGTAATTTGCTTGTTGTCTCGCGCTGAAAGTCCATCAACCAAAACTTTGACAGTTTTACCCAAATAGTTTTGTCGAGCTTGCATGGACAGTTTGTTTTGTAAGTCTTGCAGTTTATACAAACGCTGTTTACCCACATCCATAGGGATAAAGTCTTCTTCACGCTTGGCAGCTTTGGTATGCGGACGAGGAGAATATAAAAAGGAATAGCTTTCAGCAAAGTTAAATTCTTCCATGGCTCTTAGCGTATCTTGAAAATCTTCTTCTGTTTCACCAGGAAAAGCCACCATTAAGTCCGTGGTCAAGATCATATCGGGGATAACTTTGTACAAATACTCAGCCACTTCTCTGTAGCGTTCTACCGTATAGTCTCGATTCATGGCTTTTAAGACTTTGTCTGAACCACTTTGAATAGGTAAATGCAAGCTATTGCATACTTCATCCAATTCTGCCATGGTGTCCATCATTTCAAAACTCAGCTCTGAGGGATGTGAGGTCACATAACGAATTCTTTCAATACCATCAACTGCAGCAACCGACCTTAATAGCTTGGAAAAACCAATATCGGAACTTTTGTCATTGCCATAGGCATTGACATTTTGACCCAATAAAATAACTTCTTTGGTACCTTTTTGAGCCACTTTTTCTACTTCTCTACAGATATCATCCAGATCGCGACTCACCTGACGACCCCGTGTGTAAGGAACCACACAAAAACTACAAAACTTATCACAGCCATTTTGTACGGTAATGAGTTCGGTCACAGGGTGTTGATCTTGTTCCTGATGCTTTTCAACATCCAAAAAACTGTATTTTTGCCAACCAAATAAATCCAGGTTGCTTTGCCGTTTGTTTTTCTTAAGCGAGGCTTCAACCAACTCCGGTAATTTATTCCACTGATGCGTACCAAAAACAATATCTACAAAGGGAAATTTACTTTGAATCTCTTTTCCACGTAATTGGGCACTGCAGCCACCGACCGCTATAATCATATCCTGCTTACGGGCAGCTTTGGTTTTTTTGAGCTCTCCTAAGGCAGAAAAAGCTTTTTGATCTGCTTTCTCACGAATACTACAGGTATTAAAAATAACCAAATCAGCGTCATGGGGATGATCCGCCCAGGAATAGCCATATTTGTTATGAAACAGTCTATAGGTGCGATCAGATTCATAATCATTCATCTGACAGCCATAAGTCAATATATGCATACGTTGTGAGTTCACAGGCCCATACTTACTCCGAATCGCACCTATAGGTCAATAGAATAATTGATTATATAGAGATGTATCCTAAACTCTTTTAGCTCATCTTAGTCAAAAAGGTTTCTTCGTCTATGACTTTTGTGTACTCAAGCTCTAACTTTTTACTGTACCCTAAAACTTTTTTGGTCTGGGTTTAACCATTTAACTCCTCATCAAACAGAGTAAATTTTTAAAATTTCTATTTTAATCTAAAATTCATTAAGCACTATCATAAATATAAAAACATATATTTCATTCTAACCTTCAAGAAAGCTTAGAATCACTGCAACTTTTTTTAAATTAGATCATAGATGTTTATATCAAGTTTTGAATATCGTGCTCTGTTTGACTGGGGGCACATTTTATATCAGTATTAATCTTTTTAACATGACCGCAAACAACATTGCCCGGTCCAACTTCAATACAGTTTGCATCTGGATACTCTCTAAAAATAGCTTTTAAACTTTGCGTCCACTTGACACTACTCCACACCTGAGACTCCAAGCGATCAACCGTACCTTCTGTACTCGTATATTTTTGAGCATCTACATTGGCCCAATAGGGGATATTAAGATTTTTAGACCAGTCAATTTGTTCTAAATAGGTTCTTAAGGCTCTTCCTGCAGGCTCCAACAAACTAGAGTGAAAGGGGGCACTGACTTTTAATGGAATGCAACGCTTAACTCCTTTAGCCTTAAGTTGTTCACATGCCTGATCAACGGCTTTTTTATGACCACTGATCACCAGTTGGCCTGGACAGTTGTAGTTGGCTGGCTCAACTTTATGTCCTTCTTTTGAAATTTCCTTGCAAACAGTTTCTACCAACTCATCCTCTGCACCCAAGACTGCAGCCATACTTCCAATACCTGTTGGAACCGCTTCTTGCATGAGTTCTCCACGCTTTTTCACTGTTTTTAGAGCGTCTTCAAATGATAAACCTCCAGCAGCAACCAAAGCTGAAAACTCACCCAAGCTATGCCCTGCTACGGCATCTGCGATAACACCATATTCTTTATTTAAAACTTCTAAAATAGCCACACTCAGCAACAAAATTGCAGGTTGAGCGTTGTAGGTCAATTGCAGTTCTTCTGAAGACCCTTCAAAAATTAATTTTGTTATATCTTGGTTTAAAATATCATTAGCCTGCTTAAACTTATGTTTAACGAGATCATAATGCTGATAAAGCTCTTGCCCCATACCAACTTTTTGAGAACCCTGTCCTGGAAATAAAAATACTGTGCTCATGGCATCTCCTTGTGGCTTTTATATTATCTATTACTGTTGGCTTAACAAATTTAAATAGTTTTCAACAATTGAGCTATCCCAATTGTTAATACCCACAATTTTATCGGTAATTTTACCTGTTTTATCAATAATAAACGTTTCTGGAACTTTCATTGCTCCAAACCTATTGGCTGTTTGTTTTTTTTGATCTAAAAAAACATCAAAGTCAGGGTACTCACCCTTGAACAAGCGCGTAAAAAAACGATCCAAGGCTGGCTTTCCTTCTGTATCAATACTTACTGCAAGAAAGATAATATCTTTATTATTTTTGATTTTTGTAAACAGTTTCTCTAGCTCAGGTAATTCTTCTACACAAGGTTTACACCAAGTTGCCCAAAAGTGTAAAAAAACTACTTTATCTTTAAGATCACTCGCAGAAATGTCTTTTTTTAATTTTTTTTGAGAAACATTATTTAAAGCTGCCACTTTAGGAGCACAAGCGTTAACTTGAGGCGCTACAGAACCTTTGCATTGCTCTGACGACGCAAAGACTACTGGGACAATGAATAAACTAAGCCATGCTATAAGTCGCATACGGCAAGATCTTATTCTTTATCAGTTGCTTTTTCTTGAGCTGCTTGATCAGTTTTGTTTTCTGAAGCCTTAGCAGCCGCTGATTGAGTAGCTTTTTCTTCTGTTTTTTTAGTAGCTTTAGCTTGTTTTGCCGGCGCAGCTTTAGACTTTGCAGTTTTCTTAGCCTTTTTCTTCGCTGGCTTGTCACCTTCAGGAATCAACTCAATGATTGCCATAGGCGCAGCATCACCGCGTCTAATACCGCCTTTGTAAATACGGGTGTAACCACCTGGGCGATCTTTAAAACGCTCTACAATGCCGCCATCAAACAGCTTTTGAACGGTTTCTTTTTTGTATAGCACAGAAGCAGCTTGTCTTCTAGAGTGTAAGTCACCCTTCTTACCTAAAGTAATCAAAGGTTCTACAACTTTTCTAAGTTCTTTAGCCTTAACTAAAGTTGTAGTAATACGTTCATGTTCAATCAATTGATCTGCCAAACCTCTCATCAAAGCTTTGCGTTGATGAGGTCTACGACCAAAGTTTCTTTTTCTCATTTGGTGTCTCATACCACTGACTCTCCCAATGCCGCGCTAACTTGTCCAACGGCTGAGTTATTCCTTCTCAATTTTTCAATTTCTTTAACAGTTTCTAAGTCAAGTTTCATACCTAGACCTAGACCCATCTCAGTTAAAATTTCTTTGATTTCGTTCAAAGACTTACGACCAAAATTTTTGGTTTTTAACATATCCATTTCTGTTTTTTGCACCAGCTCACCAATAAACTTTAAGTCTGCATTTTGCAAACAGTTTGCTGAACGCACAGAAAGTTCTAACTCTTCAACTTTTCGCAATAAGTGTTCATTAATTTTATTAGGAACTTCTTCCTCAATCACTTCAACAACTTCTGGCTCAGCTGTTTTTTCATCAAAATTAATGAAAACTTGTACTTGTTCTTTGATAATTTTAGCTGCATAAGCAACAGCATCTTCAGGTGCAACAGCACCATTGGTCCATACTTCTAAAGTTAATTTATCAAAGTCTGTTTTTTTACCTACACGCGCTTGCGTAACGTTGTAGTTAACGCGTTTGATTGGAGAAAATGCTGAGTCAATAGAGATTGCACCAATTTCATCGTCTTCATCTTTGTTCTCTTCTGAAGTCACATAACCACGTCCCATTTTAACGGTCATTTCTGCTTCCAATTTACCATTTTCATCTAAAGAAGCGATGTGATGCTCAGGGTTTAAGATTTCTATGTTATCATTGGTCAATATATCTTTGGCTGTAACATCACCTTGCCCAGAAGCTTTAATGGTAATGGCTTCAGGACCTTCAGAGTGACATTTAATACGAACACCTTTAAGGTTTAAAATAATATCAGAGACATCTTCAGCAACACCACGAATGGTTGAAAACTCATGCTCAACACCTTTAATTTTAACCTTTGTAATGGCTGCACCTTGCAATGAAGACAATAAAACTCTTCGCAAAGAGTTACCCATGGTAAGACCAAAACCTCTTTCTAAAGGCTTAACCGTAAATTTACCATAGTTTTCACGATTTGGATCTCTCTCAAGCTCTACTTTTTCAGGTTCAATTAGATCTTTCCAATTCTTATACATACCATTTTCTCCTTCACTGCTCTGGTAGTTTTCTTAAAGAGATTGTCTCTTTGTTTTTCAATCAAAAAATATGACTTTTGACTGATTTATTCCACCTAGGTCAAGCTTTACAAAATAAAACCCTTCCTTCATAAGCATAAATTATTTATTCGTACTAGCGTCTCCTAAATACTGTTAAAATCAATCAAACTCTTCTTCTTTTAGGTGGTCGACAACCGTTGTGTGGAATAGGTGTCACATCACGAATTGAATTGACTCTAATCCCTGCAGACTGAATAGCTCTTACTGCAGCTTCACGGCCTGCACCAGGACCTTTAATATCAACATCTACAGATTTCAAACCATAGGTATCTATAGCAATCCTTGCGGCTTTTTCAGCAGCAATTTGAGCTGCAAAAGGTGTAGATTTCTTAGACCCTTTAAACCCTTGCGCTCCAGCACTTGACCAAGACAACACATTACCATTAGGCTCCGTAATAGACACCATGGTGTTATTAAATGTTGCTTGAACTTTGACCATCCCATGTGGAATCGTTCTTTTTTCTTTTTTCTTTTTCGTTACTTTTTTCTTTACTGCAGCCATGCTTACCTCTTCAGTTCTATTTTCCAACCGGTCTATTTACTTTAACAGCGATCTTACTTTTACCTTTTCTTGTTCTTGCATTGGTATGCGTTCTTTGTCCACGAACAGGCAAACCTCTTCTATGACGCATACCTCTGTAACAGCCTAAATCCATGAGACGTTTTATATTGGCATTCACTTCACGACGAAGGTCACCCTCAACTTTATAGCTTTGGTCAATAATATCACGAATTCTGACCAACTCACCTTCAGCCAACTCATCAACTTTTTTAAACTTATCCACATTGGCGGCATCACATATAGCTGTGGCTCTTGTATAACCAATGCCATAAATATATGTTAAAGCGTAATTAATTCTTTTCTTTTTCGGTAACTCAACACCTGAAATACGTGCCATTTTTTCTCCTTAACCCTGTCTTTGCTTATGTCTTGGATTGTCACAAATAACCCTGACCACCCCTTTGCGGCGGATCACTTTGCATTTATTACAAATTTTTTTCACTGATACTCTTACTTTCATACCTACCTCTATGCTTGGGTCAGAATTTCTGGCCCATTTTCAGTAATTGCCACCGTATGCTCAAAATGAGCCGACAAACTACCATCTTCTGTGACAGCCGTCCAGCCATCATCTAAAATATTTACTTTTGCTCCGCCTATGTTTACCATAGGTTCAATGGCAATAACCATCCCGGCTTTTAGCATCATTCCTGTACCTGCTACACCGTAGTTAGGGACTTG
Organism: bacterium; assembly: GCA_022763185.1. Taxonomy (NCBI): domain Bacteria; species bacterium. The sequence goes on along the minus strand of JALEGL010000014.1, from coordinate 145,315 downwards.
AGGATCTTCATGCAATTGCTTGCCTATACCATGTCCGACAAACTCTCTTACAACACTATAGCCCTCTTTTTCAACACATTTTTGCACAGCAGCCCCAATATCATTCAAACGGCCACCTGGTTTAGCCTGCTCAATACCTCTGTACAATGATTGCTCTGTAACTTTCAGGAGTTTTTCAGCTTCAGCAGAAACCTGCCCTACTTTACATGTAATGGCTGTATCCGCATAAAAACCTTGCAAAATAGCTCCCATGTCCATACCTAAAACATCACCCTCTTGCAAAACTCTATTGCTAGGAATACCATGCACAACCTCTTCATTTATAGATGTACACAAGGTTGATGGAAACCCATGATAACCTTTAAACGCTGGAACAGCCCCAAAATCGCGGATCATGCTTTCAGCTTTTTTATCTAAATCAAGCGTTGTCACACCAGGCTTGACCATTTCTCTTAAAGTCTCTCTTACACCCGCGAGAAGTTTGTTGACTTTACGCATGATATCTAATTCTTCTTTTGACTTGATATTAACCATGCTTACGCTCCAAACATACTTTAATATTATCCCAGACTTGTTCTACACTTTCAGAAGCGTCAATGGTAAACAGTTTGCCTTGTGTTTCATAATAGCTACACAAAGGCTGTGTTTGTTTCCTATATACATCCAACCTGTTCTTAATAACCTCTGGGTTGTCATCTTTACGGCCTCTTGCAATTAAGCGGTCAACAACAAGATCTTCTTTAACATCAAGGTTAATAACTGTATCAATCTTATCCTCAAGATTAGAAAAAACCTGATCCAATTGCTTGGCTTGCTCTAAATTTCTTGGGAAGCCATCAAACAAAACCCCTTGTTTGGCTGGCAACTTCTCCTGAATCATAGCAAAAACTATTTCATCAGGTACCAAGTCACCTCTGTCCATGTAAGCTTTAGCTTTTAGTCCCAAATCAGTTTCCTTCTTTAAAGACTCCCGCAACAAATCACCCGAAGAAATATGCTTAAGACCAAAATGATCTTTAACATTTTCTGCTTGTGTGCCCTTACCGGCGCCAGGTGCTCCTAAAAATACAACATTCATGATCTTATACCTTTATCCAGCTCTACGCCCTTTAAGCTTTCTACCACGAACATTGCCACCCATCATCGCATCATAATCATGGCTGACCAAATGAGCTTGTATTTGCTGCATCGTATCTAGAGCTACACCAACAACAATCAACAAACTGGTACCACCAAAGTAAAAAGATACACCTGCATTGCTTTGTAAAATGCCCGGCAAAACACATACCAAACACGTGTATATAGCACCCACAAACGCAATACGAACAATAACTTTCTCTAAATAATCTGCTGTAGCTCTTCCTGGACGAATACCTGGGATATAACCACCTGATTTTTTTATGTTTTCAGCAATTTTTTCAGGGTTGGTTTGATCTTGAATCGCGGTATAAAAGAAAAAGAAAAAGATGATCAAGACAACCATGATAACATTGGTTATCCAGCCATCAAAAGACAAGTACTGCTGACTAAAACGCTGCAACCAAGGAATATTAGATAAACGAGCAAGAGAGATTGGACCAGAAATAATGGCCATTGCAAAAATAGCCGCCATCACCCCTGCTGAGTTGACTTTAATTGGAATACCCGTATTTTGACCTTGAAATACTTTTCTACCTACAACACGTTTCGCCACTTGAACGGGTACTCTTCTATAGGCCTGCTCAACATAAACAATACCATAAATCACTGCTGCCATAAAAACACACATAAAAATCAAACTCAAAACTGCCATTTGATTTTCTTGAACCAAAGTTACAGTATTAGAAATTGCTCCTGGCAATCCAGCCACAATACCTGCATAAATAATTAAGGAGATCCCATTACCAATACCACGCTCGGTTATTTGCTCACCCAACCACATCAAAAATGCAGTACCTGCAGCCAAAGTTATTACTGTTTGAATCTTAAATGCAAGCCCTGGGTTAATCACAACTCCTTGACTCTGGAAATACGCCGCTAAACCAAAGCCTTGTACACAACTGATGACAATTGTTAAGTACCTAGAGTATTGCGTAATCTTACGTTGACCTAGTTCACCTTCCTTTTTAAGTCTTTCTAGGTAAGGAATGGTTGGTGCTAACAGTTGCATGATAATCGATGCACTAATGTAAGGCATGATACCAAGCGCAAAAATCGACAGTCTCTCTAAAGCTCCACCACTGAAAACATTAAAAACACCCAAAATTGTGTCGCCTTTATCTGAAAAAAACTTAGCCAACTCTGCAGCATCAATACCTGGAGAGGGCACATGAACCCCCAAGCGGTAAACCGCTAACATTCCTAAAGTAAACAAAATTCGTTTTCTTAATTCAGGAACTTTTGCCATATTTGCTACAGTTGACACGCTAATACCTTTCTCTAAGCAAGCCTATATCTAGGCTTCTTTGCTGCTTTCTGTTTGAGCATCCAAATCTTTAATCAACTCAGCCGTTCCACCCGCTTTTTCAATGGCCGCTTTAGCACTTGCGCTAAAAGCATCTGCAACAACATGAACTTTTTTATCTAGATGACCATTACCTAAAACCTTCAACAAACGTAATGATTTTTTACGAACGATTTTAGCATCTTTTAAAATGTTTAAATCAATCGGACCATCAATTTCAATTGCATTGAGAGCATCTAGATTAACCACTGCATATTGTTTCTTGAAAATATTTGTAAAACCAAATTTAGGCAAACGTCTAATCAAAGGCATTTGACCACCTTCAAAAGCAGGGTTAACACCTCCACCTGAACGCGCATTTTGACCTTTATGTCCTTTGCCGGAGGTTTTTCCCCAACCTGAGCCGTGGCCTCGTCCAATACGTTTTCTTTTTTTTCTTGAACCTTCTGGGCTCTTTAAATTTGACAAATCCATGATTGATACTCCTTAAAATTCAACATTTAGCTGGCTTTTTTTGCCGCAGTTTTTTTTGTTGTCTTTTTCTTGGCTGTTTTTTTAGCTGCCGTTTGTTTTTTAGCCGGTTTAGATACGTCTACAAAGACCTTTTTAGCTGGTTTCTCAGGTTTTGACTGAGCTTTTTCCACATCTAAAAGGTGAACAACTTTTTGAATCATACCTCTTACTTCAGGTGTATCTTCCCTGTATACAGTTGTTGCTGTTTTCTTAAAGCCTAAACCTTGTACATTAGCTATCTGCTTTTGTGTACAACCAATTGTACTTTTCTTAAGTGTGATTTTTATTAATTTAGCCATAATTATTCTGATTCCTTACCACCAAGTTGGCGTGCTTGGTTAATTTCTTCTTCAGTTCTTAACATCTCCAAAGCAGCTATGGTCGCTTTAACCGCATTATGCGGATTGGAAGAGCCCAAGCACTTTGACAATACATTCTGAATCCCGGCAGCCTCAACAACCGCGCGAACAACACCCGAAGCAATAACACCTTTACCTTCACTTGCAGGTTTTAACAAAACAGAACCAGCACCATATCTTCCTAAAACATCGTGAGCAATGGTGTGCCCATGAATGTTAACTTTCTTAATTGATTTTTTGGCTTGTTCTTGTGCCTTTCTAATTGCTTCAGGAACCTCATTGGCTTTACCTAAACCAACGCCAACATGTCCATTACGGTCTCCTACAACAACGATAGCTGCGAAGCTAAATCGACGGCCGCCTTTAACCACTTTGGCACAACGGTTAACTTTAATAACATTCTCAACCAAACCCAATTCATTTACATCAATATTTTCAGACACTGTAACTCCTTAAAATTTCAATCCATGCTCTCTAGCTGCAGTTGCTAAAGCTTCTACTCTACCGTGAAATGGGTACCCACCTCTATCAAAACAAACCTGCTCAACCTTATTGGCTTTTGCTTTTTCTGCAATCAATTGTCCAACTGATTTAGCAGCATCAACGGTAAGTGAATTAAACTTGCCCTTCAACTCTTTTGACATCGTTGATGCAGAAGCCAAAGTTTCATTGCTTGTATCATCAATAATTTGTGCATAAATATGCTTATTACTTCTAAAAACAGACAACCTTGGTCTAGACGATACTTTTCTAAGTTTATAACGTGTTCTTGCGCTTCTTGAATGATTTTTTTTCATAACCCATGATCCTCTTATTTTGCTCCAGCTTTACCAGCTTTTCTGATGATTCTTTCATCAGCATATTTTACACCTTTACCCTTGTAAGGCTCAGGCTCTCTGAAGCTCCTAATATCAGCAGCTACTTGGCCAACCAACTGTTTATCAACACCTTCAACGGTAACCTTAGTTTGTTTCTCAACACTAATTGTAATTCCCATTGGTATTGGGTAATTAATTGGATGAGAATGCCCTAAAGTCATTTCCAGAGTCTGACCGTTAACAGAAGCACGATAACCTACACCAACGATTTCAAGCTCCTTTTGAAAACCTTTGCTACAACCCTCTATCATATTTGAAATTAAGCTTCTGGTTAATCCATGCTTTGATCCGTCAACATGCCCCTCATCTAAGGCGCAAACAACTTGATTATCTTCAACTTTTACAGACACTCCATCAAAAGCTTCTATTGATGCCTTTCCTTTTGGACCCTCAACAGCAACTGTTTTGCCAGAAACGGTAACAACAGTACCTTGTAGAATTTCTATTGGTTTTTTCCCTATACGTGACATATCTTACTTTCTCCTACCTGCCTTAATTCTCATTAAGACACTTCACAAATAACTTCACCGCCAATGCCTTTTGAAATAGCCTCTTTATCAGACATAACACCATTTGACGTCGTTAATATTCTTAAGGTAATAATATCACTACCTTTTTTTAAATCTTCAGAAGAAAAATAGACTCGTCGACCAGGTTTACTGATTCTATCAATTTTTCTAATCACGCCGCGCCCGGTTCTTTCATATCTAAGTTCAACATCCAATGCTTCAAAAGCGCTATCATTGCTGCTGTTCCATCGACTAATAAAACCTTCCTTTTTAAGTACATCCAACACTTGCTTTTTTAGTTTAGATGCAGGCACTGAAACACTCTTATGTTTTGCATTTTGAGCGTTACGAATTCTTGTAATTAAATCTGCTATAGGGTCTGTAATCATTTTTATTCTCCGAATTACTTTCTAAAAGGCATGCCCAACTGGGTTAACAATTCTTTACCTTCTTTTGCATTTTGCGATGAACTTACAAAAGAAATATTCATACCAAATGTTGATTGTACATTTTCTAGTTTAATCTCAGGAAAGATAGAGTAATCTTTAATCCCAAGCGTATAATTACCACTTTTATCAAAACCTTTATTGGAAACGCCTCTAAAGTCTCTTACCCTAGGCAAAGCAATAGAACACAATCTATCCAAAAACTCATACATTCTATCTTTTCTTAATGTCACCTTACAACCAATGGGCATACCTTCCCTTAACTTAAAGTTAGAGATCGCTTTTTTAGCTTTGGTTACAATAGGTTTTTGTCCAGTAAAAACAGCAACCTCTTTAACAACATTTTCAACCAACTTTGGTTCAGATACAGCTCTTCCCAAACCTACATTGATCACTATTTTTTCTAATTTTGGAATTTGCATGGCACTTTTATAGGCAAATGTTTTTTGCATATTGGGTGCAACTTCTTTTTTATATTTTTCGTACAATCTTGTTGACATGGTTTTTTCTCTCTAGTTTACTTTTTGCTCACTGCTTTTTTGCTAACCTTCTTGGCAGCTTTCTTTTTTGTTGTTTTTTTCTTAGGAGTTTTTTCTTCTTTCACTCCAGATACCAAGCTCAAGTTTGACAAATGGATAGGAGATTCTTGGTCAAAGATTCCTCCTTGATTACCTCTTTCATCGCCCTTTTGATGCTTTTTGACCATATTTACTTTTTCAACAACTGCACGGTCAGTTTTAGCATTAATACTCAATACTTTACCAACCTTGCCTTTTCCAGCTGAATCTTTACCAGCGATTACTCTTACCGTATCACCGACTTTAATTTTTTTATTTGCTCTATTTACGCGGGACATTACAATACCTCCGGAGCTAAAGATATAATTTTCATAAAACTTTTTGCTCTCAGCTCACGAGCAACAGGGCCAAAAATACGTGTACCAATAGGCTCTTTTTCATTGTTGATTAAAACCGCAGAGTTATCATCAAAACGAATATACGAGCCATCTTTACGCACATATTCTTTTCTTGTTCTCACGATTACAGCTTTTTTCACTTCACCTTTTTTTACTTTTGCACTAGGGATAGCCTCTTTTATAGAAACTACAATGATATCCCCAACACTAGCGTACTTTCTTTTTGAACCACCCAAAACCTTGATGCACATCACTTTTTTTGCACCAGAGTTATCAGCAACAGCTAAAACACTTTCAGTTTGAATCATGATTGCACCTCACTGACAGCTGCATCCTGATTTTCTTCTATGATAGCTGCCTCTTTTAATACTTCAACAACCTTCCAGTTCTTGGTTTTGCTCAATGGTCGTGTTTCACGAATCTTTACCAAATCGCCCATTTTTGCAATTTGCTTTTCATCATGCGCAGGAAACTTTAAACGACGAACATAATACTTTCCATACCTTGGATGCTTGACATGTGACTTAGTCAAAACCACAACTGTTTTGTCCATTTTATCGCTGACAACAATACCTTGTTGTTCTTTTCTTTGTGTACGTTCCATAGTGTTTATTCCTAATTCTCTGTTATCTCAACACGTTTTTTTTGTTTTAAAACGGTTAAAGCTCTAGCAATACTTTTTTTTGTAGATCTAATATCTTTTGCATTAACTTCTTGGCCACTGTTATTTTTAAATTTCAACCAAAAAGATTCTTCACGTAAACTGCTGATTTTTGAGTTAAGCTCATCCTCTGATAAAGCTTGAAAAGCCTGAACTTCATCTTTATTTTTCTTTGCCGCACTCATATCTGTCCTCTTTCTACAAACTTAGTCTTAAATGGCAGCTTATGTGAAGCTAAGCGTAATGCTTCTTTTGCCATTTCTTTGTTCACACCTTGCAACTCATACAAAACTCGACCTGGTTTGATAACGGCAACCCAGTGTGACAACGGGCCTTTACCCTTACCCATTCTTGTTTCAAGTGGCTTTTTGGTAATAGGTTTATCAGGAAAAACTCTAATCCAAACTTTACCACCACGATCAATATGACGGGTCATTGCAATCCGCGCTGCTTCAATCTGACGTGAAGTCATGTATCCACACTCAACAGCTTTCAAACCAAAATCTCCAAAGGAGATTTTAGACCCACGATGAGCTTTCCCCTTCATTCTTCCCGTTTGTTGCTTTCTAAACTTAACTTTTGCTGGTTGTAACATAATACTTATCCTTTATTACGCAGCATTAACCGCTTCTTCGCCTTTACCATCACGTTTTGGTTTTTCATTCACAATAACACCTTTATTGACCCAAACTTTTACACCAATTTTACCATAGGTTGTATTTGCCTCTATAAAACCATAGTCAATATCAGCCTTAAGTGTATGCAATGGAACTGCGCCTTCCATATACCACTCTGCTCTAGCAATCTCAGCACCACCGAGTCGTCCGGCCATACGCACCTTAATACCTTTAGCTCCCAACTTCATTGCCGACTGTACAGCACGTTTCATTACACGCCTAAAAGCAACCCGTCTTTCCAACTGCATAGCAATATTTTCAGCAACCAACTGTGCATCCAACTCTGCTTTACGTACTTCTTTAATATTCACAGCAACTTCTTTGTCAGTCATTTTTTGCAACTGTTGTCGCAAACTGTCAATGCCGGCGCCTCTCTTACCAATAACTACACCAGGTCTAGCTGTATAAATATCTACAATGCACTTCCCTGCTGCTCTTGCAATATCAATATGCGAAACACCTGCATGATAAAGCTTCTTTTTAACAATATCTTTAATCTTAAGATCTTCATGCAAAAAAGTTGCATAATCTTTTTCTGAGTACCATCTGCAGCGCCATGGCTTCATGATACCCATTCTTAAACCTAAAGGATTTACTTTTTGACCCATACGATATCTCCTACTTTTCCTTTAACACCAATGATATATGGCTTGTTCTTTTATTAATTGGCGTTGCTCTACCTTGTGCTCTAGGTGTAAACGCTTGAATAACTGGACCTGGATCAACCCAAATTTGCTCAACATACAAATTATCCACATCTACTTGCCCTTGGGCATTAACGTTGGCAACCGCACTTTTTAGCAGCTTTTCAATCATTCCTGCACCTTTTTTAGGCATGAATTTAAGCATGGTCATAGCATCATTGGCCATTTTTCCTTTAATCATATTGGCCACCAATCTTGCTTTGCGCGGCGGCACTCTTAAAAATTTTGCTCTAACTTGCATGATCTATACCCTCATTATTTTCCGGCTTTTCTATCGCCAGCATGCATTGTAAACGTTCTCGTCAATGCAAACTCACCCAATTTATGACCAACCATATTTTCTGTTATATAGATTGGAAGAAACTTACGACCATTATGAATAGCAAAGGTTAAGCCAACAAACTCTGGTAATACAGTCGATCGTCGTGACCATGTTTTAATCACTTTTTTACCACCTGCATTACGCGAATCATCTGCTTTTTTCAGCAGGTACCCATCAACAAAAGGTCCTTTTTTGGTACTACGTGCCATTATTTTTTCTTCCTTTCAATAATAAATCGATCAGTTTTCTTATTATTACGTGTTTTATATCCTTTTGTTGGAACACCCCAAGGTGTAACTGGATGGCGACCACCCGTAGTTCTACCTTCACCACCTCCATGAGGATGGTCTACTGGGTTCATCGCTGCACCTCTAACTCTTGGGTTCTTACCCAACCAGCGAGAACGACCGGCTTTACCAATCGTCAAGTTTTCATGCTCAATATTAGACACCTGTCCAATGGTTGCATAACACTCTTTACGAACTCTTCTAATCTCACCTGATGGCATACGAACTTGAGTGTAGCCTTCTTCACGACCAATGATTTGAGCTGAAGTTCCAGCTGAACGAACCATTTGCGCACCACGACCTTTTTTAAGCTCTAGGTTATGCACAAGCGTACCCACAGGAATGTTTTGCAACTCTAAAGCATTTCCTGGCTTAATTTCCGCTTCTTTACCACACTTTAAGCTGGCACCAACTTCTACACCGTGAGGAGCAACAATATATCTATATTCACCATCTAAATAGGACACCAAAGCAATTCGTGCTGAACGATTCGGATCATACTCAATCGTTTTAACACGACACTCAATACCCTCTTTATCACGACGCAAAAAATCTATTTTTCTATACTTCTTTTTGTGTCCGCCACCAATCCAACGACTGGTAACACGACCTCTATTATTTCTTCCACCGGATCTCTTTTGCGGAGCCAATAAACTTTTCTTTGGCTTACTAGATGTCACATCAGAAAAATCTGATGTAGACATATAACGTCTACTTGGAGTAATCGGTTTATACTTAATTACTGGCATTTCTAAACTCCTTCAAACAACTCAATCTTCTCACCTGGTGCTAACTTCACGATAGCCTTTTTCCAGTTGGCTTTTTTAAATTCAACTCTACGTCTTCCAATAATTGGTTTTTTTCGCTTCGATGGAACAACCATAGTTTGAACAGAGTCAACCTTAACACTAAAGGCTTTTTCTACTGCATACTTAATGCTCAATTTATCAGCACCTGGGTACACTTCAAAAACGACTTGATTTGCAGTCTCTTTTTGCATGGTTGTCTTTTCTGTTTGTATCGGTCTTTTTAAGACTTTATCTAACCTTACATTCATGCCTTTGCTCCTTCATTAAGATATGCAACCGCATCTTCAGAAATAACCAAAGTTTTGTACTTCAATAAATCAAATACATTCAAACTTCTTACATCTAAGTAGCGAGCAGTTGGAATATTACGTACTGACAAAGACAATGCTTCATTTGATTTATCAACAAAAACAACACTATCAAGCTGTGCAGACTTCATCCATGCGGACACTTTCTTAGTGGATGGCTTTTCTTCAGAAAAACGCGCACAAACAAAAACTTGTTCGTTACTTAACTTGTCAGTCAACACACTGTTCAGCGCAGCTTTTTTAAGCTTTTTTGAAATTTTCTGAGCATAAGATCTAGGTTTAGGGCCAAAAACAGTACCACCACCAGCAAAAATCGGTGATGTATTACTACCATGCCTTGCATTACCGGTACCTTTTTGACGATATGGCTTTCTACCACCACCAGCGACTTCACCTCTGGTCTTAACCTTAGCTGTCCCAGACCTACGCCCAGCCAAAATACTCAATACATTTTGATGTACAGCGGCTTCTTTCACTTCAACAGCAAAAATGTCTTTCGGCAGAGCAACTGCAGAACTGGACTTTTTGGCTGACCAATCAATTTTTTTTGCTTCTACGGCCATAACTACTCCCTATAACTCTTTATCGCCACATCAACACCGGCTGACAAATCCAACTTCATCAACGAGTCAATGGTTTGTTGTGTAGGCTCAAGAATATCCATCATTCTTTTATGGGTTCTGATTTCAAAATGCTCACGCGATTTTTTATCTGTATGCGGAGATCTCAAAACACAATAACGATTGATCTTTGTTGGCAAAGGGATAGGACCAGCAACTCTAGCTCCTGTTCTTCTGGCAGTTTCTACAATTTCTTGTGTAGACTGATCCAACAATTGATAATCATAAGCTTTTAATCGAATTCTAATTTTTTCTTCTGCAATAGCCATATCATCCTCTACTTTGACTTAGATTTCTCAACAATTTCAGCACTTATCTTTGCTGGCAACGGAGCATAGTGATCAAACTCCATTGAAGAGCTCCCTCTACCTTGCGTATTAGACCGTAAGTCCGTTGTATAACCAAACATCTCTGACAGAGGCACCTCTGCATCAATAACTTGCGTTCCTGAACGCGGGGTCATACCCAAAATTTTAGCTCTTCTAGAGTTGAGGTCACCAATGACGTTAGACATATAGTCTTCAGGAACCACAACTTCAGTTTTCATAATAGGCTCTAATAATATTGGAGAAGCTTTTGAACACCCCTCTTTAAAACCCATAGATCCAGCAATTTTAAATGCCATCTCTGATGAATCCACTTCGTGAAAAGAACCATCTACCAAGTTAACCTTAATGTCAACCACTGGATAACCAGCAACAACACCAGAATCTAAAGCCTCTTTAACACCTTCTTCAATAGGTTTAAAGAACTCTTTTGGAACCGCTCCACCTTTAATGGTTGTTTCAAAGGAAAAACCACCGCCAGCTTCATTTGGCTCCATTTCAAAAACAACATGGCCATACTGACCTTTACCACCAGACTGGCGAATAAACTTACCCTCGGCTTTAATTGCTTTGGTGATTGTTTCCCGATATGCAACCTGAGGTTTACCAATATTGGCTTCAACCTTAAACTCACGTAACAAACGATCAACAATAATTTCTAAGTGTAACTCACCCATACCCGCAAGCAATGTTTGAGCTGTCTCTTCATCTGTTTTAATACGTAAAGATGGATCTTCCTGAGCCAATTTATGCAAAGCTTCGCCCATTTTCTCTTGGTCAGACTTTGTTTTAGGCTCAACAGCAATTTGAATAACGGGTTCTGGGAAATTGATAGACTCCAACTTTACAGGGTTGGTGGGCACACAAAATGTATCTCCGGTAGACGCTGTTTTTAGACCCACAGCCGCAATGATATCTCCAGCTGAGGCTTCTGTAAGCTCTTCACGTTTATTGGCATGCATCTGAAGAATACGCCCCAAACGCTCTTTTTTATCTTTGGTTGAGTTTAAAATAGCATCGCCACTGGCAATCTTACCAGAATAAATTCTCAAGAAAGTCAAATGCCCAACAAAAGGATCTGACATAATTTTAAAAGCTAAAGCTGAGAATGGCTCAGACTCATCCGCTTTTCTGACAATCTCTTTCTCTTCATCTTTAACGTCCACCCCTCTAATCGCAGGAACATCTAAAGGAGAAGGCAACAAAGCAACAATTGCGTCAAGAAGCTGTTGAACACCTTTATTTTTAAAAGCAGAACCACATAGTACAGGGGTAAGCTCCATGGTGTTAGCACCTTTACGCAAAGCACTCCAAACGTCATCTTCAGAAAGCTCTTCTCCGCCTAAATACTTTTCCATTAAATTTTCATCAACTTCAGAAACAGCTTCTAAGAGCTTCTCTCTCCAGCTATCTGCATCAGCTTTGTATTCAGCAGGAATTTCTATTTCATCAAATTTTGCACCCAATGACTCATTGTTAAACTGATATGCTTTCATTTTAACCAAGTCAATTACGCCCATATGACCTTCTTCACGGCCCAGAGGGATCTGCACAGGCACTGGATTAGCCTGCAACCTTGAAACCATTTGCTCAACGCACATAAAAAAGTCTGCCCCTGTGCGGTCCATTTTATTAACAAAGGCTATTCTAGGAACCTTGTATTTATCTGCTTGACGCCACACAGTCTCTGACTGAGGCTCTACACCGGCGACACCATCAAAAACACCGACAGCACCATCCAAAACCCGCAAAGAACGCTCTACTTCAACAGTAAAATCAACGTGACCAGGCGTATCAATAATATTAATTTTATGATCTTTCCAAGAACAAGTTGTAGCAGCTGACGTAATTGTAATACCTCGCTCTTGCTCCTGCTCCATCCAGTCCATCGTGGCATTACCTTCATGCACTTCACCTATTTTATGTGAACGACCGGTGTAATACAATACACGCTCTGTAGTTGTTGTTTTACCGGCATCAATATGCGCAATAATTCCAATATTTCTTACTTTTTTTAAATCCATTGTCTTGTCCTACCATCGATAATGTGCAAACGCTTTATTTGCTTCTGCCATTTTATGTACTTCTTCACGTTTCTTAACTGCCGCACCACGTTGTGCATGCGCATCCATTAATTCATTGGCCAATTTCTCTGCCATTGATTTACCAGAACGATCACGACTGGATTTCAACAACCAACGAATACCTAAAGCTTCAGCTCTATTAGGCCTTACTTCCATTGGCACCTGATAGTTTGCACCACCAACACGTCTACTTTTAGTCTCTACAACAGGTTTTACATTGTCCAATGCTTTTCTTAACACTTTAATAGGGTCATCTTTCATTTTTTCTGCCACCATATCTAAGGCAGTGTAAACTATTTTTTGACTCAAAGACTTCTTACCATCCAACATACAAGAACTGATCAATCTAGCAATAAGACGATCACCAAACCTGGGATCTGGAACACGAACTCTAACTTTAGCTTCTCTTCTTCTAGACATAACCCTTAACTCCTCTTGGTACCGTACTTAGAGCGGCCTCTTTTTCTGTTTTGTACACCCGCAGTATCCAATGAACCTCTAACAATGTGGTAACGAACACCAGGTAAATCCTTTACACGACCACCACGCACCAACACAACAGAGTGTTCTTGCAAATTATGGCCTTCTCCTGGGATATATGCAGTAACATCATAGCCGTTGGTCAATCTTACCCTAGCCACTTTTCTTAAAGCCGAGTTAGGCTTTTTAGGGGTTACTGTATACACTCTTGTACATACCCCTCTTTTTTGTGGGCATTTGGCTAATGCTGGAGCCGTATTTTTTTGGCTCTGTTTTTCTCTCGCTTTTCTAACTAATTGGTTTATCGTTGGCATAATTTTCCTTTTCTAAAGAATGCGTACCTAAGGAATTGCGGGCCAAAAGTCAAGAACTTTTAATTAAGGCCCTAATTTTTAAGATTTTTAAGCACCCGTTTCTGTTGTTACATTCTCTATGTAGTTGTTTTCATTAGCTGGACTCTCCAATGTAGGGTCCACCATTGATTTAATTTCTTTTCCTACAACCTCAAGGCCTAAATTTCTATAATGAGCAGTTCCCGTTCCAGCTGGAATGATTCTACCCATCACAATATTTTCTTTTAAGCCTCTTAAGTGATCAATTTTTCCGTTGATCGCTGCTTCAGTAAACACTTTTGTGGTTTCCTGGAATGATGCGGCTGATATAAAGGACTCCGTTGACAAAGAAGCTTTCGTAATACCTAACAACAAAGCTTCTGCTTTAGCTGGCTTTTTCTTCTCTGCCAAGGCTTTATCATTCTCTTCATAAAAAGCAGCTTTATCCACTTGTTCACCAGACAAGAAGCTGGTTTCACCTGGATCCACAACCTTAACTTTACGCAACATTTGGCGAACAATGGTTTCAATATGCTTATCGTTAATTTTTACACCTTGCAAACGATAAACCTCTTGCACTTCATCCACCATGTACTTGGACAATTCTTTTTCACCAAGAACACTTAAGATATCATGCGGATCTGCCGAGCCATCCATCAAGGCCTCACCGGCAACCACTCTGTCTCCTTCAATAACAGAGATGTGCTTACCTTTAGGAATCAAGTATTCACGCGCATCTCCAACTTCTGGAGTTACAATTACTTTACGCTTACCTTTGGTATCTTTACCAAAAGATACGGCGCCATCAATTTCAGAAATAACAGCAACCTCTTTTGGCTTTCTTGCTTCAAAAAGCTCTGCAACTCTTGGCAAACCACCCGTAATATCTTTTGTTTTACTGCTCTCGCGGGTAATTTTAGCAACAACGTCACCAGGTTTAAGTTCATCACCATTATCAACAGCCAAGTTAGCACCTACCGGCAGCACATACTGAATATCGCCACCTGTAACTTTAGATTTTATGGTTTCACCTTTTTTATCAGTTAAGATAATAGAAGGTCTTAAACCCGCTTCTTTAGCTTCAATAATGACTTTACGTGAAAGACCCGTAACCGCATCCATTTGGTCAGAAACGGTATTCCCTTCAATCATATCATTAAATTGAACAATACCACCGACCTCAGTAATAATTGGAATGGTGTAAGGATCCCATTCAGCAATCATTGCATTGGCCTTGACTTTTTTACCATCATCAAAAAAGACTTCGGAACCGTAAGGAATTTTATATTTTTCTCGCTCACGCCCCTTGTCATCAACAATAGCAAGCTCTGCATTTCTATTTAAAACTGTTAAACGGCCAGCTCTGTTCTTTACTGTATTAAGGTTGATAAATTTAATTGTACCTGCATTGCGACTTTCTAAAGTTGACTGCTCAGCTCTACGAGTCGCGGTACCCCCAACGTGGAAGGTTCTCATCGTTAACTGAGTTCCTGGCTCACCAATAGACTGAGCAGCAATAACACCAACGGTTTCACCAATGCTCACCATTCTACCACGAGACAAGTCACGCCCGTAACATAAAGTACAAATACCTCTGCGAGTTTGACAAGTAAGAACGGATCTAATTTTCACCTTTTCAATAACTGAGTTATTGACCTTCTCAACAATTTTCTCATCAATTTCAACATTAGCTGGGATCACAACTTCGCCTGAATAAGGATCAACAACATCTTCCAATGCAACCCTTCCTAAGATACGATCTCCAAGAGGCTCAATTATTTCTCCACCCTCAATCAAAGCTACAGCTTCAACACCATCTAGCGTACTACAATCATACTCAGTGATTACAGCATCTTGTGCAACATCCACCAATCGTCTAGTTAAATAACCTGAGTTTGCAGTTTTCAAGGCAGTATCTGCCAAACCTTTACGAGCACCGTGTGTAGAGATAAAGTACTGCTGCACCGTTAAACCTTCTTTAAAGTTAGCTGTAATAGGTGTCTCAATAATCTCGCCAGATGGTTTAGCCATAAGACCACGCATACCTGCCAACTGCCTTAACTGCTGAGCACTGCCTCTGGCACCGGAATCAGCCATCATAAAAATTGGGTTAAAGCTTGGTGCTTCTTCAGAGTCTTTACCATCTGCACTCTTAACGATATCAGTACTAAGCTCACCTAACATTTCGCCAGCGATCTGCTCGGACACTTGAGCCCACTCATCGATAACTTTATTGTAACGTTCACCATCAGTAATTAAACCTTCGGTGTATTGTTTCTGAATCTCTTGAACGGAATTTTGAGCCTTATCAAGCAGCTCATATTTTTTACTTGGGATTTGCATGTCGTCCATACAAATTGAAACACCCGCTTGTGTAGAGTGCTTATAACCTAAGTTTTTCAACTGATCGGCCAACAAAATAGTATCTTTTTGACCACATAGACGAAACGCTTGGTCAACCAAGTCTGCCAATGCCTTTTTATCCATCACTTTATTGATCATAGAAAATGGCAAACCTTTAGGCAAAGCTTCTAAAAGAAGGACTCGCCCAACGGTTGTTTGAACTTTTTCTCCACGAATTCTAACATGAATTTTTGCATGCAATTCTATTGCACCAGAATCATAAGCTATTCGTACTTCTTCTTCGCTGGAGAAATGTTTACCTTCACCTACACAGAATGGTCTTTCTTTAGTTAAATAATATAAGCCCAAAACAATATCCTGAGAAGGAACAATAACTGGCTTACCATTAGCTGGAGATAAAATATTATTGGTTGACATCATTAAGACACGCGCTTCTACCTGAGCCTCAATAGACAAGGGCACATGAACCGCCATTTGGTCACCATCAAAGTCAGCGTTAAACGCAGAGCAAACCAATGGGTGTAAACGAATGGCCTTACCTTCAATCAAAACTGGCTCAAAAGCTTGAATCCCTAAACGGTGCAATGTTGGTGCACGGTTTAACATCACCGGATGCTCTCTTACCACTTCATCTAATGCATCCCAGACTTCATCGGTTTGGTCTTCCACCATTTTTTTAGCCGCTTTAACTGTAGGAACAAACCCTCTCTCATCTAGTTTTTGAAAAATAAATGGCTTAAACAACTCCAAAGCCATAAGCTTTGGCAAACCACACTGATGCAATTTCAACTCAGGACCAACCACAATCACTGAACGTCCTGAATAATCAACACGTTTACCTAAAAGGTTCTGTCTAAAACGACCTTGCTTCCCTTTAATAATGTCAGATAAAGATTTTAAAGGCCTTTTATTGGTACCTGTAATGGTTTTACCTCTTCTACCGTTATCAAACAGAGCATCTACAGCTTCCTGTAACATTCTTTTTTCATTTCTAATAATGATACCAGGCGCATTTAGCTCTAACAAACGCTTCAAACGATTGTTTCTGTTAATCACACGACGGTACAAGTCATTTAAGTCTGCTGTAGCAAAACGGCCACCTTCCAAGGCTACCAAAGGTCTTAAGTCAGGAGGTAGCACTGGAATTGTATCCAACACCATCCACTCTGGTTTATTGCCAGACTCTCTAAATGCTTCTACAACCTTTAGACGTTTGGCAAGTTTTTTCTTCTTGGCTTCTGATTTGGTTGCAGAAATTTCTTCTCTGACCGTTACGGCTAAATCTTCCAGATCAAGATCACTCAACAACACCTTAATTGCTTCAGCACCCATTCCAACTTCAAAACCTGTATCACCAAAATCCTCAAGTGCCTTATGATATTCATCTTCACTGAGGACCTGACCTTTTTCTAAACTTGAAGCACCTGGCTCCAGAACAATATGCGCTTCAAAATAAATAACTTTTTCAAGGTTTTTTAAGGTTAAATCTAAAAGGTTACCAATACGGCTGGGCAAAGATTTTAAAAACCAAATATGCGCAACAGGCGAACCTAAAGTGATGTGCCCCATACGCTCACGTCTAACCTTTGACTCAATAACTTCAACGCCACATTTTTCACAGACAATTCCGCGATGCTTCATTCTTTTATATTTACCGCAGTTACACTCATAGTCTTTAACTGGGCCAAAAATTTTAGCACAAAACAAACCATCTCTTTCTGGCTTAAATGTTCTATAATTGATGGTTTCTGGTTTTTTTATTTCACCGTAAGACCACTCTAATATTTTTTCAGGAGACGCCAAGCCAACCTGAATAGCTTCAAAAAATAGTGGATCTTTAGGTTTTTCAAAGAATGAAAATAAGTTTTGCATTATTGTTTTCCTCTAGTTTTAATATTCAAACTAAAAATTAAGCCGCAGCCTCTTGATCTGAAGACTCTTTACCTTGGTCATCTGAACCTTCTTCAGTAGAAGACTCAGGTGACTCAATCAACCTTACATCCAAGGATAAAGCTTTTAACTCTTTTAAAAGCACGTTGAATGACTCTGGCAAACCACACTCAAGATGATTCTCACCTTTGACGATAGCTTCATACGTTCTTGTTCGACCGGCAATATCATCAGATTTTACAGTCAAAAATTCTTGCAGAGCATAAGCAGCACCATAGGCTTCCAGAGCCCACACTTCCATCTCCCCAAGTCTTTGACCACCAAACTGAGCTTTACCGCCCAAAGGCTGTTGTGTGACAAGAGAGTATGGACCAATAGAACGAGCATGCAACTTATCATCAACCAAGTGGTGTAACTTAAGGACATACATGATTCCTACTGTCACCATACGGTCAAAAGCATCACCGGTTCTACCATCAAACAATTTACTTTGGCCCGAAGAATGGACATCGGAAAGTTTGAGCAACTCTTTGATATGCTCATCATTGGCACCATCAAATACTGGCGTTGCCAAATGCACATGCTCTTCTGCGATTCTTCTGGCATAGGCCAAAACATCACTTTTCTTAGCTTTATCTATCAGGTCATGATCTTCTGATCGATGGTACACTTTCTTAAGAAATGTTCTGATTTTTTCGCTGTCTACTTTCTCTTCAATCATCTGGTCAATTTTACGCCCAAGCATGCGTCCAGCCCAACCCAGATGCGTTTCCATGATCTGACCAACGTTCATACGAGAAGGAACACCCAATGGATTTAAAACAACATCTACCGGTGTACCGTCTTCCAAGTAAGGCATATCTTCAACAGGCATAATTCTAGACACAACACCTTTATTTCCGTGGCGTCCAGCCATTTTATCACCCACAGAAATACGTCTTTTAATGGCAACGAATACACGCACCATCTTGATTACGCCCGGCAACAAATCGTCACCGCTTTTGATTCTTAATATTTTTTCATCAAAAGCATGCTTAATACCATCAGTTTGTTCAGCCAATTGATCAAAGATCTGCAAAACTTGTTTTTCAGCATCTTCATTACTGACTAAAGCAATATCTTTCCATTTATGCCTTGGAACCTCATCTAAAGCTTCTTGCGTAATCTTTGTGCCTTTTTTAATCAGAACTTTAGACTTATTGTCTTTTAGATCCGCCGCCACTTTTTCACCACTTAAGACATTGGCGATTTTTGCATAAGAAGACTCACGAATAATCTTAATCTGATCTTCTTGATCCTGTAAGAGTTTGCTTACTTGCATGTCTTCAATTTCTTTCGCTCTGGCATCTTTTTCAACACCTTCTCGAGAAAAAATTTGCACATCAATAACTGTTCCTTTAGCTCCTGGTGGCATTCTAAGCGATGTATCTTTAACATCACCCGCTTTATCGCCAAAAATTGCCCTTAACAGTTTTTCTTCTGGAGAAAGCTGTGTTTCTCCTTTTGGTGTCACTTTACCCACCAAAATATCACCAGAAGAAACTTCTGCACCAATACGAACAACACCTGAGTCATCTAGATCTCTCAATGCATCCTCACCAACATTAGGAATATCTCGAGTAACTTCTTCCTTACCTAACTTGGTGTCCCTAGCAAACAATTCAAAAGTCTCAATATGTACTGATGTATAAACATCTTCAGTCACGAGTCTTTCTGATAGCAGGATAGAATCTTCGAAGTTATAACCTTGCCAAGGCATAAACGCCACAATAACGTTTTTCCCAAGCGCAAGCTCACCTTTTGATGTTGATGGACCATCCGCAATCACTTGACCACGTAAAACCTCATCACCTTTTCTAACGATAGGTTTTTGGTTAACACAGGTCGCCTGATTGGAGCGCTGGTACTTCACCAAGTTATAAATATCAACCTCTGGACCAGAAACCTTAGAACCTGCTTTAGAACGAATCACAATTCTTCCAGCATCAACAGATTCAACAACACCGTCATTGACTGCAACCAGAGCTGCACCTGAGTCACGCGCAACAATACTTTCCATACCTGTACCCACAATTGGTGCACTAGCTGAAAGCAATGGAACGGCTTGCCGTTGCATGTTTGACCCCATCAAAGCACGGTTAGCATCATCATTCTCTAAAAACGGAATCAGCGACGCTGCAACGGAAACAAGTTGGTTTGGAGAAACGTCCATCAATGTCACTTCAGCTGGATCAACAGAAATTGTTTCACCGGCTTGCCTACACTGAACTAAATCACCTGTAAACTTTCCTTTGGCATTAATGGGCGCATTGGCCTGAGCGATAATATGCTTTTCCTCTTCCAAAGCCGAATAAAAGTTCACTTCATCTGTGACAACACCGTTAACAACTTTTCTGTATGGTGTTTCAATAAAGCCATAGTCATTAACTCTTGCAAAAGTTGATAAAGAGGTAATCAAACCAATATTGGGTCCCTCAGGTGTTTCAATAGGACAAATACGTCCATAGTGCGTGGTATGAACATCACGAACCTCAAAACCGGCTCTCTCTCTGGTTAAACCACCTGGTCCTAAAGCCGACAATCTTCTTTTGTGCGTTGTTGAAGACAAAGGGTTGGTTTGATCCATAAACTGTGACAACTGACTTGAACTAAAAAACTCTTTTACAACTGCAGACACGGGTTTAGAATTAATCAACTCATGTGGCATCAGCGTCTCAACATCTTGCAAACTCATGCGCTCTTTTATAGCTCTTTCCATACGGACAAGACCTATGCGGTACTGAATTTCAACCAACTCACCTACCGTACGCACACGCCTGTTACCTAGATGATCAATATCATCAGTTACGCCCAAACCATCTTTTAAGCCAGAAAGGTACTTTACTGAATGAAGAATATCTTCTTTTTGTAAAGTTCTGGTTTCCAATTCAGTATCAAAGCCAAACTTATGGTTAATTTTTAAACGGCCAACATGTGACAAGTCATAACGATCGGGGTTAAAAAATAAACTTTCAAAATAAGCTGTTGCCGTTTCAAGTGTAGGTGGCTCGCCAGGACGCAATCTTGAATATATTTCCAAGATGGATTCATCTTGCGTAGACATTTTATCCGCCATCAAGGTATTTCTTAGTGCAGCATTGACATTAACACCATCAATATAAAGCAAATCAAACGATTCAATACCAGCTGTTTTAATGTCATCAAAAATTTCTGCAGTCAACTCCTGATTCACACCCAGAATAACCTCACCGGTGTCTTTATTGACAACATCTTTGGCAGCAAAACGACCAATAATATCTTCAGCATTAATCTTTATTGCATCAATATTAGAGCGCTCTAACCTTTTTAATGAAAACTTTGTAAACTTCTTGCCCGCTTTAACCAAGACCTCACCTGATTTGGGGTCTTTAACATCAAAGCTTGCCATTTGCCCTGGCAGTAGATCAAGCACAACGCTCTTAAAAATATCCTTACCTTTAAAACTGACGGTTTCAGACTTGTAAAAGAAGTTTAATAAATCCTCTTCAGAATAACCTAATGCTCTTAACAAAATAGTTGCCGGCATTTTTCTACGACGGTCTATCCTTACATACAACACATCTCTGTGATCATACTCAAAGTCTAACCAAGAACCACGATAAGGAAGCATTCTGGCTGAATACAACACATTACTTCTTGATACTGCCGTAGCACTAGCCGATTCAAAGAAAACACCTGGAGAGCGGTGCAATTGACTTACAACAACACGTTCAGTACCATTATTGATAAAGGTACCGTCGCCGGTCATCAGAGGAATCTCACCAAAATATACTTCCTGCTCTTTAACATCTCGAATCGCTCCAGGAGGCGCTCCTTCAGATGTATCCCACACAACCAAACGAACAACAACTCGCACCGGGCATGCGTAAGTCATACCTCTTTGCAAGCATTCATCTACATCATATTTTGGTTCTTCTAACTTATAAGAAACAAACTCAAGGGAAGCTGTTTCATTAAAATCTTTAATTGGAAAGACCGACTTAAAAACAGCCTGTAAACCAATATCCTCTCTCTGGTCTTCAGGAACTCCTATTTGCAAAAACCTCTCATATGATCTTTTTTGAATATCAATAAGGTTTGGTACATCGATAACCTTATTAATTTTTGAAAAATTTTTACGGGGTCGATGTAAGTGGTTTACAAATGAGGCCATCCAAAAACTCCTAAAATATATATTTTTATTCAACGTCTACACAAAATCAACACTGTGAGCTTTATGCAGCAAAGCTTGGCTCTTACCAAACTTTATTTTCAAGACAAAGGCACAAACTAAAATACCTTTATCATAGACCGACTAAATTTTTTCGTAACTCAACAACTGAGTTAACAAAAAACAACTTAATCTTATAAATAAGAAACGTAAATGAACTAAATTCATTTACGCCTCCAAAAAATTGCTCGCAAACCTAAACAAACAAACTGAAAGCTTAGGTTTGACTAAGCGCTATTAAGAAAGCTCTACAGTTGCGCCTTCTTGCTCAAGATCAGCTTTCATTTTTTCAGCTTCTTCCTTAGCAACATTTTCTTTAATTGCTTTTGGAGCGCCATCAACTAAATCTTTTGCTTCTTTCAAACCAAGACCCGTAATTGATCTTACAACTTTAATCACTTGGATTTTCTTATCGCCAGCAGCTTTTAACATTACGTTAAACTCTGTTTTTTCAGCCGCAGCGGCTTCACCACCAGCAGCTGGAGCTGCACCACCTGCAACTGCAACAGGCGCTGCAGACACACCGAATTCTTCTTCAAATATGTCTACCAACTCTTTAAGTTCTAAAACAGACATTGCCTTTACGTTTTCAACAAACTGTTCTTTTGTCATTTTTTCAGCCATTTTTTCTCTCCCAATATATTAAAAGACTACTCGCCCTTACTTTCTTTTTCTCTTCGGACAGCGTCAAGGACATAAACAAACTTCCGAAGAATACCTGATAAACCGTAAACCATACCGGCATAGGGTGACTGAAGTGATCCAGCCAATTTTCCCAACAACACTTCCCTACTAGGAATGTTGGCCAATGCATCTACATTTTTTGCATCCAACAATTTTCCATCCAAGACTCCCGCTTTAATAGAAAATGTTTCTTGCTCTTTTGCAAAATCAGAAATGATTTTTGCTAAAACAACTGGGTCACTTTCCGTAAAAGCAACTGCCGTCTGCCCTGAAAATTCACTCTTCAAAGGTTCAAGGTCAGTCCCTTCTATAGCTCGTGACGCAATTGTATTTTTTAAAACTTTAAACTCTACATTTTCAGAGCGTAGCTTTGCTCTAAATGCAGTGATATCTTCAACACTGATTCCAGTGCACAGAGACAAAACTGCTGCTTTTGATTTAGAAAACTTTTCTTTATACAAAGCAACTTGCTCTTGTTTTTTTATTCTATTTTGACTCGGCATACTTAATACTCCACTTATACCAGTTAAAAATTACTGAAACTGCCCTGGGTCAAGCGTTACAGAAGGACTCATTGTCCCGGAAACACTGATGTTTTTAATGTAAATACCTTTTGCTGAAGAAGGCTTAGCCTTAACAATAGACTCCATAAGCGCTGATAAGTTCTGTGTCAACTTTTCAGCATCAAAAGACATACGCCCGACCACTGTGTGAATATTACCTGTCTTATCAACACGGAAGTCAACTTTACCGGCTTTGATATCTTTAACCGCTTTTTCAACTTCAAAAGTCACTGTTCCAGTTTTTGGATTGGGCATCAAACCTCTTGGACCCAAAGCAGAACCCAATTTACCAACAGCGGCCATCATGTCAGGTGTTGCAATGAGCTTATCAAAATCAAACCAACCCTTAGCAATCTTATCTAAAACATCCTGGTCACCGACTACGTCTGCACCTGCAGCTTTAGCTTGCTCAGCTTTATCTGCCTTAGCAATCACCACAACTTTGACATCTTTTCCTGTACCGTGAGGCAACTTCACTGAAGCTCTAACCATTTGGTCTGCCTGCTTTGGATCAACACCCAAACGCACACACAAGTCAATGGTCTCATCAAATTTTGGCCCAGAAAAACTTTTTAGAGTTTCAAAGGCTTCTTGAGCCGCATATTTTTTATCAGCAGCAACTTTCTCACTATTTGCTGCATACCTTTTTCCTGTCATTGTCGCCATTGTATTTATCTCCTAGCCAATCACGTCTATACCCATACTACGGGCTGTTCCTGCTACAATTTTCTTTGCTGCATCTAAGCCTGCAGCATTAAGGTCTGGCATTTTGGTTTTTGCAATTTCTTCAACTTGCGCATCCGTCACCTTACCCACTTTATTCTTATGTGGCTCTCCAGAACCTTTAGCAATTCCAGCAGCCTTTTTTAATAAGTTAGAAGCCGGAGGTGTCTTTGTAATATACGAAAAAGTTCTATCCTGATAAACTGTTATAACAACAGGCACCACCGCATCACCCATTTTTTGAGTATCTGCATTGAATGCTTTACAGAAATCCATGATATTTACCCCATGCTGACCCAATGCCGGACCCACAGGAGGAGCTGGATTAGCCTTTCCAGCTGGAATCTGCAATTTGATAAATGCTTGCACTTTTTTATCTGCCATCTTATACCTCAACTTTTTTCTACTTGTGCATAGTCAAGCTCAACAGGGGTTGAACGACCAAAAATACTCACAAGCACTCTTAATTTACCTTTATCAGGCTTAACTTCATCCACTATACCATTAAAGTTTTGAAAAGGACCCTCGACAACACGAACATTCTCACCCTTTTCAAAGCTCATCTTTAATTTTGGATTAACCACACCTTCACTAATTTGCTGCGTTAACCTTAAAACTTCTTTTTCAGGCACTGGCGTTGGCTTCCTTGACGCACCGCCAACAAAACCAGTAACTTTTGGTGTTCCTTTTACCAAGTGCCACATATCATCGGTTAAATCCATCTCAACCAGTATATAACCTGGAAAAAACTTTCTTTTAGAAGATTTTTTTTGCCCCTGAACCATCTCTACAACATTCTCAGTTGGAATCAAAACCTCTCCAAAATTATCTTCAGCTGACAAAGATTTAATTCGCTCCAAAAGACCTTCTTTTACTCTTTGTTCATAACCTGAATAAACATGAACAACATACCACTTAAACCTTGGGTTTTTCACCTCTGATTGACCCTGATCATCATCAGCGACCTTGGTTTCTTCCACATTGTCTGCAGAAACCTCAACAGAAGAATCGTTCAACTCTTCACTGTTGTTATTGCCGCTAGCATTCGACTGTTCTTCATTAAAAAACATACTCAATCACACTTTCAGTACCAAGCCAATTAGACCTGTACACAACCAATCAAACACTCCCAATATACTTGCAGAAATAACCACCAAAATTAAAACCACCACGGTTGAGAGATAAGCCACTTTTTGGGTTGGCCATATAACCTTTTTAATCTCTTGTAAAACTTCATAGGCAAAGCTTTGCACCTTTGCTTGCCTTGTGTACAAAAACACTCCCAAACACGCCACCAATAAAGCTAATACTGTAGACGCTGGCAAAGTATCTAAAAACACAGGATTTTGTAACTTTGCATACCGCGCGACCATTAAAAACGCTTGATTTAAAACCCAAGCTAAAATTAAAGCCAATGTAACAAAACTAAGATTTATCCATTTTTTATCACCCGACATGACAAACACTCACCCTTAAAAAGCTTATACCTCCCCAAGTCAATTTCTTGAGCTGGGGGAGGCATATAACAAACAATTAATAATTATTCAATAATTTCTGATACCACACCGGCACCAACAGTTTTACCACCTTCACGGATAGCAAAACGCACTTCTTTTTCCATAGCAACTGGCTTCATAAGCTCAACTTCCATTTCAATGTTGTCACCTGGCATAACCATCTCAACATTATCAGGCAGCTTACAATCACCGGTCACATCAGTTGTTCTAAAATAAAACTGAGGTCTATATCCTTTAAAGAATGGAGTATGTCTACCACCTTCTTCTTTATTTAGAATATAAGCACTGGCTTTAAATCTTTTGTGAGGAGTTACTGAACCGGGCTTACATAAAACCTGTCCACGCTCAACCTCATCACGCTTGATACCACGAACCAAAAGACCCACGTTATCACCAGCTTGACCTTCATCAAGAAGCTTTTTGAACATCTCAACACCTGTTACAGTGGTTTTTTGTGTGTCATTTAAGCCAACGATTTCAATCTCTTCACCAACTTTAATAATACCACGCTCGATTTTACCGGTTACAACTGTACCACGGCCTTCAATTGAGAAGATATCCTCAACAGGCATCAAGAAAGGCTTATCAGTTTCACGTTTTGGCTCAGGAATGCTCTCATCTAAAGCAGCAATCAAGTCCCAAATGCACTTTCCGCCTTCACCTTCAGGATCTTCAATAGCTTTAGTTGCACTACCACGAATAATTTTGGAATCTTTAAAGTCATACTTTTCTAGAAGTTCTGTCACTTCCATTTCAACCAACTCTAACAGCTCTTCGTCTTCAACCAAGTCACACTTGTTTAAAAATACTGTAATTGAAGGTACGTTCACCTGACGAGCCAACAGTACGTGCTCTTTTGTTTGAGGCATTGGACCTGTGTGAGCACTCACAACCAAAATAGCACCGTCCATCTGAGCAGCACCTGTGATCATGTTTTTAATGTAGTCAGCGTGACCAGGACAATCAATGTGCGCATAGTGACGTGTTTCTGACTCATACTCAACGTGAGACAAAGCAACTGTAAGAATTTTTGTCGCATCTCTTCTAAATGATTTTGCATCAGCTTTAGCTACATCATCATAAGCTTTATAGTCAGCCATGCCTTTTGTTGCTAAAACACAAGTAATCGCCGCAGTAGTTGTTGTCTTACCGTGGTCAACGTGACCGATGGTACCAACATTAACGTGCGGTTTCGTTCTTTCAAATTTTTCTTTTGCCATTTTCTTTCTTTCTCCTACAGTTTTTTACTTTGCCTTTTAGTTTTCTAAAAAGCTTTTTTCATCTGGAGCCCGCGATCGGACTTGAACCGATGACCTCTTCCTTACCAAGGAAGTGCTCTACCGCTGAGCTACGCGGGCAATAACAAACTTTGATCATAAAATCAATGTTTGGAGCGGGGAACGGGACTCGAACCCGCAGCCCTCAGCTTGGAAGGCTGATGCTCTACCAATTGAGCTATCCCCGCAAGCACAGCGTATTCCTTATCAAGCCATAGTGGTGGAGAGGATAGGATTCGAACCTACGTAGGCGTTAACCGTCAGATTTACAGTCTGATGCCTTTAACCACTCGGCCACCTCTCCATCTAAACTTTAGTAAAACATTTTACAATTTTACTACCCATGGCATCCACCAACACAAAAAAATAAAAACCTGGTTTTATTTTTTCACTATGTCACTTTTTGCAAAGTGGAGCTGGTGATGGGACTTGAACCCGCAACCTGCTGATTACAAATCAGCTGCTCTACCAGTTGAGCTACACCAGCCTAGCTTAAATTAGTCTCTAAAACTTTGTTCGGCCATTTTTTAAAGACTAATAACAAAGCGCACCCAGTACTTTGTTTTTTTATGTTTGTCAACCATTTAGGAAAAGTTTAAATTTGATATATTTTCTTTAAAAAACTTTTTTATATTAATTACTTATATAAAGCTTTTCATTACGTCAACTTGAACTCATCTTTATCCAAGTTTATTTTTCTGATGGTCAAAATGATACATGGCTATTGCTGCTGCTGCACTTACATTTAAACTTTCAAAAGCAGGTTGATTGGAAACTTTATACACCTCATCACATGCATTCAGGGTTAATGAACGCATCCCTTTACCTTCATTACCCATGACAATAATAAGATCTTCATTTAAAAACTTAGAGTCTTCCAAAGTTTTTGTTGCGCTCACATCCAAGCCTAAACAAAAAAAATACTGTTGTTTTAAAAAATCAATCTCACGCTTTAGGTTATTGACACAAATAATGGGCAAACTGAACAAGGCCCCGCTTGACGCTTGAACAACTGTAGCAGTCATTGGAGCACTATTCCTTGTTGGAATCATGACTGCATCGTAGGAAAAAAACATTGCTGTTCTTACCATCGCACCAAAATTTTGCGGATCTTGAACTTGATCTAAAAGCAAAACGCGTTTAGCTCCAGCTTTACTTTTACACTCCTGCATCCAAGCCTTGCTTGAATGAAAAGTGCGCAACCTTACTTTAGCGTGCAACTGGCCTCTGTCTTTTTTACCTCTTTTAAACTCTAAACCATTAACTTGTTTGAGTTTACCCCCTAATTTTGAGAACAAAACGCTGTACTTATTATACGTTTGAGACTCAGCAAACTGTTTGCTCACACTAACAGACAAAACTTGGCAGTACTTGGAATAAACGGCGTATTCAAGTTGTCTTAATGTAAAAAGATCCAATTCATGCTGTTGCTGCTTCATTATATTCTGATTCCTTATTGAATGGGCTTATCTACAATAAAGCCACGTCCAAACCCTTTTTGCTCTAACTTCTGTATCATTTCATTGGCTTTGATCCGGTTATCATAAGGACCAACAAAAACTCTATGCCACAGCTGATCACCCTCTTGAGATATTAAAAAAGCTAAAAAGCCTTTAGACTGCAAGCGATCCACCTGTTCTTGGGCTTTCTCTTTATCTTTAAATGCACTTAACTGAATAACCAAACTATCTGGGAAATCCGTCTTTGCGCTATCCAAGGTACTTTTTGAGTCTAATTCATCTTGCCGAATAACAGGCGCTTGCATTGCCACTGGCTCTTGTTCAGCTTTTTTGGGTTTTTTTTTGACCAACAAACTTTTATGATTTGCATTATCTGTTGTATCAGCTTTCTTATTCAACTCGTCGTAAAAGATGAGCTGCTCAGGTCTTTTAATAACCTTTCTATCAACGATTGTCTCAAGTGACTCGTTGTATGTAACTTTATAAATGCCCTTTTGATAACCAATTTTATAGGAAACAAAGCATAAAAAAAAGACTGCCAATGGAAAGCCAATATAATAAACTTTTTGCTTATTTGTTGTGAATTTCATAAAAATAATTCATGCTTAAATTTATTTAAAGAGTTTAAAACCAAGTTGGCTTAACAGCCTTTTATGCTGATATGCTGACTTAATGAATAAGTTCAGGGTATAATAACCAAACTTGTATCATTTCTAACTCTTTTTATATACAATTGTTAATATCAACCATGCCTACAGAGCAACTCAAAATAAAAGAAGACCAACACATAGAGCAAAGTCCCTACTTTATTTTCCTAGATGCTTTGCAAAATTACCTTAAGCTCGGACAAAACGCTAGCAAAAATCAAAGATTAATTGAAAGCCTGCATGATAAACTCAAGGCGGTACCCAAATTTATTATACAATTTAATTTTCATAAGCTTTCTATTTCTTATCAAAGCCTTGAAAACTATACCTTTGACAAAACATCACCTTTTGCAAAATTATTTAGCATGGGCTTATACAAGATACGCATCCTTAATAGTCTTAACTTTGAAAGTTTCAATACGCTCTTGTCTCTTTTGACTGCCAGCGTCGATAAAACACCT
The DNA here is from genome assembly GCA_022763185.1 of bacterium. NCBI lineage: Bacteria > bacterium. Next base: position 115,806 of record JALEGL010000014.1, on the reverse strand, counting down.
ATCAAAACGCATCAATATGACACTCTTAGCTTTGGGCTTTACTTTAAAAAAACCGTCCGGTTATCTTTTAAAAGCGCTATAAAAAAAGCCAGTAAAAACTTTGAAACTTTAAACATTGACGTTGATACCAATACACACATTTTCTCTTTTTTAAAAACACTTAAAACTTATCCCGAAACACCCAAGCTTAGGGATGACTTAGAAACAATCGTTTTCGCACTAGTGAAGAGTCAACTTTATCATGATGCATTAATTTTAATTGAAAGCTATACGCCCCAAAATTACACTCTTAAAAATACCCACAGCTTATGGTCACCAAACCTAATCACTAAAACTTTACACCACCTGAAATTTTTTAAACTATTAGCAGAACATGAAGAAGCATGCGAAAATCTTTTAAGCAGTATTCCAAGCGAACGCTTCTTGCTGTGCTTTAATTTGATAGAACAATTCAATCTACACCCTTCAAAAATGATTTTCATTCGATACTTGGCTAGAATTCACAGAGGTGACAGTGGTTTTTTACAGAAGATTTTTAACTTTTCACCTGATAAGGGCTACAGAAGAATATACAAAAAATCACTGCTCAAGCTTACATATATTCTTAACTCTAGCATAGACCCAATGCTGATCATGGCCATGACAAAACAGCTAGGCCCTCTCAACAAAAAGCAGTTACTTAAGCTGCTCTTACCTTATTCCCACCATCAAGATGTATGCGCCTGGCTTATTGAAAACCTCTATGACCAGACAAAAGAACAGCAGCATAAAGCTTTTCTGCGTATGCAAAACGTAAAACAAACTTTTGTAGCTCAACTGTTGCTTGATAAAGTTGTTGAAAAGAAAAACTTTATCCAAACTGACTCCATATTTAAAGAGTATGCCTATGATACAGTTTTAGTCAATTCACCAAAGCTTTTCACAGAGCACCTACAAAATCAAAAGTTAAACAAAGGGATGTTTTATAAGATTAAACATCTTGACGATTATATTTGTTTAGAAAAAGTTTTGAAAAAAAACCAATATTTTTCAAAAAGTACGGCTTTGAAAAAAATACAAAAAATCAGTCAAAGTTTTAAAATTCGTACGCTTAAAAATTTTTTTACGTTACTTGGATTAATTGATCATCCAAAAAAGTAATCTTTTATGTCTTATTCAATTAACCTCAAAACAAATAAGACCGATGAAAACTAAAGAAGAACTTGATCTTTTGCTTTAAATTCAATAAATATGCGTCATACAATATTGACTGTACGGTTTTGTAAACAAGGAGTATTTCGTTTGGCAAGAGAAGATTTAGTTTTGATTGAAGGAAAAGTGATCGAGGTCGCAGCTGGTGGTAACTTTATGGTTGAAGGCCCTAACGGCATGCGTATCGCAGCAAAACTTGCCGGCAAACTCAGAAGAAAACACATTCGCGTTATCCTTGGCGATCATGTTACTGTTGGTGTTTCTCCTTATGACCCAAGCCACGGTCTCATAACCTACAGAGGCAAAGATCCTGCTCTAAACAGATCTTAGTTCAGCACCACAATTTAACTACAGATCAAACTCATTAAACCATTGGGGCTTCTGAGTACGGTGGGTTGTCAAAGATTTCTATAAATTTTAGTTTTATACAACATTGACCTCTTGATGTCCTTCTTGGATAGACCCTACCAGCAAAGCATCTGGACAACTATGAACTATTTTATCCTTCTCTTCTGCACTGCAAACCAACACATACCCTAAGCCCATATTGAAAGTCTTAAACATTTCGTCTTCATGGATATTGCCTTTTTCTTGCAAAAAAGAAAATAGCCTAGGCACTTGCCAAGCGTCTTTTTGAATGATGGCATCACAGTTCTTAGGCAACACTCGGCTTAAATTACCTGCTATACCTCCACCGGTGATATGCGCCATGCCTTTGATTTGAACATTTTGTTCAAGCAAAGATACAATTGTTGGCACATAAATTCGAGTGCCTTCCAATAAACTCTGCCCCAAAGTAACATCAAAACCAGGATACGTTTCATTTAAATCCAATTGAGCGTGCTCAATCACTTTTCTAACCAAACTGAAGCCGTTGGAGTGAACACCAGACGAAGGCAAAGCTAGAATAACATCCCCCTCTTCTATGTTTTGGCCATCAATGATCTTGCTTTTTTCGACCAAGCCCACGCAAAAACCACTTAAATCAAAATCATTTTTGGCGTACAAACCAGGCATTTCTGCAGTCTCTCCACCAACCAATGCGCAGCCAGACAACTTGCAGGCACTTGCAATACTTTTAATCAGTTCTGTTGCTTGATCAGGATTAATAGACTCACAAGCATAATAATCTAAAAATAAAAAAGGTCTCGCCCCTAAGGTTAACAAGTCATTTACGCACATAGCCACTAAATCTTGACCCAAGTAGCGATAATCATTCATTTGTTTAGCCAAAAGTAACTTGGTTCCTACACCATCCGTTCCAGTCACAATCATAGGCTCTTTGTATTCACTTGGAATACTTGCCACAGAAGCAAATCCGCCTATACTATTTTGCACATACTGATGAAAGGTTTCTTTAGCCAAAGGTTTAATATTGTTTACAAAGCCATCACCTTTTTTTATATCAACACCAGCATCACTATAACTTAAACTTTTTTCAGACATGTGATAGCTTGTAACTCAGCCCAAAGAAAGAGTCTATGAGAATTTTCAACGCACTTAAAAAAATTTTAAAACGCTACTTTTTGTTGGGTTTGTTTGTCCTCTTACCTTTTTACATCACATTGAAATTTTTCATGCTGGTTTTTGGTTTTTTTGAAAGCATCTTACGGATTGACAATGGGACCTTTCTTTATATCATCCCAGCAGATTTTCATCCCAATTATTTACTGGGCTACAAAGTTCCAGGTTTAGATATCGTAATCACCATTCTGTTTGTTATCTTAGTGGGTATTTTAAGTCGAAATTATTTTGGACATACTTTGATTAGAATAGGTGACCGTATCATTGATCAAATCCCTCTTGCTCGTTCTATTCATAGAGTAGCCAAAGAGGTCTTAAAAAACTTTACAGCTGAAGAACATTACAACCAATACAAAAGAGTTATTTTAATTGAGTACCCTAGAAAAGGCTTATACACCATGGCTTTTGTTACCAGTGACCAACAAAAATACTTTTCACAAGTAACAGGAAAAAAACTCTTGAATGTTTTTGTACCCACGTCTCCAAATCCAACTAGCGGTTATTTAATTCTAGTTCCCGAAGATGAAACCATCCCCACAAACTTTGGTATTGAAGCAGCCTTTAAGCTTGTGATATCTGGTGGAATGGTCAATGTTGATTACGAAAATCCTGAGGTTTTATAATGACAAAAAAACCAACTTCCACACAATTCGCTTATAACCGACAAGCCAAACATAACTATCAAATCTTAGATAGCTTTGAAGTCGGCTGCGTTCTTTTGGGCAGTGAAGTCAAGTCTATACGCCAAGGCAATGTTCAACTTAAAGAAGGCTACGCTACTATTGTAAAAGATGAACTTTTTTTGGAGGGTGTCTATATCAAACCCTACGAACACACGGGTGGACATGTTGTGCCAAAGTCTGTGCGAACAAGAAAATTGCTGATGCATAAAAAGCAGATTCAAAACCTAGCCATGCAAATGGCTCAACAGCGTTTAAGCTTAATTCCTATGAAACTTTATCTGAAGCATGGAAAAATCAAACTGGAGCTAGCTCTTGGAAAAGGTAAAAAAGCCCATGATAAACGTGAAAGCATTAAACAGCGTGATGTTGAAAGAGATTTATTACGCTACAACCGTTAATTCTATAAAAACATCCAGTCTAAAAAGCACTTAAATCTTCTTTTAAAAAGTATTAACATCCTCTAGACAAAATGGACCAAACAGCAACATATTGAAGTCGTTACTTACTTCAACATAATTGGCAATATCATGAACTCTGGATTCATTTTGCCAGTACATAATACAACTGAGATTATTGCAATGTGCAGATCCATGTGAGGCATTATCATCTAGATGATTTGATGTAATGGGTAAGCCATTGTTAACCAAACCAATAACATGGCCAATTTCATGATTAACAACAATTTGTTGGGCATACGCTTCATAATGAGGGAAACTACTTGAAGCCAACTCTACTGCTGGTTTGAATACAACAAGCATGGCTTGCCCAGATATAGACAAACCTAAAACACTGGTTTCAGTCTCTTGTTGATCATTCTGAAAGTAACCATCTACCCATAAAATATAAATAGATGCTTGTTTACCATCCCAAGCGGAACTGGCTCGATGTTGCATTGCAAGGTGAACCAAATCTTGCCTGTTATAATTTTTATTCTCGGCAGGGATCTCATCCATATCTGAAGAAGTTAAGGGAATAAGCAAGTTTTTTGTCCCAGAAAAAATATAGTTTAGATTATAGCGTAGAAGCTCCCATACGGGCAAACCACTATTCTGATCAATTGTTTCTGGCAATGTCCCCTGCATATAATCAAGCTCAATGAATACTGTTTCGGTTTGATCAGAAAAAAGCTTATTGATATATTCCTTTTGCGGATCTACTCTTGCACAAGACACCAAAAAAACAACAAAAAGTAAAAAAATAGTGTTAAACAATTGGTGCATGCAGCCTTTCATTATATAAAACACAGGAGATGAAATCAATACAGTACTTCATTCCTATTATTTTAGGTCTTATTGTTCCCTTGCAGGCCATTGCCAATGCTAAACTGGGTGATAAACTTGGTCACCCTCTATGGGGAGCCTTGTTTAACTTTATCATTGCTATCAGCTGCATCAGCACAATAATCATTTTTACAGGTTTAGACAGACCAAACTTTTCTCAACTGCATGTTAAACACAGTTATTTATTAATGGGTGGTTTTGTTGGAGCTTTTTATATTTTTGCAAGTCTAGTTTTTGTTCCTAAAATGGGTGGACTGATTTTTTTTAGCACCTTAATTGCGGTGCAGTTGATGGCTTCCCTTTTTTATGATCACTTTGGTCTATTGGGCAAAACCATCATCATTACCCCAACAAAAACCTTGGGCATCATCTTACTCTTAATAGGAACATTTTTAATTTCTAAACCCTAAATAGCGCCCAAAGCAAATCAACCTGATTTTGTCTTTGAGCTAACTATAACGGTCTTTTTTAAGCTATATCTTGTGGAATTCTCAAAGTTTGCCCAGGATAAATTTTATCTGGATCAGCTAACATCGGTTTATTGGCTTCAAAAATTTGTTGATACTTCATCGGGTCATTATAGTACTCTTTAGCAATCTTAGATAATGAGTCGCCCTTTTTGACAGTATAAAACCTTGGCTCTACCGTTGACACTTTAAAAGTTGTCATTGCATCATCATTAACTTGAGCAATGCCTTCAATATTCCCAACCGCAAGAATCAACTTTTCTCGTTGCTCAGAGTTACCAGCTTCTCCTTTTAGATAAGCAGTTTCTCCTTGAACATCTACATTAAAGTCCACCACAGCCAACTGTAAATCTTTGGTTACAAAGCCAATAATCTTTTTTTCTATTTGCTCATTGTTTTGCTCTTCGTTACTTGCACCTAAAACACTGGCACCTACATCTTTAATAAAATTAAATAAACCCATGATATGACCTCCTTAAAAATAAAATCTGTATATTAATACAACACAACATAATGTTTTATGGATGTTTTTGACAATTTATATTTTAGATTTGTTTAAATTTAACATGGTTCTCTTTACTAAAAATAGCTTGTTGACTTTTCGCCAATCATGCTCAACCAGAATTTCTATTCAGTACAAAAACATAAGTAGTAATAACTTTATTAAACCTAGAAAGTACTTTATAGATCTGTTTTATGTTGCACTCTCTGTACATAAAAACAATCAAAGACTTAAGTCCATCTTTGGTTGTTTTTTTAATCTCATTACCTTTGGGTATGGGGGTTGCTCTGGCTTCAGGTTTACCTCCCGCATTAGGACTAATTACCGGAATAGTCGGAGGCATTGTTGTTGGTTTTCTTGGTGGCGCCCCCTTACAGATATCAGGACCGTCTGCGGGACTTGCTGTCATTATCTTTGAAATGGTACAGAAATATGGTCTTGAAGTATTTGCATTGATTGTCGTTTTAAGTGGGCTAATGCAATTTTTGGGGGGCTTCCTTAAACTAGGCCGCTACTTTAGAGCTGTATCTCCAGCGGTGATTAGAGGTATGCTTTCAGGCATTGGGGTTTTAATTATTGTTGGCCAAATGCATGTTGTTCTTGATGCTCAACTGTATGAAAGCGGGTTAAAAAACCTTATCATGATTCCTCATGCTATTTTTAATGCATTTGTTACCCGCTCTGATCCAAGCCAAAGTAGTGCTGCTCTGATTGGCACCCTAACTCTGCTTGTATTAATATTTTGGGAGCGTTTCAAACCAAAACATCTTAAAGCGCTCCCAGGTGCATTGTTGGGTGTTTTATCAGCAGTTGCTGTTTCTCAACTTATGGCTTTGGATATTCAATACGTTGATGTACCCAGCAGTATCTTAAACATCATAAACCTGCCTAAATTGGATCTTTGGACCAAGAGTTTTAGCGGCGATATCATTATGGCCGCCGTAGCCCTTGCCTTTATTGGTACCACTGAAACATTGCTGTGTGCAAGTGCTGTAGCACGTATGCATAATGGTCCAAGAACCAATTATAGTAAAGAGCTTGTTGCCCAAGGTATCGCCAATGTCATTTGTGGCATTTTAGGTGCTTCTCCAGTAACTGGTGTGATCAGCAGATCCACAGCTAATGTTGATGCAGGAGCCTCATCCAACGCTTCTTCTATACTGCATGCCCTCTGGATACTGGTGTTCATCTTATTTTTTCCCAGTTTATTGGCGTTAATCCCAAACGCAAGTTTAGCGGCAATATTAATTTATGTCGGTTTTAAATTACTTAATATCCCTGCAATTCGATCTTTATTCAAATACGGTAAGCCCGTTATATTTATTTTTTCAGCTACTATTTTAGGTATCGTGTGTTTAAACCTACTCAACGGTATTGTTATTGGTTTAGTTTTATCCACAGTCAAGTTGGTCTACTCTCTTTCTCACTTAGACATTGAAAGAAAAGTAAACAACAATACTATAGAAATTATACTGCACGGCTCTGCTACTTTTTTGGCGCTCCCTGAGCTGGGACATGAATTAGAAACCATTGATACTGGGACAAACGTCTGTTTTCACGTTGAAAACTTGGCATTTATTGACCATGCCTGTCTAGAGTTATTGTCTGCTTTCAAACACAGACATGAAGTAAACGGTGGGCATGTTGAATTAGAGTGGGACACTCTATTTGATCGATACACCAAAGGTAAAGCAAATACAGCTGATAAATATAAATTGCCAGACGATATTGATGACCCTATTAAAGATAGCTGAGCCTTCTTTTTATATTCATTCAATAATATTAGATCTAGATCTTAGAACTTTTGCAATTAGCTCATTAATCAGAGCTTCATGAATAAGGTGATGATCTTTTGCTTCCAACAAAGCTTCCTCTTTTAACTCTAGAATCATTTTTGCAAGCTCAGGGTCAAGTTGATATTTTTTATCAATCTTTTTTTTCAGACCATAAACACGTTCATACAATTTTAATATAATTTGTCTCTGACTAGAACCGTTGACTTCAAGCCCTAAAAAAAATTTATGCTTTAATTCAGTTATTGCTAAATATAAAATATATTTTTGTTCAACATTCAACTTTATATTTTTAGCATAACAGTTTAAATCATACTGAGGATCTGCTCGCCAATAATCCGTAAATGTTTTTTGCAAACTTTTCATGGTCCAATTTTTTGAAAAATCCTTCTTCAAAATTTTTTGGGTAATTAAAATATCTTTCTGCAAATCATCAAGTAACTCTAAATATCTATTAAAGTATTTTGCTTGGCAATGACTTCTCATATAGCGAAAAACATTTCCGCTAGCAGAAACATCTCGCAAGTAATCGGTATTTTTTTTTGCTTCAGGTAAAACGAGCATCTTTAATGTCATGCATAGTTTTATTTGATCACCTGATATTTCAGAATTCATTTGATTGGCTTGGAATGAATCCCAATATTGGCTGACAGTCTGAGCATAAACAAAGCTAGAAAAAAGAATGCTAAGAAAAAAAACCAAATTCTTTTTTTTATTATAATTATTTTTCACTATCATAATCAATATACAGCAACCTTAATGCCAAATGATTTCTTTTAATTTTAGCTACTTACCCCTACAAAATATTTACATAGTTTTTCAAATGCGACATTAGCCAAAAAACACCTTGCTCGGCAAGTTTTGCCTTGACCTTATGAAAAAAAGCCGTAAACTCCCGCCAATGAATTTTAGAAACGTTTGTATCATTGCCCACGTTGACCACGGCAAAACCACTTTGGTTGACTTTTTATTAAAACAAGCAGGAACTTTTGCTGAACATCAAAGTGTAGATGAACGTGTTATGGACTCCATGGACCTTGAGCGCGAGCGCGGGATCACTATTTTAGCCAAAAACACATCAATCACTGTTGGTGATATTAAAGTCAACATTGTAGACACGCCTGGACACGCTGACTTTGGCGGTGAAGTTGAACGTATCATGAATATGGTTGATGGTGCCATTCTTTTGGTTGATGCCGCAGAGGGGCCACTGCCTCAAACTCGCTTTGTTCTCCAAAAAGCTTTGGCTAAAGGTCATAAAATTGCTCTGGTTATTAATAAGGTTGATCGGAACGAGTGTAGGCATTCTAACCGAATCTCAGAAGTGGTTGATGAAGTCTTAGAGTTATTTATGGAGCTTGAAGCGACAGATGAACAACTAGATTTCCCAATTATTTATGCTTGTGGTCGTGAAGGCTGGTGTACAAATGATAAAGATGAAATTGAAGATTTGGTTGCAGGCAATAAAACCGCTGACTTAAAGCCTCTGTTTGAGCTGATTCTTGATGACTTTCCAGCTCCAAAAATTGTTGCTGACCAAGATTTTCAAATGCTAATTTCAAACCTGGCTTACTCTGACTACGTTGGTAGCTTAGCTATTGGTAAAATCAATTCCGGCACTATCCAAAAAGGACAAAAAATTGTTCGCCATGGACTGAAAAATCATCAAGAGCCTCTGCAAGAAAACTTTACCGTTACCAAACTTTTTACTTATCAAGGTCTAAAGCAAGTTGATGTTGATCAGTTGCATGCTGGAGATATTGGTATTGTGGCTGGGACTGACAAGTTTGAAATTGGTGATACACTTGCTGCTAACGCAGATATTGCTGCTCTTGAACGTATCAATGTTGAAAAGCCTACCTTATCGATGATTTTCTCTATCAATAACTCGCCATTTTCCGGTCAAGATGGTGAAGCTATCCAGTCCAGAAAATTACGCGAACGCTTACTGCGAGAAGTCAGACAAAACGTTGCTTTACGCTTTGAAGAAACAGAAAGCTCTGACCAATTTAGAGTTTTAGCGCGCGGTGAATTGCAGTTGGCTATTTTAATTGAACAAATGCGCCGTGAAGGGCTTGAGTTTTTAGTGGGAAAACCTTTGGTTTTAACGCAACAAGATGAAAATGGCAAAACATTGGAGCCCTATGAAATTGCAGTTCTGGATGTTCCTGAAGAGTCTGTGGGTGACCTTTCTCAATTGTTTCAAAACCGTGGTGGCGTTTTGAGTAAATATGAAGCCAATGCCAACACGCAAGACACATCTCAACAGCGAGTTCGCCTTGAATTTACTATCCCAACCAAAGGTCTTTTAGGAACGCGTTCCAAGTTTTTATCCATCACCAAAGGTCAAGGCTTGATGAGTTCTCAATTGGACGGATATAAAGAAAATACCAAATCTTTTTTACATAGGAGTCAAGGTGCTTTGATTGCTGACAGAACGGGAGACTCTACAGAGTATGCTTTATTAGGGCTAGAAGACAGAGGAATATTTTTTATTGATCCAGGCACCAAAGTTTATGAAGGCATGATTGTGGGGCAATTTAACAAAGACACTGATCTCAATATTAATGTTTGTCGCGAAAAAAAACTGACCAACTTTAGAGCTGCCAATGCTGATGTGTTAGTGACTTTAGCAGGAACAAAAAAAATGAGCCTTGAAGACAGCATTGAGTGGATTGATGATGACGAATGGATTGAAATCACACCCAGCACCATTAGAATGCGTAAAAAGATTCTCGCTGCTAATATGCGAAGTGTTAAACGTAAATAGTTAATTGAATTGTCCTTGTTAAACAACGTTTTGCAGCTTGACACGTAGAATTATTGCATGCTGGATCCTTACGATAAAATACTGTTATTGTCTTGGGGAGACCAATTTGCAAAAAAAAATGCGTATATTGTTGTTGTGCTTTAGTTTTGTTGTTCATAAACATCAAATCTGCCACATCAAATAATAAAATAACACTCGAAAACTGCACAGACCCTTTTGTACTATGTCCATCTGATATGCTATCTATTACTTTAAACTCCATAGAAGAAGTACATCCAGGTCCATTTAAATTGCTTTGCTGAGGATGAATCTGCCAAACTCACCTTCAAGTTTTTATTTGAATTTGAGCGGCAACAGCTTAATTAAGATTTACACTGCCCTAGCAAAATACTAGGGTAATTGAGATCAACTTTTAACTGTTCTAGAGTCCATTGATTATTGATTTTTTTAGATAGCTTTTTTGAGTTTGTTTTATTTTCTACTGGCCTCACCTTGTAATAATCATAAAACGCTTGCCATTGGACGGGACATCCATCTGCTGCAATATAGCTTTCACCCATTTTTCCATACAGGATTGCATGGACAATAAACTGTACCAAGTCAGAAACATGTATCCAGTTTACATATTTTTGGGGAGGTGATTTAATTTTTCCTTGCTTTACCCAGTTTAAAGGGTTCTTTTCTGGCCCATAAATACCGGCACAGCGTAAAATGATTCCTTCATGCTGCAAAAGATACTTTTCAACAGCGTAGCGTTTGTGCTCAACATCCAAATCAGATTGCTCATGAATCATTTGCTGATCATAATCAATGTTGTAACTGCTTGTTGTTCCAAGTAGAATAAACTTTTTAAAAAGACTCTTCTTTTGATTAAAAAACTGTTGAAACAGTTTCAAGTCATAGACAGGAAAAGTCCAAACACAGGCATCATACTCATCAGTAATATTTTCCCAAGAGGCTTGTTTTTCTAGTTCAAAATAAACACATTCCGGCTTCTCTCTAGAGGTGATTGTCAAATTTATCCAAGGGAAATCGTCTGATATTCTTTGGGCAAAAGCTTGCGCTACATAACCTTTACCCAAAAGTAATATTTTTTTTTCTACTGGTGACATTTAAAATAAACTATTGTCTTCCAACACTACAAGCTCATAAGGAGTCCCACCTCCTGCTTTTTCAATTAAGGCTATCGTATAAACCTTACCAGCAGAAAAACTCATAATTTCATTGGCTACAAGGTTGCTAGTACTTCCCGGTTCCGTGATTCTTACTTGATAGCTACCCGATGTTAATTTCAAATATGTTGAAGCCGTTGCATAATCAAAGTTCAAAAAATCTATCGTCGCTTCATTTAAACCAGATCCAGGCAAAGTAACATATATATCATAAGCAGAGCTAGATAATACCCCATTCCAAAAGCGCATAGCCGTTTGATTGCTATTAATTTCAGGCTTTTCATCATCAATAATAATAAAGTCTAAATCATTACTGTAACCTGAAACAACTAATGTATAGTCCCCCTTCTGACTAAAGGTATGCGATATAGCAAAAAGAAGCTCTTCTTGTTCATTGTAAGCTTTATAATCAAGAATTTTTTTATTAACTGCTTTATATGGTGTTACTTCAGCGTAACTAAGTTGTTCAGCATGCTCTTTATCATCTACTGTTAATTTAAACGCCCCTAAATCTGGGCTGGTATGAAAAGTTCTTAGCTTGTAGGGACTGTTACTTTGACTGCACGAACTCGCAAAAAATAAAAGAATCCATAAGTTAAACAAACTAAAATAACGCATACTTCCATTATACACAATAATGCAATTATATTAAATATTTATACTGTTTTTCAGAAACTGAACGCCAAAAGAAAATTTCTTTAGCCCTTGTTTTTTATTTGATGAAAGTTTTCGTATCTAATACTCAGCTCTTCCATATCATTCACTTCAACAATATCCTCAAAATAAGCATCAAATTTTATATCTTCAGGATAATAAACATGGTTTTTATAAATGGTTTGTGATTGGGTTCCATCATAACCGGTTAACATAACAGATAAAGCAATCATCGGATGTTCATCTTTGTTTTCTCTAAAATCATGCAAAGGACTATCATCATTAATAACATGATAAACGCTCCAAGACAGCGCAAATAGAGATGTTTTTTTTCTTTGTAGTTTTAGATTTTTAATGGTTCTACTATGCTCTCCTTCTTGGCTGATCTCATCAATTAAAGCATTCACCGTCATTTCTGCCATAACAATAGCATTGGCTCTTTGGTTGGCGACTCTAAACATTAAAACATCTTGACCATTTTGTTTATGGATTAACATATTTTTACTGAACATAATTTTGACTTTAGGTTTGGAGAGTTTAGCAAAAAACAAACCTGTAAAACCAGCTGTATATAGAACCCCTACCATAATTTGTATGGATACCAGTGTGTTGGCTACTGCATTTTGTGGTGACATCATGCCATAACCCACTGTAGAAAAAGTTTGTACACTAAAAAAAAAGCCCTGCAGAAAACTATTTTTATCTAAAGCTGAAATTTGAGCAGAGCTGTAACAGTAAAGACCTGCAAATAAAGCATTAACTAAAACAAAAGCCATTACAAAAAAAATGAAGTAACTTGACCAGCCTGAATCCAACAAATAAAAATAAGGATCCCGTAAAAATTGGGATTGGGTTTTTTGAAAATTAAGCTTGGGCCTATGTGATAAGACTCTTCCTTTTTCAAAAACCAGACGAGAACGAGTCTTTTTACTTTTTTTGTGCATGGACGTAAGGGTTTGTTTTACACCAGCTTACAGCTCTTTTTTTTCTTCTTTGGGTTCGGCTTTTTGGTTTTCATTAACTACTTTTGCTTTAACTGTTTTTTGTTTGGTCTGGGTAAAAACGTTCTTAAGAAACATCAAACTTCGTTCCCATGACGCTTGATCTGCTTTTTTGTTATACTCTAGAGGCAGAGAAAATTTCTCACCTAATTCCGTTGCATCAGGGTTGGTAAAAGCATGTTTAACTCCAGGAAACTCAACTACATCATAGTCTGCTTGTGCAGCCTTCATTTCTTGTTTAAATTTCTCTAGATCTTCCTCACTAACCAATGGATCGTCACTGCCATGAAAAACTAAAACCTTAGGCATTTCTTCTGTACCTTTTACAGGCTGGCTTGTAGAAAGACTGCCGTGATAGCTGATAACTGCAGTTAACGGTAAACGTTCTCGCGCCATTTGCAAAACAACTCCACCGCCAAAGCAGTACCCCAGAGCAGCAATACGATCACCATCAACCATCGCTTGTGATGATAAAATTTTCATACCTGCATGAAATCTTTTTTTCATTAAATCAATATTTCCACTCACGCGCGATGCCATTTTGCCTGCTTCAGACGGGTGCTGAGCTTTTTCTCCATTACCATACATATCAATAGCCAAAGCAATATAGCCTTCCTCTGCCAACATTTCCGCTCTTTTTTGAGCGTAGGCATTGTGCCCCCACCACTCGTGCACAATCAATATCGCGGGTGTATGCTTTTTTAATTTTTTAGGCTTGGCCAAATAGCCATGAAATTCTTGATCATCCCATGAATATTTAATTTTCTCTGTCTCTATGTCTTTTTCTTTGGTCACCGACTTATTGGTCATGGCTGAAGATAGAGGAATAAAAAAAAGACTCAAAACAAAAAGCGTAGATAAAATAGTAACTTGTCTCATATGCATGAACTAACAAAAAATCTTATCCTTGCAAACATTTCTATGCATTTGAGCTTGGATTTTATTAGCCATAACCTACAGCGTCCTGTTAAATGAAGAAATTACATTGACAAGTCTAGCAAAATGCGCAATTTGTGTGGTACTTGGCGTTTTAACGCTCAAACAGTGCATAATAAAATAAAAGGTAACGATAAGATGAAAACAGTAACTGAATTTACAGGTCTAGAAATAAAAAAGCTACTAACAATCCAATCTCAGCTGATGAAAACACATGAAACAAAGTCTGTCTCTAAACCTGAGGAGAAAATCCAAGAAAAAGTTGCGTTAGATGAACAGCTTGAACAAAACAATACTGAGACATCTCAAGACCTTCAAGAAAACACATCCCCAGATACTTCTTCTACTGAAGAAGATCAAGCCATTACTGTAAACCAAGAAACCAGCACTGAAAATCAAGAAACTGCGGCTCCAAAAGAGCAAGGTGATACAACAAAAACTCCAGACACCGAAGCCAGCCATGCAGATGAACAAAACAATCAAAATGATGCTGCTCAATCATCTCCAGGTAACAATGCAGAAGCTTTAAAACCCAAAAGACCCAGTTGGAAAGACCGTGCTGAAGCATTAAGACCGCAATTGCTTGAAGCTTTAAAAACTGAATTTTCTTGGAAAAATGAAGATCGTTTCAATTTAGCTATTGATGCCAGTAGAGTGGTGAATCCAAAAATGCAAGACCGCTTAAGAAAAGTGACTGCTTTGAAGAAAGATAAAGAAGAAGAAAAAACTCCAAAGTTTGCCTTAGAAGTGGGGGAACTGATTTTCTTGGCTGACTATATCATTGTTCAAAAAGAAAAAGACCATCGCAACGACGAAAAAAACAATGCCAAAAAGGGTAAGAAGAGAAAAGGCAACGGTAAAAAGAAGTTTAAACATAAGCCATTCAACGACGATGATAAAAAACCAAGTAAACGCGTAAAAAAACCTATTCCCAACCCCGTAAAAAGCAATAACAAACCTGTAACGGTTGAGAAAAAATAATTTATTTAATAATTTGAAAAGCAGTTGTTTAGTTTCAATGCACTCAAAAATCATAGGCTTAAAATAGCTGATACAATAGCCCTATTGATGTAAGCATTAAACTTTATCCAAGATCACTGCATCATGGCCTTTGGCTTAACTGGCTTTTTTAACTCACAAAAAAACCTTCAAGATCATTGGGTCTGAGTCTGTAGGCAATATAAAATGGACCAAACTCACCGTAAAGAGCACTGGCTTCATCATAGCGCATTTCATAAACCAGCTTTTTAAATACAATGGGATCATTGGCAAACAAATCTACACCCCACTCCCAGTCATCAAAACCAATACTGCCAGATATAATTTGATTGACTTTACCTGCGTACTTTCGACCAATCATGCCATGTTCAAGCATCATACTCTGACGTTTTTCAAACGGAACGGTGTACCAGTTATTCACATCGTTGCGCAGTTTATTCATGGGGTAAAAACAAAGATACTTTTCATCTGGAATATTTGTAAATAAACGGTTATGAACGCGCGCCTCTTGCTCTTTCATATTTTCTGTCCATGCGCTTTGCCACTCATCTGAGTTTGGTTTTAAACCCTTATCCAATAATTCCGCATGTAATTTATGGGTAAATGCATACATGCCAAGCTCTACATAAGACACATAAGAATGTTTTTTTTCTAAAAAGTCTGCAATATTGAGTAAAGCAAATTCATTTTCTACCTGTTTTAACTGCTCTAAAGTTTTACGAAAATGCAGCAACATCAAGTCACCTTTATGACCCAGCTGAGCAAAGATGGCTGAATGTCCTTGTTCATTGTCAAGCGTCTCATTATTTTCTAAGAAATGCTGCAGCTGTCCCAAGTTTTGCTCTTGCTCACCTTCACTTAAAAGAGACCACTTTCTCCAGTCAATGGTGTACATTAAATGTAAAGTTGCCCAACCTTCAAAGGTTTCTGGGACTATACACTCTGCTTGATGTTGATCTGTGTCTTTCACTTCAGTCTGCTCCATGACATTTTTTATATTTTTTACCCGAGCCACATGGACAGGGGTCATTCCTGCCTACCTTTTCACCCTCTCTGCGAACAGTTGTATGAATATTGGTATCATTGGCTTTTGGTCTATTGGGCAAAGCTATTCCTTGGCCTCGACCTGTTTTTGATCTTTGTTGACTTCTTTGAGCAAACATTTCTTGTGCATCATCCTGCTCTGAAACATTGACTTGAACATGAAATATTCTTTCCAAACTTGTCTGCGAAATCGAGTACAGCATCTGAGAAAACATCTCAAAACCCTTAATCCTATAGACTACCAAGGGATCTTTTTGTGCGTAGCCTTCCCAACCAACAGCTTCTTTAAGGTGATCCATATTCAATAAATGATCTTTCCACAGGCCATCTATGGTTCTGAGTTTTATTTCTCTTTTAATAGCATCCATCAACTCAGAAGAGTGTTGTTCCTGCTTGTCCTTAAGGTTAGCCAGAGCTTCATCGCACAACACATCTCTTAAGTCTTCCTGGCTTTTGTATTGACCCGTTTTAATTGTATTGAGTTGATCATCACTAAAGTTAAAAACCCGCTTTAAGTTGTCTTCTAAGCTGTCCCAATCCCACTCTTGACTATCACCCTGGTTTGTATGTTGTAGAACCAGCTCTTCCGCTACAGCTTCTATGTCGTCTTCTAGAATTTTATCAATAGCACCTTCACCTAAAACCGCTTTACGTTGAGAATAAATAACTTGCCGTTGTTGATTCATGACATCGTCATATTTTAAAAGGTGCTTACGAATATCAAAGTTTTGCCCTTCAATGGTTCTTTGCGCATTTTCAATGGCTTTGGTTGTCATTTTATGCTCAATGGCTTCGCCGTCTTTCATACCAGCCCAATCAAGCAGTTTTTGCACCCAATCGCTGGCAAAAATACGCATCAAGTCATCTTCTAGTGACAAGTAAAAACGTGAGGACCCAGGATCACCTTGCCGACCAGCACGTCCTCTAAGCTGGTTATCAATACGTCTTGACTCATGTCTTTCAGTACCAATAATATGCAAACCACCTAAATCAACAACGCCCTCACCCAAGACAATATCTGTTCCACGACCGGCCATATTTGTAGCAATCGTCACTTGGCCTTTTTGTCCAGCATGCTTAACAATACCCGCCTCATTTTCATGTTGCTTTGCATTGAGAACATTGTGTTTTACACCCAAACGTTTAAGATAATTAGAAAGTTTTTCTGACTTCTCAATAGAAACGGTTCCCACCAAAACAGGCTGTCCAAGAACATTTTTTTCCTTGATATCATCTGCAATATATTTAAATTTATCTTGTTCTGTTCTGTAAATGATATCAGGGTCATCCAATCTGGCAATAGGCTTATTGGTTGGAATAACCATAACATCAAGCTTATATATTTTATGAAACTCTTCAGCTTCCGTTTCTGCAGTACCTGTCATCCCAGAAAGTTTCTTAAACATCCTAAAGTAATTTTGGAACGTAATTGAGGCTAAAGTTTGATTCTCGTTTTCAATATTAACATTTTCTTTTGCTTCTATAGCCTGGTGTAAACCATCTGACCAGCGTCTACCCTGCATTAAACGACCGGTGAACTCATCAACAATCATAACTTCACCATCTTTAACCATGTAGTCTACATCTTTATGAAATAAAGTATGTGCTCTTAAAGCTTGGTTAACGTGGTGAACCAACTCCATATGTTCTGGAGCATATAAATTCTCTATTTTTAACAGTTCTTCAACTTTGGCAACACCTTGCTCCGTCAGCAAGGCACTTTTGGTTTTTTCATCCAGTGTATAATCTTTTTCGTTGGTCAAATGCGGAATCACTTTGTTAACTACATAATATTTATCTGTAGAATCATCGGTTGGACCAGAAATAATAAGAGGCGTTCTGGCCTCATCAATT
Source organism: bacterium (assembly GCA_022763185.1). Lineage (NCBI taxonomy): Bacteria > bacterium. Next base: position 97,936 of record JALEGL010000014.1, on the reverse strand, counting down.
AGAATAGAGTCAACTTCATCAACAATGGCAAAATAATGCTCACGTTGAACATAGTCTTCCAAACGATACTTCATGTTATCTCTTAAGTAATCAAAACCAAATTCATTATTCTGACCATAAGTTACATCACAGGCATAGGCATCCCTACGCTCTTCGTCCATCATACCGTTGACAACATTACCCACAGTTAAGCCTAAAAAGTTATACAGTTGCCCCATCCACTCTGAATCACGCTTAGCCAAGTAATCATTAACGGTTACAACATGAACACCTTTTCCCAACAAGGCATTTAGATAAACTGGTAAAGTTGCCACCAAAGTCTTACCTTCACCCGTGCGCATCTCGGCAATTTTTCCTTGGTGAAGCGCTATGCCACCAATCAACTGAACATCAAAGTGCCGCATTCCTAAAGCTCTTCTACCCGCTTCTCTACATACAGCAAAGGCTTCTGGTAACAGTTTATCCAATTCAGCTATTTGCTTATCTTCATCGGCTATTTGCGCTAAATGCTCTTTAAACTGTTGGGTTTTCGCTTTTAAAGCTTGATCACTCAAAGCCATCATCTCTGGCTCCAAAAGATTAATTTTATCTACCCATGGTTGAAAAGCTTTTAAGTCTCTATCGTTTTGCGTACCAAAAATTTTTTTTGTGATGTTTGCCAACATATCAATACCATTTCCCTAAAATCTATAATGGGTGAACTTAAGTAGACTTATAAGCTATCCCCCAAAGCTTTTTAGTCAACCATATACTTCATAGGGTTGACTGGAACCCCATTGATTCTAACTTCATAATGAAGGTGTGGGCCAGTAGAACGTCCTGTGTTCCCAACTTCAGCAACAACTTCTCCACGCTTCACTTTTTGTCCAACTTTCACTAAATTTTTTGAATTATGTCCATAACGCGTCACCATGCCATAGCCATGGCGGATACTAACCACTTTGCCATAGCCACTTTCTGTAGCAACTTTTATAACAACGCCATCTGCCGCTGCCAATACCTTTGTGCCAATTGGTGCCGGAATATCAACCCCATGATGATGCTTTACTTGCCCAGTAAAAGGTGAAATCCTCTTACCATAGTGGGAGGACACCCAACCACGGACTGGCCAAATTGATGGTGTAGCGGCAATCAATGAGCTCTGATCTCTTAACAATTCATACAAATGCTGCAAGCTCTGCTCCCTGATGCTGGCTTTTCTCTGAATATTTTTTGCGGTCATCTCAAGTGCAGCAAAATCATCCTCTTTGATTTCTCCAATTTGTGAAAAATCCAAAGGATTTTCTTTGTGGTCAATGATATTTTGCTCTTCTTCCGTTAAAGGACCAATGGCTAAACCACTCTTTTCAACACGAGCCATCGTTCTAAGTTTTTGCTCAAAAGTATCCAAACGCGCTAGAGTTACCTGAGCTTCATACAACTCTGTTTTTAAAACCCGTATTTTGCTTTCAAGTAACTCAATACGATCTTCTTTTTTTTCTTGTGATAAAGACAAAAATACGTCCCGCGCACTGTACGTTATAGAAATTGCTGAAATAACGGTAAAGCAAGCCATGGCTATAGCCGCATTTTTCAGCCATTTTCTGCTGACAATCCACTTTTTAACGCCCCAATGCCGCTCAGGAATGAACATGAAGGTAAAAACCGTACTTTTTTTCTGTTTTTTCATGCTATAACTTTCTTTTTTGAATTATTTCAACAACTTGCTAAAAACCTTTGCACAAAATGCTTACTACCTTAATGGGCAAAAATTGCAATGAATGCCTCTTGATTAACAGTATAAAGCTTGCCCTAAAGTTCATCTATTCTTATTAAAATAACGCTAATATTGTCATCTCCACCACGTTCATTGGCCAAGTCTACTAAAGCTCTTGACGCCGTTTCCGTGTCTGTTGAAGCGACAATATCTTGCATTTCTTTATTTGTTACCATGTTTGATAAACCGTCCGAGCACAGGAGGTAAATATCATCTTTTTGCACCTTCCATACTATTGTATCAGTTTCTACCTCTTCTTGCACGCCTACAGATCTTGTTATGATATTTTTTAGTTGGTGATTTTTTGCTTCTTCTTCTGTGATTAAACCACTTTTCAACTGTTCATGAACCAAAGAGTGATCTTCTGTTATTTGGGATATTTTTTTATTACGAATACAGTAAGCTCTGCTGTCTCCAACATGCGCAAAGTAAGCCTTGCCTTCGTCAAAATAGGCCACCGTCGTGGTTGTGCCCATGCCTCTTAATTCCGGTTCTTCTTGCGCTTTTTGTGCAATCATACACCCAGCACGGGTAATCGCATCCCTTAAGCGCTCCTGTTTGGTATCATCTGTTGCTTTTGGCGGCTCACTGTCCAGGTAAGTATCGTCTTCAACACCAGAAAACTTTCGATCATCGCCTTTGATAATATCTTCAACCGTTTTCACGGCAATTCTACTGGCAAACTCACCACCAACATGACCACCCATGCCATCGGCAACGACATAAAGCTTGAGCTCATCATTGAGTAAATAGCTATCCTCATTACGCTGGCGCTTTTGTCCAATATCCGTTATACCGCAAGAAACAATCCTCATGAATACCTTCTCTTATACTGCAAAGTGTACCAATGCCGAAATTCTTTTTTGAATTCTTACAAAAAGTAACCTTGCTTTATTATAACCAATTTTATCTACCATCATATACTTTTATTCAACTGCTGCATTTCATTTTTACGATTAAGCAACTCTGTGGCATGCTCAATAACTTTTGAAGTGATATTAATTCCACCAATCATGCGTGCAATCTCTTGTTTTTGATCTTCTGTAGTGAGGCTTTTGACCAATGCTTGCGTTCTACCTTCTTGAGCTTGTTTTTCAATGTATAAGTGATGATCGGCATAACATGCAACTTGAGCCAGGTGCGTCACACATAACACTTGAGAACTGAATGACAACTGCTTAAGATGGATACCAACACGTTCAGCGGTTTCACCACCAATACCAGTATCCACTTCATCAAATAAAAATACTTTTTGATTACCTTGCTCTAAAGCAGCAATACTCTTGATTGCCAACAAAATCCTTGAAAGTTCGCCCCCTGAGGCAATACTTTCCAAGGGCTTTTTACCTTCACCAAGATTAGGTGAAAATAAAAATCCTACTTTATCTGTCCCCTTAGCGCTAAATACCTGTTTGGTTTTTTGATCAAAATAACCTTCTTGACCAGGCAACACCTCAACCAAAAATTCCGCTTGATCCATACCAAGCTTTTTAAGTTCGTTACTAATCTTGCTAGCAAACTGCTCTCCATTTTTGATGCGGTTTTGGTGGATTTCTTTAGCCAATTGACGACACAATTTAAGCACAGCTTCTTTTGATTTCTCCAGCTCCTCAAAACTGGCTGCCAAATCCATTTGCTTGTCAATCAACCCTTTTAGCCGATCTCTTTCAGTAATTGCCGTCTCTATGCTTCCATATTTTCTTTTGATTGCCTGCAGAACAGATAAACGCTCATTGATTTTTTCAATATGTTCTGGCTCAAACTCTAAATTACTTTGCAGCAATGACAGATCCAAAGATATTTGATTCAAAGGTTCTAAAACTAAAGCCAGTTGTTCAGTGATATTTTGTGTTTTGCTGTCGCTGTGTGCTTTTCTCATTTGGTCAATAACCAAGGATAAAGCATTCACTTTATCTAAAATACCCTCTGGGTCTTCCAGCAAAGCTGTAGCCGCTTGAATACCATCCGCCAGTTTCTCAGCATTTTTCAATACTTTTTCTTGGTCAGACAACTCTTGTAGCTCTCCCAACTCCAAGCCTGCTTTTTCAAGCTCTGTATATTGGTATTCTAAAAAATCTTTTTCTTGTTCAAATCGTTTTTCTTGCTCTTTTAAATCGGAAATATCTTGATCAATCGCTTTTAACTGATCAAATTTGGATTTGTATTCGTTGAGGAGTTCAGTGTGGTTACAGAATTGATCTAAGAGATCCAAGTAGTTCTTCTCATCTGCCAATTGACTCTGACTATGTTGCCCTGTCATATCCAACCAATGTTTGGCCAGTTCTGTTAGAGTGCCGACTGTACAGGGGCTCAGATTAACAAAGGCTTTACTTTTGCCGCTGGCCGATATGACTCTTTTTAAATGAATCGTATTGTCATCTCTTGGCAAGCCCAACTCTTCCATGATCATCCACATAGGCGAAGCCTTAGCAGAAACATTAAGACTTCCTTCAATAACTGCATACGGTGACCCATGCCTCACATCCAAAGACGATGCCCGCTTACCAGATAAAAATTCAATCGAATCAATCAAAATTGACTTTCCTGCCCCTGTTTCTCCCGTCAAGACATTAAGCCCAGACTTAAAGTCTACATAAGCTTGAGAAATAATAGCCAAATCCTGAATTTTTATCCATTCCAGCATTGAGTCTGGATTAGCATAACCCTACTCGATTGTCGATTTACATTCGTAATTTATTCTTGAACAATAAACATCAATCATTGGCATTTCCTTGCGTTACTTGTTATGAACTTGTCATGAATGTTTTGGTCATAGGCACTGGGAGCTGGGGAACAGCTTTAGCGAGTGTTTTGGCAAAAAATGGAAATACTGTTTTAATGTGGAGCAGAAACCCAGAACATATTGACCAGTTGAAACAAAACTCAAACAACCCCAACTATCACCCAGACATTGAGCTACCCAACACCATTCAATTTACCAGCCAGACTAATATAACAGAAAGCTTTGATATTATTGTTTACGCTTGTCCTTCGTATGCTGTAAAAAAAGTATTGCTTAAACTTGAACTCAACATCAATGATCAAACTATTTTTGTCTCCACAGCTAAAGGTATTCACAATACAAGTTTAAAAACTGTTAGCCAAAGCCTTACTGACTTATATGGAATAGATTGGATAAAAAAACGCTTTGCAACACTTTCTGGTCCAAGCTTTGCTCACGATGTCATCCGTCAAAAGCCAACAGCGGTCACAGTTGCAACTTACAACACCTCTACTGCAATAAAAGTGCAACAAGCATTTCATTGCCCAACGTTTCACGCTTACCGTACAGATGATGTTATTGGCGTAGAGTTGGCGGGGGCTTTGAAAAACGTTATTGCTATTGCTGCTGGTGTTTGTGATGGCTTGAAGCTTGGGCCAAGCGCTCGTTCAGCACTGATTACAAGGGGTTTAGCAGAAATCATAAGAATAGGTTTAGCACAAGGAGCAAAAGTAGAAACGTTTTCTGGCTTAGCAGGGCTTGGCGATTTACTTTTAACCTGCACCAGTGATTTATCAAGAAATAGACGGGTTGGAAAGATGCTCGCAAGTGGTTTATCCTTGCGACAGACTATCAAACAATTAGGACAAGTTGCTGAAGGTATAAGAACCACAAAATCTGCTTATAAAATGATTCAAAAGATGGGAACTCAAAGCGTTATTATGATGCAAATTTATCAGGCCATCTATGAACACAAACCTCTAAAAGATGCTCTTAATGCTATTCTTTATCAGGGGGCAGAAAAAGAAATCTGACCTTCACCGTCTAAAGACTTTTTTCTTTTTAAGACAAAGCAGTTTGTTTTTTACTGTGTTTTTTTCCATTTCTAAGTGTACTGGTACTTCTTTGTCTCCAGTTTTTAAATGCACGCCTTGATATATTTTTGCGCATTATTTTTATAATATCTCCATGCACCAGGTCATAGTCTTTGCAAATGTCATCAAATGAAAACTCATCGCCCAATGCACGTTTAATTATTTTTGAAATATCTCCTGGGCTCAGTTTTTCATAGCGCAACTTAAACAAGAAGAACTCCTTTTTTCTTAAGGTCATTCACCACAGCTTGCGCGCTTAAAAATGCTGCTTGAATATCGTTGGATTCAAAAAAGCTATCACCACAAATATATATTTTTTCACTCTTATCACAGTAAAATTTTTGATCTGTATCCATCATTGTTTTTCTGTATCGCCAATAATGATGCTCTTCATGTTCAAGTTGATCTTCATCAGATTTAAGGAAGTTAAAAAACTCTAATTTCATTTTATCATAAGCGTTGGGTCTTAAAGAGTTCTTGTCAAAGTCATTGGGGTTATCTAAAATTTCAGAAAACACAACATAGTTGTTGCTTAAGTTTTGTTCGTGTTTCATTCTTATAATTTTTTCTAAGAACATGTTCTGACCATAAGCAACTTCCCACTGTGAACGGTTGTCTTGAGTTAAACTTAACATTGATACATATTGAGATTGAATTTTTTTTATCTTTGGTTCTTGCTCTGTGTTGAGACTCAACAGCTGCTTTGCCTGAACCGGTGGCGCTGTAATGAGGCAAAAGGAATAGCCTTTAAAAACCTCATCATCAGTCGCTAAAACAACATGATCTCTATTATCTACAGCAATAGAATTAATTTTTGCCTGTGTATACAAAGAATCAAAACAAGCAATATCTTTTAAAAAATGCGCAATACTGTGACAATGTGAATAACGTTTTTCATACCACAGTCTTTTAAAGGTTTTGCCAAATTCATCATAACTAATCAGCTTTGGCACCCATTCATAAAGTAAGTCACCTTCAATCATAGGGTTTAAGTATTGAAAAAATGATTGATCTCTAACCCTGAAAGCCTGTGCTCCGTGAATAAAGTTTGTATCGCTGTACCGCCTGTATGCGGCCCTCCCCCCGATACCTCTGGATTTTTCAAAACAGTCTATTTGAAAATAAGGCGTCAACATTTGAGATAAAAATGTACTGCATGCACCAGCGCCAACCATGGCTATTTTTGGCTTTTTTTTTGACGTCATCAGGGGGCCACCTTTTTAGCTAAAATGTGGGAACTCAAATCAAATACAATGCGAGTATGACCTTCAAAATTTAAATCAAGATAATCTATTTTTTCAACCTTGCACTGAACAACTGCAAAGTTATGATAACCCTGTTCATGCTCATGGGGCAAAGGCTCTCTTGTTTGAAGCTGTTTAGCGTGCTCAGACTCATCAACAGCTAAAACTGTTCCCGGTGCTTTTGCAATATAACATCTTTTTGACAATGGGATCATTGTCTTCCAGCGCTGCTCAGCTGTTTTATTATTTGTATGAATCCGTGCTTGCGCATAAACTCTAATTTGAACTGCATGCGGCTTACTGTAGAACAATAAACAACAGTTAGGATTGTTTTTAAGTTCATTTACTTTCTGGCTTCTTGTGTCTGTATGAAACACTATTGTTTGACTTGCTTGATCTGTTTTTCGTATCACCACAGTTCTAAGCTCTGGAAAATCTGAAGATATCGTAGAAAACGCAGCTGTTCTAAAGCAAGACTTACGGCTTTTTTGACCTAAGGCCATCAACTGCCAAGCTTTATCATAGTAATCCTGATAAAACGCTTGCATTAAATATCCTCTTGCTTAAGAAATTGCTTAACTTTTTTCCAAAACGGAAAAAACCCTTTGTTGGCATAGGGAAACAGTTTTTGATCCCATGGTTTATAAACATACTTTAAATTAGGAATTTTATCTTGAAGATAATCCATCATATAACCTTGACCGGGGAAGTAACTTACATAGTCAACATTTTGATCAAAGCTAATATCATCTTCTATGGATATAACTTTAAAGTCCTGACTTAAACTCAATTGATGCAATGTTTGTTCCAAGGCTTGATCATCAAATTTTAAAACTTTTTCGCTATAAATCTTAAGTTGCTTATTCAAATGCCTTAAAGACAAAATATAAATTACTTCTGGCTTATAGCGCTTAACAAGTGCACCCAAACTTTCCAAATCATTGCCATGAACAAGCAAGTGAACTTTGCCCTTGGTATTTGCTGGAGATTTCAATTCAATATTCTCAAAGCTGGGGGCTTGATACTCCAGTTGAACTGCTCGAGCAGCCATTTCTGGTATTTTTTCGTAGCGTGAGTGCGTAAACTTTTTAATATTTTTTGCTGAGGCTAAATAAGCTTTACCTTTTGTGTGAAGACCTGCAACCCAACGCCAACTTAAAGTATTTGAGGCTTCATCTCCATCTAACAAATGCTGCATGAAAAAGTGTGCCCCAAGTTGCCAAGGAAGTTGAAGGGTATGAACCCAAATACTAGCAAACCACATTCTGGCATGGTTATGCAGATATCCAGTTTCTTGTAACTCTTCACTCCAGTCATTTAGGCACTCGAACTCAGAGTTTGACATTTCAAGGTCTTTTATTTTTGAAAAAGTTATTGCATCAGCATTTTTTAAGAGTTGATCAAGCTCAGACCTATAGTTATCCCACACACTTGGATAATGGCAGAGCCAGCCCTTCCAATAAGTCCGCCAGCAAACCTCTTGTATATATTTTTCAACCGGGCCAAGGTCAAAGGAACTCAATATTTTTTTTACAACCCGCTCTTCAGAAATAAGCCGTTTTCTGATGAAGTGTGACAAACGACTGACATTGTTATGATTTTCCTTGCCTAAATCAAAGTTTCTTTGATGGGCATAGTTTAAGAGAGCCTCATTCATAAACCGATTGAGGGCGTCTTTGGCCAGCTCATGCATATTATTTCCAAACTTTTTATTCATAAAACTATATCGAACTCAAGGCAATGTAATAAGGTCCCTTTTCCAACAAGGGAGACACTTTTTTTCCTTTTTGATCAAAGACACTGATTGTATTGTCAATGTAAAGTTTTCTAATCATAGTATTCAATAAATTTTTATTCCGTTCACCCATAAAACCACTCAGATGATTCGTAAAAATTTTTTTAGGATGTTCCGCTCTAATATAAAGCTTTAATTGAACACAGTATTCATGGTCTTTGTATTTCAGTTTATATTTTTTACATTTTTCACTGCAGTATTTGACGTCACTCCAAACACCTGCCCATTTTTTTCTGTAGCTAAAATAACGATAACACGACAAACATATTTTTTCTGTCTTATCCAAAATCATAAATTTAAGATTTAACCAACTTTGATTGTTTTAAGTTAATGTAGCCACGCAGCATTGTATTGAGCCCGTGGATAGTTTGTTTATCCATGGATAAAATCAATTTAAGAATTTTGTGACTGAGCTCAATCATGTCTTGAAGTTCATCAAGCTTTTGCTGAGAAAGGTTTGGCATGGTTTTGCAGTTTGCTTTGGTTGCTTGCAATAACTCCATCGATTCTTTGGCATGACTCAACAACTTCAACTCGCGCTGCCTTAAAACTGAAAAAATAACCTTAGATACGTCCTGAGCAGCCACATAACGCACAGTTCCAGCTCGACCCAGGCTCTTTTTTTCAATCAAACCATAGTTCAAAAGCTTAGTAATGGATATACTCACACTTGCCTTACTTTTTTTAACGAACTCAATAATATCTGGGGTTTCTACGGGCTCTTCTTGGATATAGATATATGACCAGATTTTTCCATCTGTTTCAGAGAAGCCCCAATAAGCGATGAAATCCCCCACTGCCTGAGCAAATTCATTGACGACAGGATGAAACAAGGCCTTAGCTTTAATATTTTCTTGTTTAGCAATCATAAAACTACATTTCCTATATTAACAATAATCAATAAAATCAAATATATAAAATATAATTTGATTTTTAATCAATATTAAACTAAAAAGAAGACATGGTCAAAGCATTTTATGACGGCGCATGCTATGTATGCGATGGAGAAGTTAATCTTTATAAAAAGCACAACAGCCGTATCGAATGGATCAATATCGCTGAACCAGGCTTTGACGCCGAGAAATATCAGCTTACAGCACAAGAGGTCGACGCGTCATTGCACACCATTGATGAACATGGAACAGTTTACAAAGGCGTTGACTCGTTTATTTTAATTTGGAACCACTTACCCAAACCTTATCCGTATTTCTCAAAAATTATTAAACTCCCGATCATTTATGGTTTGGCAAAAATTGCTTACGCTTGCTTTGCTAAACTTAGGGTTTACCTCCCTAAAAAAAACGTTTGTGAGATAAATCCAAAACAAGACAAGGATCCGTCATAATGCCTCGCGTAATATTAATTTCAGGCAAAGGCGGCGTAGGCAAAACAACGGTTGCGGCAGCTACAGCTGCTGCCTGCGCTAAAGAAGGTAAAAAAACACACCTTATATCACTGGACAGCGCTCACTCCTTGGCTGATGCTTTAGACTTGCCCAGTGACTTGTTTGACAAAAAAAATGGTCGCATTCAAGAACTCTCTCCAAATCTAAGTTTCCAAGAAATAGATGTGCAAGAGGAATTAAAAACATACTGGAAAGACATCTACTCTTTTTTTTCAGCTGTGCTTAAAACCTCAGGGCTAAGCAATGTTGTAGCACAAGAACTGGCCGTGTTTCCGGGAATGGAAGATGTTGTGGCCTTACTGTACATAAATCAATTTGTTCGAGAGAACACGTACGATGTGCTTGTTCTTGATTGCCCCCCTACCGGAGAATCATTACGTTTTGTCAGCCTTCCTACCACCTTAGAGTGGTACATGGAGAAAATTTTTAAAGTGGAGCGTACTGCTTTAAAAGCCATTCGCCCTATAGCTAAAACCCTCACCAAACTTCCCATGCCGGAAGAAACATATTTTGCTGCCATTGAGAAGCTCTTTGATGGACTCAACGGCGTAGAAAAAATTCTACTTGATCCAAAAGTCACTTCTGTCCGGCTGGTAACCTCACCTGAAAAAATGATTGTTCGTGAAACACAGCGCGCCTTTACCTACTTTTCTTTGTATGGTGTGATGTGCGACCTCATTATCATCAATAAAGTCATCAACAAAGACAATGCTCTCCACAATACTTGGTATGAGGTGCAACAAAAACATATTTCAAGTTTGAATGAACACTTCGGCCAAGTCCCTCTAAGAAAGGTTCCGTGGTACTCTCAAGAAATGATTGGGCTTGAAAATCTAAAAACCATTGGCACTGAACTTTACCCTAATCAAGACGCAAGCTCAACGCTTAGCTCAGAAGCTCCTTTTAAAATCACTGAAGATGAAACCCAGTATACCTTAACCTTAAAAACCCCGAATCTTGGACAAAAATCCATTGATTTAAACCGTCACCAAGACTACCTTACTCTCCGGGTAGGTAATTTTAAAAGACAACTACTCCTGCCTCGCGCAATCTTGAATGAAAAAATTTTAAGCGCAAAAATAAAAAAAGAACATTTAAACATCACCTTTACCAAAGGAGCATCCGCATGAAACGCAACAAAAAAGATATCGAGTCTGATATTAAACAAAACCTCAGCGAAGTTTATGGCCTACTCAAAGAATACTTTGCTTGCAACAGTAAAGATAAGACATGGGCCAAAGACTCTCTTGATTTTTCAATTGATGGTCTAGAAGCGCTTGGAAGCTTTTTAAAAAAACAGCGTTCCAAAATAGACAAAACTTCATCTCAATCACAAAACAATAGCCACCATGAAAACATTACTGTTACTGAGGATGAAGATGATTAAATCAGTGTTTAAAAGTTTTTTGTGCGTGTCTGTTTTTTTCACAGCACATTTAAACACAGCTTATGCAGCAAAGAAAGGACATGCCATGCTTCTTAATCAAACCACAACCCTGCTTAACGGCCAAAAAATAAATCTTAATGATTTTGCTGGTAAAGTTATTTTATTTGTTAACACCGCTTCCTACTGCGGATACACCAGTCAGTACAAAGAACTTCAACAGCTGCATGAACGTTATGAAACTCAGGGCTTTACAGTTATTGCTATACCTTGCAATAACTTTGGCAACCAAGAGCCCGGTACAGCCGAAGAAATAAAGCAATTTCTTGCTGAAAAAGGTTACACCGTTACTTTTCCCATACTTTCTAAAAGAGATGCTCTGGGTGATGAGCAAAGTGATTTATTTCATCAACTTACTCAAATGGCGCCAAAGGATGGAAAATCAATCGATGTTCAGTGGAATTTTGAAAAATTTTTAGTGAATCGCAAACAAGAGGTTGTCGCTCGCTTTCGTTCATCAACCGATCCAATGGATGCTAAAATTCTAACTGCTATTGAAAAAGCATTAAAAGATACGCCATGACTATTTTAATTACAGGTGCCACAGGTTTTGTCGGCGGTAAGTTGAGCTTGGCTTTGTTAAAAAATAACCATGATCTTATCGTTGTCGGTCGATCAGAAGAAAAAACTTTCAGAGAGCAATTTACTTTGCCTTGCGCGTATTACAGCTGGGATGATTTAAAAAAACTAAAGCATAACTTGAATATTGATGCGGTTATCCACCTTGCAGGTGCATCCATAGCTGGAGGGCGCTGGACTAAAAAACAAAAGCAAATCATTATTGATTCAAGGGTAAAGACAACAGAGGCCTTGGTTGATTACTTTGATCGTATAGGCGATTACCCAAAAACTTTTCTGTCTGCCGCTGCTATTGGCTATTACCCTTACTGCATGGATACAGCTTTTGATGAAAACTCACCCAAAGGCACAGGCTTTCTTTCTGATGTGTGTGAACAATGGGAAAAAAGCTCTTTACCGCTTGAAAAGCATTGCCGAAGAGTGCTTTTAAGATTTGGCTTAGTCTTTGACCCTCGTGACGGCTTTTTAAAAAAAATGGGGCCTTTATTTTCAACGGGTCTAGCAGGTAAAATTGGGCATGGCAAACAATGGATGAGTTGGGTTCACATCGACGACCTGGTCAAAGCAACGCTTTTTTGCCTAAATGAATCAAAAATTCAAGGCGCCATTAATATTGTGGCTCCCCAAGCTGTGACCAATCGTGATTTTACGCAAAAATTGGCAAAAACACTGCAGCAAAAACCTTTTTTGCCTGTTCCTTCACTTGCACTTAAACTGCTATTGGGTGAAATGTCTATCCTGGCTCTAGGCAGCCAGAAAGTCATCTCGCAAAAATTGCTAGATCATGACTTTGAATTTCAATACCCTGATTTAGACAGTGCATTTAAAGACCTTTATGCATGGCATAGTCAACGGTATCAACAAATCTTCAGTGCCTCACAATGGTTTGATAAACCGGTTGACGCAATTTTTCCATTTTTTTGTGAAGCAAAAAATTTAGAAAAAATCACCCCACCCCTGCTTGAGTTTAAAGTCCTCAATCAATCAACGCCAAACATTACAAAAGGCACTATAATAAACTACAAGCTTAAAATTCACGGTGTACCCACACGATGGCGGACATTAATTAAAGCCTGGGAAAAAAATGTCTCGTTTACAGATGTTCAGCAAAAAGGTCCTTACAAACAATGGGAACATACGCATGCATTTGAACCCCATTCGAAGGGAACACTGATGTTGGACGATGTCATTTATCAAATCCCTTTTGGTCGGCTGGGCTTGCTTGCACTGGGCAACTGGATTCTTAAAGATATTATGAAAATCTTTGAATACAGAAAAAAAACAACCCAGCAGTTATTCGATTAAGCTCTATGTTACGCCACATTATCATCAAGTTTCACAACCTGAATAAGGTCACCTTCCAACACCTTATCAACTTGATATTTTAAAGTATCTTCATCTAACTTGGCCGTGATTGCAGGAGTTACCAGCTCAAGGACAACTGCTGGCTGATCACTTTTAACACGATGATAGTTGTTTTTGTCTCTACCAATTAAAAAGTAATCGCCTTCATTGTAATTTTGTTCAGACACCTTTTCTATTTGCTTGCATTCAGGGTTGACTTGCTTTTTTAAGTCAAAAACAGTCATATTGATACTTCCCTCAACCACATAACCATGAACATCTCGATAAGGATGGTCATGAATTTCACTGTCAAAATCAACTCCCGTTTGCAGAAGTTTAATTTCAAACCCCTGTTCTCTATGAATCACTGCGTTCACTGGCAGTTGAGCATAGCTGTATTCATTGAGTATTTTTTGTAAATCTTCATCGGACTTATCTAAACCTAAAAAGTACTGTTTGATCTGCGTACTATCCACAACGGTATTGTTACACACACATACATTTCTTAATTTCTCAATGAGCTGCTTATAAGTCATGACCCCTCTGAATAACAAATTTATGCTCAGCTTTCAAATTACGTTTTTATCTTATTAAAAATACATTAAATTTACTAAAAAGTGCATCAACCTTGTGTCTATAATTTTTTTTACATATAAAATCATTTTAATTGTATGGCTTCAATAATATGATTTTTTGGAAATTAACATCATGAAACTCACACAACACTTTTCATCTAACTTTGTTACACGCCTTGTTCAGTCTAGAGCAGCTTTACTGTTATTAATTTTAGTACAAATCCTTATATTCACCGGGCCCAACCTCTTTTCCATTGTTAATTATTATCCAGATGCCTTAGTCAATAGTGTTGATGGCCCAACCCATCAAATGTTTGGTGAAATATACACGCAAAAACTTAAAGAAGGTGGCATAAAAAACCTGTTAAGCAATAAAGTTCCAGAAATTGGCTACAATGCCCGTTTCCCCGATAAATATCCTCCCCTATTCCATATTTTATGCTCAATATTATCCATAATCTTTGGCTTGCCCTGGGCAATAGCTTGCATGATGATCATTTTTGTTTGTTTTTTATACCTCTTATATGAAATCCAACAATGGTTTAAGTACTGCATAGGACCTTACAGTGAAAATATTCATATATCTTGGTTTTTTTGGCTCACACTAAGCGCTGTTCTGTTCAGTGATTACTCCATGCCTGAAAAAGGCGTCAGTTATTTTTCTGTTATTATTGTTGGCCTGTATGCTCAACTTTTATTTACATGTCTTTTTTCTACGTTTACCAGGCTGATAATTCGTTCAAATATCAACTGGATAAATCTTGCAGCCTCAACATTATTTTTAAGCTTATGTTATTGGTCAAATATTCTTGCCTTCCCCTTAAGTCTATCTGTCCTTGCATACATCATCTATACAGACAGACTTAAACAGTTTAAACGCTACATCCCTTTTATATTGGCCCTTTTAAGCATTAGCCCTTGGCTCATCCCATTTACAAAAATCACGACCTTTTCACCGTCTAAAATGAAAACCATGGCTTTATATCACTACATTGAAGCCAGTTTACTCTACACATACTGCTTAATCATTCTTTCTTTGCTCTATTTACGCCGCTTTAAGTATACAATTTTTTGGACCATTGCTTTTCTATTTATTTCACAATGTATTTTTTGGACTTTAAGCCATGATTTTCTCAGAGACTTTGAAGTCTTTAATTTTTTGACCAACCTACCCATACAATTTTCTCGATACTGGCCTTATGTGGTTATTGCAACATTTCTAGTTTTAGCTGCTGAATATAAAGACAACTTAAAAACATCAAAGTTAAAATGTGTAAGTCCTTTGACATTAGGTATAATTTTCCTTGGATTTAACAGCCTCATATTTTTAAGCAATTACAATACAATCTTTGTCAACCGCCATTATCATACTGAAAACAAAGCTCTTGTTCATGACATCCGTCAATTTCAGCAACAGCATTCAATATATAAAGACAAGGTCTTTATGGTACCTACGTTTAATGATAATTGGGTGGCTCGGACAGTAGCTTCTGACCTTAAAATTCAAGCTGTGCGCAGTGCCATTAAAATTGATTTTAACGGCTACCATGAAAACTCAGTTATTCAGCAACTGATAGAACCTGTCCGAAGTCAATTGATATTGGAAAAACCAGGCGGCTTATTTTATATCCCTAAATACCACAATGACCTTCTACTTCAGTCTGTTGGTTTGGATGGTTATGTTGAAATTCTTAACGAGTTTAATATAGGTTTTATTGCTTGCCCGACAAAAGCTAAAAAAGGCTTGTGTGCAACTTTGAAAAACACATCACATCCCTTACAAATCGTCTCAAAAAGTTACTGGTGGACAGTTTATGCCGTTCCTTTAGTCCATAACAACTTAAGAACTCCAATATTACTCTATGCTGAACTTGGTGCAAAAGTAAGAAATTCTTTGTCTGACATGGAGTTTGTCACATTTTATGAGAATATTTTGTTTTCAAATAAAATATCAGAATATAAATTGTATTACATGCATCCAAAGTTTGATGATGAAGCTGTTGCTTGCGCTATAAAACACATCCATCAAAATAAGGGTATACTCATTTTACCTGAAGTTTATGAACAAAAAATAAGAGCTCTTTTGAAGCAGCATAAAATTAACATAAAAATATTTATTGAAAATGAGTCACAAGGTGGTCTTAAAAAAATTAATGAGCATAAAAACTTAGGAAAAACCTGGATTCCTAAACTTAAACAATATTTCATTTTTGATGATGCTCAGTTTAAAATAGAGCATGATCGCAGCCTGCAAATCATTGAAACACCTTTTTTTAAAAAGCCTATCTTTTGTCGTTAATAGTACTTATTACAGTAATCAATACCGTAAACTTCTTCTAGATAATCACAGTTATTGCTTGAAGATCCACCACCATAGTATGTAGAAGATTCATAGCTTGCAGCAGAATAAGCTTGCTCTCTTTGCTTATATATTCCAGGTTGTGCCTTTGGCTCACCATTAGCATCAATATAAATACCCCGGGCAAGGATGGTGTAATAGGTTTTTGATAAATTAATATCCGCCAACCACTCCATCGCTCCAATTCCGCTATCTGGGCTGACACCATCCAAATCTGCAATCGCTTGCACCATGTATGCGTGTTGATAACCTGTTTCTGCAGCAACAGAGTTACTCTTGGTTGCAGTATATAAAAAATAGCCTGGTTCCAAGTAATCACTTTTCAGGAGAGAGCTGTTGGATGCAAATCTTTGGTATGAATCGCCTAAGTTTAAAAGTTGCGGCGCATCATATAAGCCGTAACCAGTAACCATCGGCGCAGCAGCACAGTGCCCTAACTGATTGGGCATAACGGTATTCGCGCTCATATCTCGACCATAAAAACTTATGGTGTCTGATTTTTTACCTTTTGGAGGTAATGCGGAGTACCAATTGTTATTGTTATTATCTTCATGGTATGATTTAACTTGAATAAAGCCTGTATAAAAACGGCAGGTTTGTCCTGATTGATTTGTGTATAAAGGACTTGCTGCAAAAGCCAATTCAGAGTCTACTATTTTACGCAGCATGATGTAGCCTTCAGCCTCTTTAGCTCGCTTAACGTACTTTTGATAAGAAGAAATGGAAACTGCTGCCAATAAACTCACAATAGCCACACCCACAACCAACTCTAAAATTGTAAACCCATTTTTCCTATACATTCCTGTTTCCTCCATTACTCAACTCTACTAGCACTGTTTATCTTCATGTATTTGTACTTTAAAGCCACTAAACTTTTAAACATTTTTAGTGAATCTCTTAACAGCCTTATTTTTGAATCATCTTTATTCAACCAGATGGCTATTGGGTACTCAACGGTAGTATAACCCTCTATATTCGCTGCTAAATATAAATCAATATCAAATAAATATCCATTTTCAGATAAAAGACATTCTATTTTTTTGTAGGCACTTTGTTTTATAATTTTTAAAGGGGCTTGGGTATCAATTATTTTTTTAAAAAACATTTTACAGACCAGCCAGCGAAACCCAAAACTGGCCCAACGTCGTTGGGGGTTTTGATGCCCTTTATTTTTTAAAACATTTTGTCTTTGTGCCATCAACAAACTTGCAGATGGATTTTGTTGAAACTGCATTAACGCTTCAGAAAGATCTTTGATACCAATTGATAAATCAGCATCTAAAAACGCTAGATTTTCATATTGAGCTAAAGCAAAACCATGGCGAATAGCTCCACCTTTTCCCAAATTTTTTTTTAATGCTGCAACGCTGTATACAAAGGTTGCGTTATCTTTAAGCGCATTTTTTAGATACTCTAGAGTTTTATCTTTACAGCCATCCAGAACAAAAATAACTTCAAAATTTTTTGATGCAGCATCAATCTCTAATATTAATTTTTCAACAAGCTGTTTAACTCTACTTTGCTCATTATATAGAGGAAAAACAAGAGAACAGTTATTAATCGTAAAAGACATAAGATACAAGCATACCAAGTTTAAAAAAAACGCATATTTTTTTATACACAGCGCTTTAATTTATAGGCATACTGACAAAGCAAAAAAAAAGCCGTGCTGTTTTATAAGCACGGCCTTTTTTAAGCTAAGCATCAGAGGCTTAACATAAATGAAATGTTAGTACATTCCACCCATGCCGCCCATTCCGCCCATGCCACCCATATCAGGGGCAGCTGGAGCAGCTGGCTTATTTTCTTCTGGTTTTTCAGCAATCAATGCTTCTGTTGTTAATAACAGTGAAGCTACTGATGCTGCGTTTTGTAAGGCCAAACGAGATACTTTGGTAGGATCAATGATACCCATTTTGATCATATCACCATACTCTTCAGTACCTGCATTGTAGCCATAGCTGGCTTCTTTAGCCTCTGCTACATTTGCAAGAACGATAGACGCTTCAGTACCTGCGTTATGAGCAATTTGTCTCAATGGGGCTTCAACCGCTTTACGGATGATGTCCACACCAAATTTCTCGTCACCTGTCACGTCAATTTTATCAAGAGCTTTTAAGCATCTGATATATGCAGTTCCACCGCCAGGCACTATACCTTCTTCTACAGCAGCTTTGGTAGCATACATTGCATCTTCAACTCTTGCTTTTTTCTCTTTCATCTCAGTTTCAGTTGCAGCACCCACATTGATCACTGCCACGCCGCCAATCAATTTAGCCAAACGTTCTTGAAGTTTTTCTCTATCATAATCAGATGAAGAAGCTTCAATTTGGTTTTTGATTTGCTTAACGCGTGCATCAATTTCATCACGGGTTCCAATACCATCAACGATTGTTGAGTTTTCTTTGTCAATCACAACGCGTTTGGCTTGGCCAAGATCTTCTACACTGATAGTTTCAAGCTTAATGCCTAAATCATCAGTAATGCATTTACCACCAGTTAAAACAGCAATGTCTTCCAACATAGCTTTTCTTCTGTCACCAAAGCCTGGTGCTTTGATTGCGGCACATTTCAATGAACCACGGAGCTTATTCACAACCAAGGTTGCTAAAGCTTCACCTTCAATATCCTCTGCAATAATAACAATGGGTTTACCAGACTGAGCAATTTTCTCTAAAACTGGAACCAAATCTTTCATTGAAGAGATTTTTTTCTCATGAATTAGAATATATGGATCTTCTAAGACACATTCCATTCTTTCTGAGTCGGTTACAAAATATGGAGAAAGATAACCACGATCAAACTGCATACCTTCAACCACATCTAAGCTTGTTTCCATAGACTTGGCTTCTTCTACAGTAATCACGCCTTCTTTACCCACTTTGTCCATAGCATCAGCAATGATGTCACCAATCACTTTGTCACCGTTGGCAGAAACTGTACCCACTTGCGCAATTTCGCTGTTTTCTGAAATAGTTTTAGAAATGGATTTTAATTCACCTACAATGGCTTCAACTGCTTTATCGATACCACGCTTTAGATCCATTGGATTTGAACCGGCTGATACCATTTTAGACCCTTGTTGAAAAATAGCTTGGGCTAAAACAGTTGCTGTTGTTGTTCCATCACCGGCGCTGTCAGAAGTTTTTGAAGCCACTTCTTTTACCATTTGTGCGCCCATGTTTTCAAACTTGTCTGAGATTTCAATTTCTTTTGCAACAGTCACACCATCTTTGGTAATGGTTGGGCTACCAAAGGTTTTTTCAACCACCACGTTGCGGCCACGTGGCCCTAAAGTAACTTTTACTGCATTGGCTAAAGTGTTAACACCGTTTTGAACAGACTTTCTAGCCTCTTCACCAAAACTTATAATTTTTGCTGACATTTTATTTCCTCACTTAATTTAAATTTATTATTCAATGATACCCAAGATTTCATCTTCGCTGAAAATCAAATGATTCTCGCCACCAATTTTTACTTCTGTACCTGCATATTTTGCAAATAAAACTTTATCCCCAGTTTTAACTTGCATTTCTCGGGTTTTACCATCTTCTAGCACTTTGCCCAATCCAACAGAAACGACTTCACCTTGCATAGGCTTTTCTTTTGCTGAATCAGGAATAATGATACCCCCTTGGGTTTTTTCTTCTTGGTCAAGTCTTTTGACAAGAACACGGTCGTGTAAAGGTCTAATATTCATACATCCATCCTTATTATTGACAGGGTTAACTACTATTTTTTGCTTCACTACTTTTATTATTTTGGCTTTTGGCTTCAGATGTTGGCTTTGGACTGTTTGAATCAGTCTTTGGCACACTGGCATAGCCATCTTTATACCATCCCCCTCCTTTTAGTTGAAAAGAAGGCGCTGATACTGCTTTTTTAACCTGTAAAGACCCACAGGCCTCACACTTTATATTGGCTGTATCAGTAACTTTACAAAATACTTCAAAATGCTTGTCACAGTCTAAACATTGATAATCGTAAAGCGGCATAAAAAACCTTAATAATTAAATAGTTAACAAAAAAACCATACCTCAGCACTTACGCACTGCAAATACTGCGGCTAAGTTAACCATCCGCGACCATAAGTCAAGGGGCAATCGTTACTTTTTTTTGTGTTTTTTTATATTTAACACAATCCAAGGTTTTAAAAATTCATTATTAAGGCAAACATAACCGTTGCTGCAAGCAGGTTATGTTCATGCATTAATATACGGTGCGATCTAGCCTAAATTAATATTTCCTTTAATTCACTTTTTATTGCTTGGTATTAATTTTGCATTTTATAGCGGATAAACAGCTGCAAAAGGAAGATTTATGAGAAAAAAATTAATAGTACTCCTCGGAGCAAATGAAGTGTTGTGTGACAGAGCAAAATTACTTGATATTGACTATATATTGATCTTAAATAATAAAACAAAATACCCAAAATTAAAGATCATTGACCCTAAAACAATATATGTTTCAGATTATTCTTCGCCAAATACTTTAAAAAAGCTTAAAAAAATAAACGAAAACCAAAAAATAGAGCATGTTTTATCTATTACTGAAAAAGGTCTTTATCCCACCGCAGTATTAAACGAAAAACTTGATATTGTCAGTACATCGATAAAGTCTGTTGAGTGCATTAAAAATAAACATTTAATGCGCAAAAAACTTACTGAACATGGCTTTAATAATGTAGATTATTGTATAATACACTCTTTCAATGATTTAATTAGATTTATTCATGGAAAGAATTATCCTTTTATTTTAAAACCAACTGAAGGTTCTGGTAGTAAAGATATCTACAAAATAGACTGTTTGGAAGATATACATCAACTGAATAAAAAAATATTTGAATCAGATTTAATTGTTGAACAGTATATTGACGGCAATGAATACTCAATAGAAACATTTAGTTTTAATGGTAATCATAGGATATTTTCAGTTACAAAAAAAGCCCTCGCAAAAAATGAATATGATGGGGAGTTTATTGAAATAGGTCATCAATTGCCAACTAAACTCTCAGTAAGCAATAAATATTTGCAAGAGTATATTTCAAAATTTTTAGATATTATGGAACTCAAAGATGGTTTAGCTCATACCGAAATTATAATTAAAGATAAAACTATATACATAATTGAAACCCATAATCGAAATGGCGGAGATAATATTGCAAATCTTGTAAGGCTATCGACAGGACATGATTTATATGACTACGCCATAAAATGGCCTTTAAAACTTATGGAGATACCCTCAGAGTCAATTAAGAGTTTGCGGGGAGCTGCAATACGTTATTTCAATATACCACCTAATAAAATATTAAAATCAATTTCAGGATTAACAAAATATAAATTTGAACCCAATGTTGTAGAAATCAATATTAATCTTAAACCAGGAGATACAACACCAATTGTAAGATCATCTCATGATAGGGTTGGTTATGTAATTTGCACCGGAAATACTGCTCAGTCAGCCATGAATAAATGTAAAGAACTGATCTCAAAAATAACTTTTGAATATCAAGATTAATACTGTCCAAAATATGACACCGTGATGTCCAATTTTTGGACTAAATTTATATAACTCTACTTATTGTTAGAGAATCAGTGCTTTTTTTTGGCATATAAATTGAAATGTTTAGTCTTTGTAATGAATCATAAGGCTATCTTATTTCTTTTTTGTTGTTTTCTTGTAGCTTTAGCAACTCAGATGATATTTCCATATTTAATATCCATTGGGTCTACTGAATTTAAAATAGAATCCAAAAACATTGGGTTTATTCTAATGGCTTCTACCTATATTGGTGCAATTGCAAGCTATTTAATTATCACTTCCACATTATCATTTAATGTTTTTAGCGTTTTTACTGGATCAATTTTTATTTTATCACTTTCCACAGCAATGCTTGGAATCTCGGAAAAATATGCAATTAGTATTATTATTTTTTCATGCTTGATTCTAATATTTAGATTATTTTCTTCATTTTACGTGATCAGCTCACGAGTAGTTGCGTCTAAAGTGTCAGGCAAAAACACTTCTCTAAAAGCAATGCTATCGCAACTCCATATTGTACTGGGACTTAGTGGTACTTTAGCTCCTTTGGGATTTTCATTTTTAATTGCCCGCTATAATTATTCAAAAACAATATTAATGAGTAGTGCTTTATTTTTTATTGCCATGTGCATCAGCATATCTGTTTCAGGCAAGCAAATTAAAAAAAACTCAATCAATAAAGCTAGAAAAAGACCTTTTGAAAATATAGGGTTACTATTGTCTGGACTCGCTTACTTTGTTTTAGCAGGTATGCTTTATAGTTTTATACCTCTTTTACTTTTAAAATCTATTTCTAATGGTAAATATTGGACTTCATTTTATCTATTTTTAAATTCTTCAATTATAGTTTCTTTGAGCTATTTTGTTATTAAACTATTTAAAGCCAAAAAATCACATCATATGGTTTTTTTAGGTTTTCTATTAACATTTATAGGATTGGCTTCTCTTAGAGTTAATCCAAATTTAAATGCATATATTATTATATTTTCAGCAGTAATATTTTCTCTAGGAGAAATTATTTGTTCAGTACACATTCAGAATGAAGTTTTGAGTTCATCTTTAGACCAATTATCATCTATGGCTGAATACAACTTATTTTGCAGTGGTTTTGGATTAGGAGCTGGACAGTACCTTGGTGCAATTATTGTAAACAAAAACCTAATAGTAAGCTTAAGCATTTTTCTATTTATTTCTATTTTTGGATCACTATCATTTTACCAATCATCAACAAAAAGGATTATAAATGTATAAATCTAATATGAAAATATTATCAAACGCAAGGCTTGCGCTTGAAGGAAAAAATATAGATGGCGAACTTTACTCTGAGTCAATGTTTTCACCAAACATCAGTTCATTTTCACATGGAGATGGTTGTAGAAGGCCTTACTTTGAAGTCACACAACAGATTTGTGAAGCAGTGTATGATGCAAAACGATTTTCACTTGAAGATTATCACCATCTAAAAGTCCATGAAGAGTTGGAGTCAATTATTATTAAGTCATATAATGAAAAAGGAGTTCCTGAGCATCTAAGTAAAAATATCAGTATAGAAGGCAGTGTAACAAGAATCATAACTAGCTATTTAAATAAAATATGTCCAAAAAATTCAGTCGTTTTAACTTCGGCTCCTATTTACCATCCTCTTATTGCTTGGTGTCACGAAAACAACCTTCCTCTCCATATAATTAAAACAAGAAAAGATAATGATTTTAAACTTACTCCTAAAGAAATTAATCACTACTGCCAAAAATACAGCATGACAAAAGTATCAACACTGGTCTTATTCAATCCAGGATATACTGGATCGGTGTATACAAAAAATGAAATCGATTCCCTTGCTAAAGAGCTTGGTAAATACGACATTACAATTATTGAAGATAATGTTTTTGGAGGAACAGAGTTTAAAGAAGAAAGCAAACTTATTGCCTCATCAAAACACTTAAAAAACCCTATTCTTGTGTGCTCAGGGCTTTCAAAAAAATTTAACTTGGCTAATTTAAGGCTTGGCTGGATGTGTGGAAGCAAAAAAATCGTTAATGATCTCAAAAATTATAACCGCCTAACATATGGCACTGTAACTATGATCAATCAACATGCTGCTATAACGGCATTAAGATCACCAAACTGGTACTATCTTCAAAACAATCAATGCTTAAAAGATCGCGTAAGAAAAATTGAAGAAGAAATCATTTCTTATAATGTACAGGCTAAAAATAAATTTATTATTGACTATGACCCCATTGAGATTGCTCACTCACCATACTCTGGACATTCTCTTTTAATTTCATTCAACGCCTTAAAATTTAAGAAAGATGGAAAAAAGAAATTAAACACTGATGTAGATATTACTCTTTACTTACAAAAATATGCAAAAGTATCATTTGCTCCTGGTTCTTCACATGGATTACCTGGTTACCATAGACTAGCCTATGGTTGCTATGGTGCATCTGATCACTATGATTATCAAACTAAACTTGAGCGAGATTCTAAAATAAATAGTTCTAAAATTAAATCTTATAAAGAAAAGGGTGGAGAAGTATTCAAAATGGGCACGGAAAAGATAATAAAAATATTTAATACACAAGTATTTCCAATCATAGATAAATTTTTAGGAGATCATTAAAATGAAAAGACTATTAGTATTCGGATTTGGAAACTTAGCCTATGAAACCTTACGGATTGTAACCGCAAGAACTAATATAGAATTATGGATCATATCTAGAAATTACGAGTCAGTAAAAAAAAGGATCAATCATCTTAAACTGACAAATGCACAAATAAACAAATATAGTATTATTAAATTTAAAGAAGGTGATTTAAATAATTCTGATCAAATCTCTACGTATCTTAGTGAAATATCACCAGATTATATATTGCAAACTGCTCCACTTCGACCTTTATGGAAAAATAGTAATTCTAAAAGGTATGCAGAACTAAAATCAGTTTTACCCGGTGCTTGGTATCCTTTTCTTGCACCTAATACGATAAAGTTAATGAAAATACTGAATGATATAAAAATAAAAACAGATGTGATCAATGCTTGTTATCCTGACGTGACTAATCCAGTTTTAAAGCGTTATGACATGTCACCAAGTATTGGAATTGGGAATATTGCTAACTCAGTTCCTGCAATAAAATATTCAATTGCAGATTTTTTTAATGTTAATCCAGAAAAAATCAATTTAAAAGTTGCAGGACATCATGCCGCTGGGTTTCCAATAACTAGATCAGGCACTACGAATGGAGCTCCAATTTATATTAAAGCTAACATAGAAGGTAGATCTTTAGATATAGAGTCAAACAAAAATTTTATTTTAAAAAATACCTACCATAAATTTCAGAGAATTACCGGTCTAGAGGGACAAACAATGACCGCACATTCTGCAGCTTCAGTTATTTTAACTAAGCTTGGTTTTAATTTAGGCAATATTCATGCTCCAGGAATAAATGGTCTTGAAGGAGGATATCCTATAAATCCATCAACCAACTCTGTTCACTACGATAATCATAATGAATTAAATGAAATGATAAGAGTAAATATTGAAGGTCAAAAGTACGATGGAATAGAAAAAATTGACGCAGAAGGCACCGTTCATTTTACAAAACAATGCCAGGATAGTGTAAGAAGTATACTGGGTATGCCATTAGAATCATGTAAAATCAATGATATTGATATTGTGGGGAATGAAATGAATCGTATTTTAGATAGTTTTTAGGAGGATGATATGAAAATTGGTATATTAGAAACAAATTCTTCAGGTAATGGCTGGTTCTTAATTAAGGCACTGCAAAAGAATAATTTTGAAGCAGTGTTTATAACAACGGACATCAATAAGTATCACCATCTTGAACTTAATCCAGCGCTTTTAACTGAAACTTTAATTGTAGGAAATTCATATTCAGTTGATGAAGTAACAAAGCTTTGTAAAAATAATAATATTGATTGTTTAATTGCTCCCGGAGATTATCAATTAGAAGTATGTTCTCAAATCAACGCAAACCTTAAAGGCTATGGCCCTAAATACAATGCTATATGTAATTGTAAATACAAGGATAAAACACGAAAATTAACCAATAATTCAAAATCATCTGTTGATTATAAAAGCATTGATAAAAGTGAAGATGTAAACCATTGGAAAACATATCCGGCAATTATTAAACCTATCAATGGCAGTGGAAGCTGTGATGTTTATGTTGTAAGCAATCAAAACGAATTAAATAGAGTCTCTCCTTTATATTTTGATCAGAAAAAAAACAACTATGGGTATCAGTTTAAACGTGGCTGTCAAATTGAAGAATTTATAGAGGGCATTGAGTACTCTGCAGAGTGTTATTGGAATGAAGACCAGTGGGAAATACTTACTTATATTAAAAAATACACTTCAAAAGACTTACATATTAATGAAAACTGCGTTGAACTTTTGGATATTTGCAATGTTACTATTCCCAACCAAGAAGTAAATCGTTCAATTATATTGAACTGGTTAAATTCTGTTAACCTAGATTGTTCAGTTGCACACATTGAGTTTAAAATTGATAATGGTATTGCTAAACTCATAGAAATTAATCCAAGATTGCCTGGCGACAGGATTGTTGAACTTATATATGAAACATTAAACATAGATGTAGCAGATCTTTGGATTAATTCTTATTTATCTAATCCAATTAATATTAATCATAAAAAATTATCTAATAATATTAAAGCTATGGGTCAGATTATTCCAAAACATCTGGGCCACATTGAAAGCATCACATATTGCAAAGATAACTTTGAACTTATGAGAACTGTTAAACTTCCGATTGCTATTGAACAACTCACTGACAATGATTGTAGATTAGGTAGTTTTATCATTTTAGGTGACTCAACTAGAGCCATAAAAGACCAGTACTTTGATTTATTGGAAAGTATTAATATAGAATATGTCAATTCAAATTAATAGTAGTGCGATTCTTCATAATATAAGCACTTTATTTAAAGACAACAAAAACAATAAAATCGGACTTTTCTTAAAAGATAATGCATATAACCTTAACATACATAATATCGCCCTAATTGCTGAAGACATAAATAGCATGCTAGCTTATATTGCCTGCAATAAGCTTGAGGACCTAATTATTTTGAGGAATAATGGCTATCGCGGCGCTTGCGTATATTATGGCTGGGACTTAGATGTTAAATTACTTTCTCAATATAATATACTTCCAACTATAAAGTCAGTTGAAGAGTTAAACATCTTATTAGATATGGATTATTCTCAATCGGCAATTTTAGTTTTTGATAGTGGTCTTAAAAGAGAGGGTTTAGATTTACTCAATTCAGAAAGTTATTTAGCAAGACTTTATGAATCAAGAATAAATATTGTAAGTATATGGTCTCAGTATATCAATAGGCTTAACCCATATGCATCAGAAAACATTGCAACTCAGAAAGAACTTTTAGGAATTAAAAGTCGATATTTCCCAAAGGCATCAGTTTCTTTAGAAACTTCTTCAACATTTGAAAAAAATTATCAAAACAGAGTTGGAATTCCCAGAGTTGGTCAACTTATATTTGGACTTTGGAAAGATTCTATAAGGATTAAAAACTTAGGTCTTGTTTGTTCTATTTCAATTGAATTTGACATATATCAGTTAAAAAAAGTCTCTAAACATGATAAAATTGGATATTCCCCTAGAACAAAGTTAACCAGTGATGGATATATAGGAATATCAAACCTAGGTTTTGATAATTTTTTAAAACTTCCCAGTGATTTTATATTAGAAGTCCAATCTAACATTGGCAAAGCTAAACTAATTGGGCCTAACTTCATGTCTTTTGGATACATATTGTTTGATAAGATTACCAAGTACAAATCAAACTTAAAAAATATATGCTTTTATGAACCTTGTATTGAAGGCAATATCATATCAAAACTCGCTACTGAACTTAATACAAGTGAATTTGAATTAATCAGTAGAATAAATTGTAGCACTCAGTAAAAAAACAACAATTTTTTGAGATATGGAACATAAGTCAAAAAAATTAAACGTTGATCTTTTAAAGTCGTATAACCCAAAAAGAATAATCTTTGATATTGATGGAACAGTTTTAATAAATAGAAAAATATCAAAAAATATACTTGATGTATTTGAATATCTAAATACAAAAAATATCGAGTATGGTTTTCTATCAAATGACTCCTCAACTTTAGGAAAAGAAAAAGCATTTAATCTCAAAAATCTTGGAATTCAATGTGCAAACAATAGAGTTACAACTTCAGCAGACTTATTAAAAATTAAGCTAAAAAAAATTGATGCCAAAAACATTTTATATTTTGGAAAACCTGAAGCATCTATTTTATCAGATAAGCGTATATCTAACTATAAAATTTATTGGAATACTTTTGATAAATATGATGCTATTATACTTGGTGAGGATTCTACTATTCCTTTAGAAAACTATTCTAAGTTAATGAGTTATCTAATCATTAACTCTCATATTCCATTCTATATTGTTAACCCTGATTATTTATATTCTCCTCAACAAAATCAATACTCTTTATGTGCAGGCTCGATATTACAATGTTTCATTTCTTCTTTTAAAGATTTAAACAAAAAACTACATTACCAATTAATTGGAAAACCAAGCCTTGAAGGGTTTTGTTATGCTGCTCTAAAATACTTTAATACTCTAGACTACAACTCTATTCTTTATATTGGAGACTCTTTGCGATGTGATATCATCCCAGCAGAAACACTGGGCATGCAGACATTGTTGGTTAATACAGGCTTAGGAAAGTACATTTAATGTTGTATTTTTTGATACCCGCACCTTAAACTTTTTTATTTCTTCAAATACTTCATCGCCCAATGTGATATTAAAATGATCAATATCTAAAGTCATTGCAAATGCCTCTCTTTAAAAATAAAGCTTTCTAAACCCAAGGCGGGTTTTTATCGACAATCTTAGTAAAGATGGAGGTATCATGCGTTTGCTTAACTCTATACGCCTCTTCACCAGTGGCCAAATACAAATTTTTAAATCCTCGTTTAGCGATGCTCTTTGCCACTTCAGTACCCAGCTGCTTATTCTTTAAGTTCTGATCTATATAAATTGGCGTCTGAAGATCTATCTTTTTCACCTGTTCATCAAACAATGCTGGATCCGCAAAGGTTAAGATACGCTTATTGTCATCATCTGCTGCCATCTGCCATACATTCCGAATCATCTCATCATCATCAATCAATACTGCATCGTACTGCACCTTGTTCTGGCTTTTCTCAATGGTTAACGGCACTAAATCCGCAGATGTTTTTGGGATAAGTTTTATCCCAAGTTTTTTACAGCGCCCCTGAACAGTTTCTTCAGCATACCTGCTGGTGATCAGTATAGCTATATTCTCTAATTTATTCCTCTCAATAAGATCCAAACCCGTTTCTTCATAGCCCAAAAGCTCATAATCACACAAACACAACAAACCTTCTCTATCTTGCACCAGCTTTTCAAATGCCTCTGGACAGCGGGCGTGTTTCAAATCTATATTATGTTCTTTTATGTAAACATCTAAGCGCTTATCCCACACTTGATGGATAGACTCGTCATCATCCAAGATAACGATGCTTTTTATGCCTTGAAGGTTAATTCTGGGCACAAACCAATCCGGAGCTTCTGTTTTAGGCAAATAAAGTTGAATCTCTGTACCTTTTCCTTGTTCAGACTCTATAACAAACCTCCCGCCCCATTTCTCTACATTACTTTTAGCATGGTACAAGCCCAAGCCTGAGCCTGACTCTTTATGGCCTTCTTTACCAAAAGAAGCACCTCTTTCTCCCAACTTTGGCAAAACATCTTTTGGAATTCCTTTACCATTGTCTTTAACGCTGATTACAATCTCGTCACTATTCAAACATTTAGCAACTTGAACTACAACCTCACCAGTACCTTTAAATGCTTCCACACTGTTATTAATCAGATTAGATATGACTCTTTTTAAAACATGCTCATCCACTTTAGCAAACAAACCATAGGCTTTATCACTCTCTAATACAATATCCACATCTGCTTTGCTTCTTTGCTGATACCTTTTCTCTGACACTATCTCTTCTATAATAGGTAATAGTAAAACTGACTCTAATATCTCTTGTTCTGAACTTTCACCTTCATCTTGAGCATTCACATCACTCTTACTTACTAGATTATTGGCAATGTCTTGTATCCTCTGAATAGATGACCGCAACAATACCCGAGACCCCTCTTGTAAACCTGACAAATCCTTAGATACCACATTCAACGCCGTTAACGGTGAGCGTATGTCGTGGGCTACTTGTCGAGCTATACTTGTTTCAACTTTCAGCTTTTCTGTTTCTTTAGAAATTTCCTCATAATCTTTAACTTTTTCTAAATTATTTTGAATTTTAATTTTCAGACTCTCAACCTCTTTCATAGAAAAACTCATAGCTTTAATATTCTCAATGATTAATGAAAGATTTGGGTCTTCCATTGCTTTAGAAATATCATTAAACCTCTCTAAAGAACTTTTAATCAAGTTCCTTAAAAAAGAGGTGCTCAAAAACATAAATAAAACCAACCATGGGACTAGATGAATGTTTTTACTGAACAAACCTCTCCAGAAAGACAATGGTTGATATGAAAAGTTTAACCAACCCAAAGTTTTACCGTTATATATAAGAGGGTATTTATATGTTGATAAACTATTTTTAGATATATTTTTTAATTTAAAAAAGTAAATTTGGTCCTTTTTTGAATTTAAAAACTCACAAGTAGCTAAATCAAGTTCTACACATAAATTTCTTAAAGTTTGATTAACCAAAGCTAAATTATTTAAAAGATATGCTTCACTTATTTTATCTGACGAAAAATCATTAGAAATTTTGATTAACCTAATCTTTTCTAAATTATACTTTGAAATATTAAAATATGCATTAAAACCTAACGGAAATAAAAAAGCTAACACAAGAATAACAACGTAAGTAGTATTGACTTTTTTGAGGATACTATACTGCTTCATAAACTATCTTTATATAAAAAAAATGCAGGGCTCATAGTATGTACCTTTAATGGGTACTTATTACTATATACAATATTATTTTTTAAATTTGCTAAAGGTATAACTGGAATATCTTCCTCAATGTACTTCAATGATTTTTCATAATATACTCTCAAATCTTCACTATAAAAACTTTCAGGTGTTTTCCTTAAGTTTTTAGAAACTTCGTTATTACTGTAACCACCAAAATTCATCCTAGATTCTGGAAGAAACACTTGTTTCAACAAAAAAAGTGTAGATGGGTATGACATAATAACTGCCCGAATATACATATTAAAATCTTTATTCTTGTTCAAATGAGTATAAAAATCTCCGATCTTTCCTTGTCCATAGTTTTCTTGAACGTATTTAATTTCAAGCTCAGGCAACCCCAAGTCAACACATGCTTTCGATATTTTTTTTGCTGCATAAACCGCCATAGGATGGGCATTTCTTGGCAAAGATATCGTCAAATCCTCTTTTTTAGGTAATAAGTGCTTGGGGATTTTATTAATATACTCAAAAGCTTTTTTTTCATTATGAGTACTCCCTGAAGATTTATAACCTATCATACCAAAAGGAATAATATTTTTTGGTATCAATTCATCTTCAATTTTAACATTTTGCACTATTTCTTTTCTATTCAACATATAAAAAAGAGCTTGCCTAAAATCGGATGAAAATTTTTTATTTTTCAAATTAAACCCTACATAAAAACTTCCCAAGATTGGAAAGCTATAAGTTGTATAGTTTTTCTGCTTAGAAAAAAAGTCTATGTCTTTTCTATCTATATGAATAAGATCAAGCTTTCCATTTATCAAATCTTGTTTTGGATCATTAGATACTACAAAATGCAGCTCATCTATTTTTACACTATCTCGATAATCAGTAAATTTTTCTAAAATAATAGATTTATTTGTAAATTCTTTAAGTTTAAATGCCCCTGTACCAACCCATGCACCCTCTACTTTTTTATAATTATCAAAAATATCCTTTGGAAAAATTTTAATATTAGAGCTTGCTAAAAAATATAAAAAATCGTGATTCGCTTCTGTTAAAAGTATTCTTACTATATAATCTGATTCTTCTTTAACATCTTTGATTAGATCAAACATAATTGAAGACTCTAGATAAGAATTAATTTCTTTTAGTTTTTTTATACTATAAACAAAATCTTCAGCTTTCAATTTTTTGCCATTATGAAAAAACACATTCTTTTTCAAACTAATAATCAAATCTTTATAGTTATTTTCATAATTCCAATCATCTGCAAGCTGTGGTTTTAACTTACCTTCTCTCGAAAAAAAGAAAGGTCTCTCAAAAATTTGATTAGAAACTTCGCTCCAATCTTTTGCTTGAGTCTTTAAAGGTAAAATTTTTTCCAACTCTGTTTCAAAAATAACTTTTACAACTGTCTTATTATTTTCTTGAAAAACCTTAAATAAAACGACTAAAAAAATTCCAACAAAAAGGGAGGTATATATATTTTTTTTATTTATGCACATACCAAGTTTCTGAACCTAAAAACTCTGCTTCATGGTGTTTTAAAAAATATTGATGTGTTATTGAATCATAATTAGTTTGAGCATAAAAATCACCCTTGCATATTTGCATAATATTATAAATACATTTTTTCATAAATCCTTTTCTTTTTGCACTCTCTACAGTGGCCAATCCCCATAAATTATAACCACCTTCAAAGATATCTAATGCAGCACCCGAAACTGGAATATTATTTTTTTCTAGAACAAAGTATCTGGTTCCTTTTAAAAAAGAATTTTTTATAATCGGCCATAAAGGGCTTAAAAAGGGATCTTTTCTTGATCGTCCACTAGAGTTTATAAGCCAAAAATTTTCTAAATCTCTTTCATTTTTGCACTCTACAAATTTTTCATCTTTCTCTAATGAACATGCGCCATTATTCTTTTTAAATGAAAAATAAGCCAACCTAGAACCACTTAATTTAAAGTTTTCTTTAATATAGCTCGATTTTTCTAAATCATCGCTTACTTTAATATAAATTTCTCGCTTACTTAATTTCAATTTGTCTATAAAAAATACAGAGTCACTTTCAAAGTCTTTTTCATCATATTTTTCAGCTACATGAACTCTAATAAAAGTAAATTTTGGCCACTGAACTCCATCTTTCCAATAATAAATTGAAGAGCACTCGGAGGGTTTAATCTCACAAAAATGCCTTAAAAAAGAGTCTTCACTTTTATTTGCTAAATTCATTTTATTTCTCCAAGTGTATTTTTATTTAACGATACCCATATCAGCATTGACATCAGCAAAAACAAACCATCAAACAGAAAGACTCCTTTTGCACCAAGCGTTTTCATTAAAACAAACCCAATTCCAACTGAAACAATAGCGCAAACATTAATAGCTGTATCCAACAAGCCACTAAAATAGGGTATCAAATCTTTTTTAAGTAATTTTTGAGCATAGCCCATTGATATGGGCACGGCCAAACCATTACCGCAACCAATCAAAAACAAAGCCATGAAAACTAAATACTTAACCTCTATCCAAGGTAACATTATCAACATCGTACCGCTTAAACCTAGGCTAAATGTCATCATATGGATTGATTTAATCTTATCTTTTAAGATTAATAAACTAGCATTTGCACAAACAAAGCCTGCCCCCATAGTCATAAATAAATCACCCAACTGAACTGATGCAAATTTTTGGGAGATCACAACTATATATTCTAAATAGTTTATTCCTAAATAAAACACACAGTAAATTAACAAAATGCCCAAAGCTGTTTTATTGCTGATAATATTTTTCATACACACTATTAAGCTTTTTTTTTGTTTTTTTTCACCACTCTCTAACTTTGGAAAATCAATAAACATAATGGACACTGCCAATATCAAATACATAATTTGTGTAGTCGAAAAAATATCTCCATTATTTTTTGCAATAACATATACAAACATCATTGGAGCCAACAGTCTTGCAGATGTTCTACTGAGAGACACAATACTGTTCATATAGATGTACTCTCCTTTTTTTTCAGAGTAATAGGCTGTTAAGTAGTCAATCAAAGGCTCATAGATCAACGAAAAAATCACAAAACTTCCAAGCAATATTAGGCTTGCATAGGAATCCTGCGTGTATGTTTTTAGAAAAAAGATTATGACCATTTGAACAGCGATCAAACCAACTATAAATCCTTTTTTTGCATACTCTTTAACAATATGCCCACCTAAAATAGCAAAAAGGAATACGGGTGTATACTTTATCATACCAATGATTAGTAAATACGTAGGCTGATCAAATGGATCGGACTGCATCTCAGGTATTTTTGAAAACAACATCCATAAAATAAATGAATAGAAAAAATGTGGTAAAACATTAATTAGCATTTTTAAACCCCAACATTCCAAAAACTGTCTTACTACTCCCTGGCATTGAACAAACTTTACTCTGTTCAGACAAACGATACCTTAGTGCTACAGCATTTGCTTTTCCAGAAAAATAATACGGACTAACTACTGCTGGATATTCCTTTTCAGAGCTACCTTTTGTGTCGTAAAAGATAAAACTCTGACCCGACTGCACAAATTGAGCTATCCATACCCCATCATTAATTGCATTATTAATTAACTTTTCCCATTCAGCATCAGAACACTCATCACCAAAAAAGACATCTTTTCCTTGATAACTGCAATCTTTTTTAATCATAAATTTATTTTTGTCACTTATAATACTCTCTATTCTCAAACGAAACTTATCTAAACTTTTTGTTGCTACATTACCTAACCAAAAAGATGGTACTATATATTTTGACTGCATGTATTCTCTAAACAACGCTAGTAAAACTTTACTGTTTAAAATATCAATATTTCTATTATCACAAAACAACCTAAAACCTTTTTGTTTCGCTAGGTCTTCAAATTTAAAAATAAGATCATGACTTTCTTTATTGTCTAATATATCTTGCCTAGTAACCAAAAGACTTGGTTTTAGTTCATTATTTTTCAGTTGTTGATATAGCTTTTTGGTATCTGAAAACTCTATATTTAGCCCACGTTCCTTGAGTAAAGATACAAGCTCAATATTTTGTCTTTCATAACGCTCATGCTCACCAATATTTCTATGCAAAATAATTGGATTCTTTTGATCATTATAAGGCTTCCACATATGAAATAAGCCCTCAACAATTGAATTAAACTCTATATTCTCTGTAATTGAACTATAATATTGTCCCAATTTATCTATTGCCAATAGACCACCAATAGAGTTTCCTATATTGATTTCTATCATTTGAAAATATTCATTCCAAAAACCATCAGGCCTAGCAAAAATAGTATTTTTATTTGGAATTTCAATTGTATTGGAGTAGCTAATTTTCTCTAAAACTTTAACCTCTTCTTTAGTACAGATTTCCTCTCTATTGTTAAAAAAGTTAGCTAGATCCTTAACCAACTCACTAAAAAATTCAAAATCTTGTTTTTTTTTATATGGAAATATATTTGGATACTTAGAAATAATATGTCTAGGTATATTGCTATTTTTCTCGAATCTTTCTAAGAACTTCTCAGTATTATTCATTGTTATATTCCTTTATTACTTCAAAGACTTTTCCTAACATTTCAATCTCACTTTGTTTATGTTTTGATGTGATTGTAAATCGCATAGCTTCATCTCCTTTTCTTACAGCTGGATAAATGACCCCTTTCCCTATCAAACCAATATCAAAGACCTTATCAGAAAGCGCATTAAAGTTTCTTGACGAAATCTTGATGGAAATAATAGGCGATTCTTTTTCACTAAACGTTTCTAATCCAAGGTTTTTACATTTACCATGAAGCTTAGAAGAATACCTTTTAATTTTTTCTCTCTTATCTTTATAAACACTACTGTCAAACGAATCTAAATGTCTATTTGATATAACACAATGGAAATTAGATGGCGGCCCACTAAAAATTAAAAATGGCGCAGAATTATCTAAGCATTGAATTATATTCTTATTTGCTGCAACAAAGGCTACAGGATTTGAACAAGACTTAGAAAAACTGGCAACATATATAATTCTTGATAATTTTTTTACGTCTAGTTTTTCTAGAACACCTAAACCTGTTTTTCCAACGACACCAAAACCATGTGCATCGTCAATATACAAATAAGCATTATATTTTTCACAAAGATCAAGAATACCATTTATTTTTGCAAAGGATCCCTTCATTGAATAGATCCCATCTACAACAATCAATTTTGATGTACTGCTCTCAATTTTTTTTAGTTTACCCTCTAAAAAGTTAAGATCATTGTTTTTAAAGTAAAATAAATTTCTTCTAGCTTTATAGTTACTTTCAACACCTTTTTTTAAGGTAAAATGTGCATCCGCATCACAAAAAGTATTCTCAAACAATTCTTTTAGTGAATAAAAAATTGATCCATTAATCAAGCTAATGGATTGCCCTAAACGACATGATTCTAAACCTAACTTTTCTGCTATTTTTTTCTCTAACTGCCTAACTATATTACTTGCACCCGTAATCCTGCTCCAGCCATCTCTTAAACCATACAACTTTGTATGCTTAATATCCTCCTCTTGAATATCTTGCTCCAAACCAAGATAACCACAAGTTGAAAAATCAATAACCTTTTTTTGATTTACATATAATTCTCGACCATCCACTCTCTCTACATCATGTCCATAAAAACCACTTTGCCTAATAGTCTTTAACCCTTCATAATATAAGCTATATTTTTTCATTTCATGTTTAATGTGCCTTAAGCGTTTAAATTGTTTTATCTCTATTTATAAAACATATCTCTAAAGCAAACCTTGTGCCAACTATTTATTTAAATAATTCCAATTACTTATACAAAAAATTAATATAGATATTTAATTAACATATGTACAAATTTTGAACATTTGTACATATTATGGACACACTTATAAAGTATGAGGCTATTTTTTTATCTATAAAAAAAGCTCCTAAACGAATTGTTTAGGAGCTTTATGTTTGTAATTTAATGTGGGGCTGAAAACTATCTTTTATTGACCTTCAAAAACAACGCCTAGAACATCACCCGAGATTGTGTCTTGAACATGAATTTCCGTTGTTTTTAAGTCTTCTAGAGCAACATTAACTTTTGCTACTCCTTGTTCAACATTAACTGAAACTGTTTTACCATCAATAATGACCAATACTGAATCCGCGTCTGAAGCAACCTCAACCTGCATATCAATAACAATATTGGCGCAAGTCATTTCTTCTTGATACTTCACGTCACCAGACTCTTCAACCATCATAACTGAACTGTCGTACATAAACCTAGATGGCAATTCATCGCCAATTCCCTTCAAAGATGGCAATTCATCACCAATACCTCTCCTCTTATAAGATGGCAATTCATCGCCTATTCCTCTACTGGCGGCAAATCTAAACGGTAACTCATCTCCGATTCCCCTCAAGCGCGGCAACTCATCTCCTATACCTCTTCTTGCAGCATACCAACCAACACCTACATTGCTGTAATTATTGGCTAAGTCGTTACATTTTAAACTCTCATCGGCAGCTCTATATGCTTCAAAAGCACTTAAACCTAAGTTTACACTTTCATTATTACTGTCTAAGGTACTGTGTGCTCCACAAGCTGTTAAAAGTAGGGTGATTAGGGTTAAAGTAAGATATTGTACTGGGCGTTTTTTCATGGTTATGTCCTCTCACCCATATACTATTGCATGTGCTATGCCATTTTTTTAAATTTATAAGATATTGAAATTATTGTTTTTTATATTTTTTTATTAAAATCAATAAATAATTGTAAACTTTTTTTGCATCAAAACTGTGACATCTTTGCAACATCTTGCATATTTCACATAAACCTTGTATATCCCAAGCAATCAGCCTCGACACTATGACTCAATTACAAAAAGACGTATTCATTGGCCGACAAGACTTCATTCATGATTTTAAACTTACACTTGAACAAATAAAAGAAGATCAAGGACAAATTTTAAGCATTGAAGGACCGGTTGGCATTGGTTGCAGCACACTGCTCAAGCGCTATGAGCAGGCACTGCACAGTCAGCATTTGCACATAAAGTCTCAGCTCTCACCCGATACATCCGATGCTTTACAATGCTTTAGGGATTGGGCCCCTCAACTTTTAGAGCTTTGTAAATCAGAGAATATTGAACTTAACACGACTGAACACAATATTCTGCTTGCTCTAAATAAGCCTAAAATACACAGTAAGCTGCCTTATGAAGGCAATGAATTTGATCAAGCGGTGATTTATACTTTTAAACAAATCATAAAACGCTTCAATCATGATCATTTAATATTGATCATCGAAGATCTAAACTTTGCTCCCAACACCACGATTGAATATTTAGGCACTGTTTTTGAAAACTTTGAAAACAACCGTACTCTATTATTGTACACTCAAGTTGCACAGCACACACTTCCCTGGCAAAAAGATCTAAACTACAATGAACAAAAACTCCCTGCATTTACTCAAGAAGAAGTCTATCAGTTTTGCACTTTACATCTAAAAGCAGACTATATTGCATCATCGGTTATTAAAACCTTATACGACAGCTCTCAAGGCAACCCGCTTTATTTAGAAAAGTTGCTTGAACACGCATTAAAGCAAAAATACATTCAGTATTTTACTGACAACGACAAACGTTCCATTATTTTAAAAAAAGATATTGGCAGCATCCCAAAAGATCTTTCTCAATTGCTCTTGGCTCATTTTCATGGCTTACCAGAATTATCACAACAACTTTTGTTGCATTGTTCTATTTTTGGCTATGAGGACAACGCGGATCATTTAAAAGCCTATCTTGATCATTTCTTTAAGCAAGACGTTGACAACAGCCTCAATACTTTATTCAGTGAACATTTTTTAGATGTGACCAGCAACTTCCCGCAGTACAAGTATCGCTTCAACCATGCCTTATTATACAAAACCCTACTCAAACAACTAAGCCAAGAACAAAAAAAAGAGATTCATACCCATATTGCTGAATTTTTAGACATCTACAAAGATCAACTGGAGTTGGATGATTTAACCTATAAAATTGCCGGCCATGCTCAAAAAGGCGACAATACTTCTTTAAAAGTCCAGTACAGCTACCTAGCAGGTGTAAAAAGCTATCAAAACAACCAGTTTCAACTCAGTGTACAACATTTCAAACATCTGTCTGACCATACGCACAACCTATCTTTGGAACAACTTGAAACCTATATTATATATAAAACTAAGGCCTTAATTGCGACAGAATCCTTAGAACATGCCAATAACTTCATTGCAAAAGTGAGAAAAACAGTTAACTTTGATAAACCTATTTTTGATTATCTTGAAGCTGAGATTTCACATCATCAAAACCAATATCAAAGAGTTATTGATAAAACTCAAAACCTTGAAGTAGATGATGCATGGACACAAAAAGTTTTTCCAGACTTATTGCCCATGCGACTAAAGTCTTTATTAAATGATGGGAAGCAAAACGAAACCATTCATGAAGGCTTTATAACATTAAGATATTTATTAAGAAGAAATATAGACAAAGAGCTTTTAACAAATATATGGGGTAAAGTTCTTTTAGCAAATATTTACAGTAGGAAAACTTCTTGCAGTCCTTACTTAGTACGTCTGATCAATACATTTGATTACAATAAGTTTGCAATTAAGCCTCAGATAGAAATCAACACCAATATTGTGAGGTGGCTTCAGTCTGCTAAAATGAATTTAGAAGCTATTTATTATCTTTCAAAAAACATCCAACTTTGCGATAAACATTACTTGATCAACACAAAAAATCAGATGACTCTCTATAAAGGAGTAGCATACTCTATTTTAGGAGATTTTGAAAACGCTTTAAATCATTACAAATATGCGAGCGATTCTTTTTTAAAACTTAATAACTTACGCCAAAGTTACAATGCCTTTTTATTTTATGTAGACTGCCTTTTAGATCAAGGCGCTATAAACCTTGCAAAGAAAGAACTAAAAAAACTTACTCTTTTTAAAAAAATTAATAAAAGTAGTATGAATCTCGGTATAGAAAATGTTCTCCTAGGAATTTTTTATTTTTGCAAAAAAGACTATTCCACTGCATCTCAATATTTTTTAGACAGCGCTCACTATTATAAAAAAGCAAACCTTAATCGAGCAGTTTTTAACTTTAAATTAAGAGCACTCATTATGCAAACTCAATTTGAAAAAATAGATCAAGATCATATTAAAAAAAGCTATATGACAGCCTACAGAACCCTACAAAAAGATATATTTACAGTCAACTCTGTTATTCATTTACACTTAGCATATTATTCCGCAAAATCTAAAGGTATTGACGTAGTTCCACCAACAGAAGAAATTGATAGAAAAAATATTTCAGACGTTTATTTAAAGCAATGGTACTATATCACCAAAATCAATTATTTAAAAAGCCAAGACAACGTGAAAGAAACTAAAGAACTGATTGATGAATACCAGAGTATTCGTGATGAAATTTTGGTCAACGTACCTGATCAGTTCAAACAAGATTTCATCAATCACCCCATTTTTAAAGTCCCGAGCTTAAACTAGCTTTTGAAAACTTATATTTTATTAAAGATTTTATTATAGCGCTCTATAATCAAGTATTTTTTGGATGTTATTTGAACTAAAACAACCGTAATATAGTGAATAGTCATAACGCTTAAACACATATAACTTATTCCTACATAATTGTTAACAATTCTTTTAGGCGACCATCCCCAGACATATCTGAGTTTATTCATATCGCCGTTCTGATCATCGTGCCCATGTATGGCTGATCCCCAAGGAATACTTTTCACACCCTCATCTACTTGCTGCCAAAAATAAAAACTTTTAAAAAAAACATACACGCCTGCCAACAGCAACCAATAACGCAAAAAGGGCCAGTAACTGCCTTTTGGAAACCTGTAATGAAATGCCATAATTGCAAAAGTGCTAATGTAAAACTCACCTCCAACGCCACTATGCGTAAACACAAGGTCAAGCTGATCTTCAGATATCCATAATGTTAAATACAGCTGCAAAAAGATTGCTAGGCAACAACAAACCATAACAAAGTATGTTTTTTCACGATAAGTTTTATATAAAATAAACAAAGTTAAAAACAAAAAACACACAAAAACCAGCCATGATCGCTCTAATGATATACTGGTCCAAAGAATAAAAGGCGTTGCCGCTCTACCTCCAAACCAAGCAGCAGAAGCATGACCAAATTCATGCGCCCACATATGCATTGAATCAAAAACCATTGCAGGGAAAATAAAAAATTTAGCCACGGGGATAAAAACAAATGCAAATATTGGGAATAAAAGCTTCCAGCGTTCTTCTATAATCAGTTGAGACTTTTTAGATAGCTCATGGTACTCACGCTCAATTTTATCGTGATAAAGTCTTTTTCTTTCTCGTGCGTCAATATACTTCTCAAAAACAATGCCACATTGCTGACACTCCAGTGCTTGTTTAATATTATAGTGATTGCATTTTGGACAGTTCATAGTTTATAGCTTATTTCGACATCTTCTAGCTTACCAGAAATTATTATCGTGTGATTATAAAACAAAAATCACCCAAATGTAAAAACTTTCTTTTTGTTCTTTAGACAATTAAGGCATACAAAGATAAGAACGGAAAGGTATATGATCAGACCAATACCTAAAACTCATCCAATCACAACAATCTTTTTATATTGTATGTTAAAACTGTCCAACAGAAAAATGAAACGTACCAAGGTTTTCTCCCTCTCTTCTATCTAGAAGAACTCCATAATCAAAACGCATAGGTCCAAAAAAGGTATTCAATCTAATGCCTGCACCTGCAGCAGTTCTAATATTAAACAGATCAAATTCACTGTTGGTTAGGTAGGCATTCCCACCATCAGTAAACAATGCAATATCAAATGACTCTGAAATTGGAATCAATATTTCAAACAAGTAGTTAAACATACTGTTTCCACCAGGGGCTTGATTGGTTAAACTGTTAGAGCAGTTTTCTGGATCACCGTTTGTTACTCCTCCAATACAGTTAAACCTTGCCCCCCTAAAACTTGAACTACCTCCTATTCTAAAACGCTTTTCA
This sequence comes from bacterium, assembly GCA_022763185.1. Classification (NCBI taxonomy): domain Bacteria; species bacterium. The sequence continues at coordinate 55,958 of JALEGL010000014.1, read as the reverse complement.
ATAGGAATGTTTTGTTCAACAGTATCACCATAAGTTTCAGAAAAGCCTAGTCTTACAGACAAAACTGTACGCAAACGCTTGTAAATAGGCCAATAGAAATTATTCTTTATATACAACTTCCAAAACTCTTGTTCAGATAAAAATGCCTTATCATACAATTCAAATTTAAATTGATGATAAGTTCCTCTTATTGGGTTTAGAAAGTCATCTCGTAAATCAACATCAGTTTCTAAAACCAGTGCTCCAAAACGTGCTGACTGTTCATCAATAGGATTTAAACTTGCTCCTTCTTCAACATTAAAGGGTTCTCTAAATTCCAAGATCCAATTAAATCTTGGTCTAAAACGCTGAAGGAAAGCATTTTCTATTCCGACTCTAAAAAGATTACGTTCTAAGTCAAACTGCTGATCATCTACCCTCTCATTTAAAAAACTAAGTGTTGCATTGGTTTTTCCATAAATAAAAGGCTCAACATAGGTTATACCCAAACGTCTTTCTATTGTTGTCCTATCATTAAATCTTCTATTAACTCGAGTTAACAAGTTTAGCTGACGCCCAGTCCCAGCAATATTGATATGCCTATACTCAACTCTAGCTCGAATTCCATCATCTGTTGAAAAGCCTGGACTTAGAATAACAGATCTTTTTTTTCTTTCTTTTAAACGAATGACAACATTTTGTAGTTGATTGATTGGTTTACTTTGAGTATCAATAAACACTGATTCAAAAAAACCTGACTGAAGCAAATTCCTGCGACTGGTTCTAATTTTATCAGGGTTGAAAATATCCCCTTCTTTGAAAACCAAGTTCTTCTTAATAATTCTTTTTTCAGTGGTTTGATTACCTTCTATTTTAACTTTTCCAATATATATTTTTTCACCTTCATTGATATTTAATATTATTTGATTGTCACCTTCAATAATGTCATTTATTTTTGGATACACAATCTCAACATTTTTATACCCACGTATTTGGTATTGATTCATCAGCATCTCCACCTGATTAGACAGTTTTAGTGGACTAATGGGTTCTTCAGCTTTAAAGTTCATCATTTCATCTAATTGACTATTGGTAAAAACCGAGTTGCCTTTATAGATGAATTTTTTAAACATAGATTGCTCACTCACATTAAATTGTGTGACTATACCTATAGATCTGCTTGACAAGTTATAATCATAATCAATGTCATCAATTTGAGTTCTTATAAAACCTTTGTTTTGGTAAAAAGAAATCATAGAATCAATACTTTGCTCAAACTCTTCTTTAACAAAGACACCTCTTCTTGATTGCTCTAAAGAGTAAGCTTTAAATACTTTTTGTAAATTAATAGCGCTTTCATTACCCAGCTCTTTAAATGTAATATCATGAATAAAAAATCGATCTCCACGAGTAATATCAAACAAAATATCCAGTTCATTTTCAGTTTCATGCTTATATACTTTTATGTTTGCAAAAGGATAGCCTAGAGATGTATAAAAGTTTTTAAGTGCGGGAACCGCTGTAAACTTTGACCATGTCTCACCAAAAACTTTTTCTGACTGCATTGAAAGCTGCTCTAATAAAACTGAAGATCTTTCAAAAACAAAAGTATTGCCTTTAAAATTTATACCAATCTTTTTTCCAACATCTAAATCTAAAACCAGCTCAGCCTTTTTTTTATCTGAACTAAAATCTAAACGTATGTTTTTAAAATCAAACTGCCTGTAACCAAAGGATCTGATTTTTAAATCATACTTTCTCAATTTATCTTTTATTTTAATTTCGTCACATAAAGTGCCGTTACGTACAGGCATCTTTTTTAATAGTTTTTTAGGTAGTCTCTGTTCACTGGTATAATTAAGCTGAATAGAGCTAATTTTACAAGATACGCCCTCAATAATAACAATTTCGAGGATATTATTTTTTTTCTGGGGGTAAGTTACAGTCTGAAAATCAACAGCTACATTCCAAAATGATCGCTCACGATAATAACTCTTTATCAGATCTACTATATTATTAATTTCATACTCAGAGTAATACTTTCCACCTATAAACTGCGATGCTACAAACAACTTTTTTCTAGATAAATTTTCATATCCCTCAAAATTAATCTTATTTAAAAAAACTTTTTGTTTAATTTTTAAAATATAATTATTTTCATTTTTTTCTATAACTAATTTTTCAACTGGAAATCTTTGATGTGAAATTTTGATAAACTCTGAAATTTCTTGTTGCGTAAAATTTTCACTGAAGTCACTTTTAACAAAACTTTCATAAACTTCTTTATCTTTTATATTAACTACTTTATCCCATTGCACTATTATTTTAGCAAAACCGCTTATTGGAAAAATCCATAGCAGCAACAATATAACCAAAAAAAAATATTTTATCTGAATACAACGCATTTAAAAATCAAACCTAAACTCAAAATCCAGACCAAAATCAATTTGTTCGTCATTTGTCAGCGTGTTATTATTATCTCTAATATTCCCTTGAATGGAAAGGTTTCTACTAAAGTTCTGTTGTAATCGTAAATTTCTTTGCGCATTTGTTTGCAATAAATCTGTTGAATATAAAATTCTAAACCTAGGAAAAACTCTTTTGCCAATCAGAACTCTCAAACCTGTACTTTGCTGCTCTTCAGAAAAATATGGAATAAACTGTAGAGTATCCACAACATTCACTTCTCTTAAACCTTTTTCTAGCTTTGATTGGATCGGGCTAGACAGTACACTTGGCAAGAATGAACTTGAAAGCCTATTAGCCTGACTTTCTGAATTAAGAAACTCATCTGCTTCAACACCAACAGTTAACAGTGTAACAATGCTTGTTTCATCTAAATATGGATCACTGGATAATAGCGCAATAATTTCATCACTTTCACTGGTGATATCAAGAATAATTTTTTTCTGAGCTACTGTTGTTGTCGCACGCAAATCAAACTTTGGGTCAATACTGTTTTGATTGGTGAAGGTAATAGCACCATTTTCTAATTCAAAAATATTATCTAAAAATTCAACCTCACCATTCGTAATTTCAACACTTCCTAAGAGGCCTAATTTTTGATTATTTCCGGTCAACCTCACATCACCTGTTAATAAACCTTGGGCAATATTATTTTTTAAACGAAAAGTATTTGCTGTTGTCTTAAAGTTCATATCAAAATACATTGAGATATCTTCATCATAATAGACCCTTTCAATGTATTTTTGCGCACCAAATGTCAAAACACTACTTTGCCAATCCCATTTATCTTCATATTGACCATTTAAAACAGTAAAGTCCCCTCCTAATGTTGGTGCCGACATAGCCCCTCTTAAAAAAACGGACCCTGATAATTCTACAGGCAACCATGTTGGAAACCTAAGATTAATTCTCTGGGCTTTACCTTGTAAATTTACAATTGAATCTAAAACTTTAGGCTTTATATTAATTTCTCCAAAGAGGTTTAAATCGCCTCCGCCTAACTTGGAGTTAAGCTCATTGATAAAAAGAATGTTTTGCTGCAACTCCCCATTCAAACTCAATCTTTCAAAAGGATGAGGAAAAGCTTCCAACTTAATAAATGCTTGCTCAGCTCTAATACTTCCTTGGTAATTAATTGCATCTGGTTTCCCGCTCATACCCAAGTTAATACTACTCATTCCTTCCGATCGCTCAAGACCAATATCAAAAATAAGCAAATTTTGCATATCTAAACTTCCGCTTAGCTGCACATCAACCAGTGAAGGAGAAACTTGACCTTCAAACTTTAAATCTGTTTTTTTATTATCAACAAAGTGAACTGATGGAATATTGACAATACCTTGTTTTATATCAATAACAAATGGCTTTTGATTATAGATTTTTTCGGTCTGTCTCTGCATGATAATTTGATCAACTTCTATGGCGCCGTACATCGATGACAAATCATCAATTCTTCCTGCAAGTCTTATTTTTGAACTGACTGTAGTTGGTATAACTTTATAAAATGGCAAAATAACAAAGTCATTAAAGTCAGCCAACAGTTCAATTTTTTTATTATTAAAGTGAAACTTACCATTGGCTTTTAAATTATTTTCCCCCACAGCTAATTTCCAACTCAGGTTATTCAGTACCCCATCAAGAAACATTTTACATGTATAACCTATTAAATTTTTAGACTGGTTTTTTTCTTCAGTACATTTAATTTCACCATCAATTTTTGGATTTTCTGTATCGCCATTAAGACGAATATACCCTGACATGGTATCAAAATAAGCGTCTACTGACTGCGGTAAATTAAGCGACCCTACATCAAGATTCATTGCCTTTATTACTAGGTCGTTGAATAAATTTTCTGTTATTTCACCCGAAACCAATAATTTTGCTTCTCCACCGGCAAATGCTGATTCATTAAAAATATATTTGTTATCTTGAATCGCTACATCAACAACTGCATCTTTAAAATTTAAAGCTTTATAACTCAATTGGCTTGCATTTAATTTTAAACGGCCGTTGACAGTATTGTCTATAGTAACATTAATTTGTCCATCACCTCTGCCCTTAACTTGTTTAATGATTGGATAAGCTCTTCCAGCAACCTTTGCAATGGTTGACAAATCAAAGTTTTTAAAAGATGCCTTAACAAAGTTATTTTTTTGATTAATTGAAGAAGTTTCAACTTCTGCTTTTAAGACTGATTTTGAATTCTTAATACTGATATCTTGAAATGAAACTTCTTGGTTCTTAAAAACGATGTTACCACTTAATTTTCCCTGCTCAGAATTGTCATAAGAAAAAGCATCAATATCAACACCAATATTAGCTAAGAATTTGTTTTTTGATGCTTTAACACCACCTAAAAACTGTCCCACCCCCTTTACTGGATAAGGTTTTTCAAAGATACTTGAAAAGTCTTGAATTTCACCTAACCACTTGCCTGTTACTCCGCCACCTTTTTGAATGTCTAAAGAAAACTTTCCTTTTAACCCTTCAACACTTAAGTCACCATCCTCAATCATTAAAACATTATCTTTTGAAGATTTTAAAACTGATGTAAGCTCAACATTCTGAAAAATCAAAGGAGCAAAACGCTCCACTTCAGGTTCTAGTAAAACTTTGAACTGCTCTGAAGTAATTTGCGTATCCATTTTTATTTTACTAGGATCAAAGCTAACACTGCCTTCACTCACTATATCTATGTTTCCATGTAAAGGGGAAGTTGTTTCAGGGTCAATACTTTTAATAAAGGTTTCTACCGGCAAATGGCTAACCTTTAAACTTGCTGTGCCTTCGCCTGATTGACTGATGTTTTTAGCTGTTATTTTGGCTACCCCTTTGCCTAAAGAAAACCGTGTTTCTAATGACTTAATCTCACGTTGACCGACTTCAAGCCTAGTGTGAAATGCCGACACATTTCTCTGCCAAACATCAACAGAATTACTGTTCAGCTCTGACGTTATCAAAGGCTTTTGCCAACTGTTTTCTATTCGACCTCGATAATTCAGTTTACCATAAAGATCGTTGTTCCCTTTGACTAACCCAAAATCATTGAGCACTCGTAAAAGCTGATGCAAGTCTAATGTCCCTATATAATTAATCTTTGGCGCTGGCATTAATAGTCCATCAGCCTTTAAATTGATAACATCACTTAAAATATTAAGTGCAGACAACTTAACTTCTTGCCCACTCCTACTCATACTTAAACTGATAAAATCAAGATCAACTACTTGCCCATCAATATTAAATTGAGCTTTGCTTTTGAGCTTAAAAACATCTTCTTTTCTACTCAATAAAAATGAACTTTCACTATCAAACAAAATACATGAAGTTTTTTTATTGTTAACAGGCATACTGACTGTGGCTTTTCCCCAATCAACATTTTCAATCATGACGCTTACAAAGTCTTGTATCTGAGGTAATTGAAAGGTTTTATTATTATCTTTTTTCTTTTGTAAAGTCTCAACTTGACGGAGCTCAACGTAGGGTGCACTTATTTTAACTTGTTTAATATTAATATGCCCTAAAAACCCTGGACTAACTCTGGGAATAATTTCAATTTTATCTGTTTTAAATGAACTTAATGCCGTATCTTTTTTACCAACAACAACCACATTATTCACTGATACTTTTGGTGGTAAAATTTTTACTTTGATACTCTCAAAACGAATTTCAACCGTGTCAACATCTTTCAAGTATGTCTCAAGTTGTTTTTCTATTAATTTACTTAAAATAGGTGAGGCAAAAATTACAATACAAATCACAATGATTGAAAATGCAATAAAGAGATTAAACACTTTTTTTTGCCTATTGTTTGCCATTTTCCCCTAAAATATCATACACAACTACGTATGACACGCATTGACCCTATCATCCGTCAATTTATTGCCGGAATCAGATCTCCTTGGAAAGGGGCACGATTTATTTTTAGTTCTTCATCTGCCAAAAAAATCATTGCCATTCCATTTATTATTATTGTATCTCTTTTTTTTGTATGCCTTTATCTATCCTACAGCTACTTACCACCAGTTATAGATAATAGTCTACTTCCCATTAAAAATTGGTTCATAAACACCTGGCCAACTTTCCTAGATTTTAAGGTTTTTAGTTATATCGGCGTTTTTTTACTGGGGGGTCTAAAGTTTATTCTCTATGTAGTCTTATTTTCTCTAAACTTGGTATTTGCTTGGCTAATTGGAAATATTCTCTGTTCATTCTTCTGGGAAATCTTAGCAGAAAAAATCCTCGCCCAATCTCCGCACTTCAATAAGAGCATGCCTCTAAAAATAACTGTCAAAAATATTTTTACATCCATGGTCAGAGAGTTGTTCAAAGAAATTTTGCTCCTTAGCCTTGTCGCTATAACTTGGCTCATGACCTTTGTCCCTGTTCTAGGGCAAAGCATTTTTATCGTCTTATTGCCTCTGTTAAGCAGTATCATTTTGGGGTATGCTCATGTTGATTATGCTTTTTCTGTCCTGGGACTTCCTGTAAAAAATAGATTCCACTGGGCAAAAAAAAATATTCCCTTCTTACTGGGGGCAGGTATCTATGGTCTAATCTTCCCAGTTGTTTACTTTTTATACCCTTCATTTATTGTTGGCGGTCTGTTAGTTCATGCCGATGATATTTTGTTAAAACTGCAAGACAGCCAAATCATTAAAACAAAGCCTTAAACAGTTGCGATTCTTACAAAATACGTTTAAAGATAGGCCATAAAAAATATTTTATTTGGAGATACAATTAATGCCTCAGGAAATGAAAAATCCATATTTAAACAATGATTCAAATGACTTAGCCTTGGATAAACAAGAGTGGCGAGAGTCCTTAGATGCTATTACTAAAATTTTAGGACCCCAAAAAGCCAAAGAAGTGCTTAAAGATTTAGTTGATCACGCCGCAAAAACCAAGGTTTCTCCACAAAACATCGCGCAAACGCCATATATCAATACCATCCATGCATCTAATGAAAATCCTTACCCCGGTGACTTAGCCCTTGAAGAGAAAATTCTTAAGCTTATTCGCTGGAATGCCATGGTGATGGTGGTTAGAGCCAACCGTTTAGACTCAAGCATTGGCGGTCATATAGCAACCTATGCTTCTTCTGCGCATTTGTATGAAACTGGCTTCCATCATTTTTTTAGAGGGAAAGAGGCCAAAGAAAATAGCGATCAAATTTACATTCAGGGCCATGCATCTCCAGGTATTTATGCTCGAAGCTATCTTGAAGGTCGCTTCAATGAACAACAGTTGATTAATTTCAGGCGCGAACTCCAACCAGGAGGCGGATTATCCTCATATCCACACCCCAGATCCATGCCGGATTACTGGGAATTTCCAACAGTATCCATGGGCTTAGGGCCAATCACCGCCGTTTACCAAGCCAGAATGGCGCAGTACTTAACAGATCGCGGTTTAAAACCAGAAAACACCAGCCAGGTCTGGGCCTTTTTAGGCGATGGTGAAATGGATGAACCTGAGAGTTTAGGAGCCATACATATTGCACAAAAAGAAAACCTGCATAACCTTAACTTTGTAGTCAACTGTAACTTGCAACGCTTAGACGGTCCAGTTAGAGGGAATGGTAAAGTCATTCAAGACCTCGAAGGGCAGTTTAGAGGCGCAGGCTGGAATGTGATTAAGGTCTTATGGTCTTCCGATTGGGACAGTATTTTTGAAAAAGACTCACAAAGTTTGTTAGAGCATAAACTTACAGGCTTACTTGACGGCAACATGCAAAAAATGGCTACTTTAGACGGTGCACAAAAACGTCAGTATCTATGTCAGGACAATCCAGACTTGTTAAAACTTTTTGCCCATTTAAATGATGAGCAAGTTTATGACCTTAAACGTGGCGGACATGATCCGGTAAAAGTTTACAATGCTTATGCCCAAGCCCAAGCTGCAACCAATGCACCCACCGTTATTCTTGCGCAAACCATTAAAGGTTATGGTCTAGGACCATCTGGCCATGCCGCAAATGCCACTCACCAAAAAAAGAAATTGAGTGACGCTGAGGTCTTAGAGTTTAGAGATCGTTTTGAAGTTCCAGTCTCTGATCAAGATGCCAAAGACTTAAACTTTTATCGCCCTGATGAAAAAAGCCCAGAGATGCAGTATTTGCTTGAAAAACGCAAAACCTTGGGCGGCTTCTTGCCCAGCCGCAATAGTGCTAAAGTTCCGGTGTCAAAATCAGGATCGTTGCCAGACAATAAAGTTTATCAAGAGTTTTATGATGGCACCAAAGACCGTGAAGTTTCAACTACCATGGCTTTTGTTAAACTTTTAAGCAATATGTTAAAAGACAAAACCATTGGCAAACACATTGTACCCATTGTTCCAGATGAAGCTCGTACCTTTGGTATGGAATCCATGTTCAGTCAAATTGGTATTTATTCACCCCATGGCCAAAACTACGAGCCAGTGGATAAAAAAAGCCTGCTTTACTATAAAGAATCTAAAACCGGTCAATTGTTGGAAGAAGGCATCACTGAAGCTGGCTCCATGTCTTCCTTTATTGCTGCTGGCAATGCTGCTCAAAATCATGGTGTAGCTTGTATTCCATTTTTTATTTACTATTCAATGTTTGGCATGCAACGTATTGGTGATTTGGTCTGGGCCGCTGCTGATCAAAACACCAAGGGTTTTATGATGGGTGGAACCGCTGGTCGAACAACCTTGGCTGGAGAAGGTTTACAACACCAAGATGGCCACAGTATTCTTTTGGCTTACCCGGTACCCAATCTTAAAGTCTATGACCCAGCCTTTGCTTATGAAACCGCTATCATTGTTGAAGACGGTCTTAAACGGATGTACGAGAACAATGAAGATATCTTTTATTATATCACTTTAGAAAATGAAAACTATGCCATGCCTGCCATGCCAAAAGGCGTTAAAGAAGGAATTTTAAAAGGCATGTATAAATACAGTCCTTCAAAAATTGATGCCCAAAAACCTATTGTGCACTTGATGGGCAGTGGTTCTATCTTAAATGAGACACTCAAAGCCCAAAGCATTCTTGAAGAAAAGTATAAGGTTGCTGCTGAAGTCTGGAGTGTGACCAGTTACAAAGAACTGTATACGGATGCTGTTGCTTGTGAAGAATGGAATACCTTTAACCCCAACAAACCCAAAAAACAGGCTTATGTTACCGCTCAATTCAAAGGTCAACAAGGTGTTTGTGTTGCTGCCTCAGACTATGTTAAAGCCTTACCACACAGTATTTCCAACTGGTTGCCATTGCCCTTAACGGCTTTAGGCACCGATGGTTTTGGCTTAAGTGAAAACCGAGAGTATTTAAGAAAGCATTTTAAAGTGGATGCCCAGTCCATTGTGTATGCCAGCTTATCCAGCTTAAGCAGCAAAGGCTTGTTTGATCAGAAAAAGTTAGAGCAGCTTTGATAATGAGCGGCAGCTTATTATTTAATAACTTATTTTTTTTAGGTTTTTTATTTTTTTTCTGCTCACTAACTGTTGTCTTAGGATTACGCTTAGCGTATTCCTTAGTGACAAATTTACCAGTTATGGCAGAACGATAATTTTTTTTTCATAATTATCCTCCTTTATTATTGTTTGCTGGTTAAGCCAGCCCTTTGGAAGCACATTGCGTTCCTCGGCATTAACGCATGTCAACCAGAGCAATAATAAAAGTAAAGCTACCGCTAGCTACAATTATAGCAAATCACCTCTTAAATGATCAACCTAGCCAAATAAGAAAGCCCTAAATACAGTAAAGAAAATAAATTTAATGTTCACCTAGAAATGATTCAAGAGAAAATAACAAATTTCGTACAGCGAGTTTTGGCAGGCTTTGCCTGCCAACTGTCTGAGCTGGTAGAAATTGTTTTTTCTCTTGTTTCTGCATAAAATTTAACGCACTATTCGAAAAGCATAAAATTGCTTTTCTACCATTCATTCACAACATAACTTTATTTGATACCTGATTTTTGCTATTGGTGAGCTGCGCTTGCTGATATAAACGTGATATCAGAAAAGAACATTTGATTTGAAAGGACTAAGCATGAATTCATTTAACACCCTATCCAGCTTTAAACACAACGACAAAGAATACTTTTATCATGATTTAACAAAACTTAAAGATCACGGTTTTGACACAGATACATTACCTTTTGCCATGAAAATTGTCCTTGAAAACTTACTGCGTTATGAAGACGGCATTGGCGTTAAAAAATCAGATATTGAACATGTTGCCCAATGGGATGCTAAAAACAACCCTGATAAAGAAATTGCTTTTATGCCAGCTCGAGTCCTTTTACAGGACTTTACGGGTGTCCCTGCCGTGGTTGACCTGGCCGCCATGCGGGATGCTATTGTAAAAATGGGTGGAGACCCCAACAAAATCAACCCTTTGCAACCCGCTGAGTTGGTCATTGACCACTCCGTGCAAGTGGATCATTTTGGCAGTGAAGATGCTTTAGATTTAAACACAAAAATTGAATATGCGCGCAACAATGAACGTTACGAGTTTTTAAAATGGGGCCAAAATGCCTTTGAAAACTTTAAAGTGGTTCCACCCAGTACAGGGATTGTGCACCAAGTAAACCTAGAATACCTTGCTCGCGTAGTCATGACTCGTAATATTGATGGTAAAAATTATGCTTTCCCTGACACTTTGGTTGGAACAGACTCCCATACTACCATGATCAATGGCTTAGGTATTTTAGGCTGGGGAGTTGGTGGTATTGAAGCCGAAGCTGCCATGCTAGGCCAAGCTACGACTATGCTTTTACCTGATGTTGTTGGTTTTAAACTCAGTGGTTCTCTAAAAAGTCATGTTACTGCCACTGACTTGGTTTTAACCATTACACAAAAGCTCAGAGAAAAAGGCGTTGTAGGTAAGTTTGTTGAATTTTATGGTCCAGGTTTAAAATCATTAACCCTTGCTGACAGAGCTACAGTCGCTAACATGGCACCAGAGTATGGTGCAACTTGTGGTATTTTTCCAGTCGATCAAAAAACTTTGGATTATTTAAAGCTCACTGGACGCTCAGCTGAGCAAATTGAATTTGCAAAAACCTACATGCAAAAACAAAACATGTTTTTTACTGATACCAGCTCTGAAGCAATTTACAGTGATACCTTAGAGTTAGATTTAGATCATGTAGAGCCCAGTTTAGCCGGCCCTAAAAGACCGCAAGACAGAGTTGCTTTATCCCAATTAGCAACAAGCTTTAAAGAAACGCTAGCTCGTCCTATCAAAGAGCAAGCCATAGAAAACTCAACAGAAAAACTTAAAGACGGTTCGGTTGTTATTGCTGCAATTACCAGTTGTACCAACACCTCGAATCCATCGGTGATGTTAGCTGCCGGTTTGGTAGCTCAAAAAGCTAGGCAACTGGGCCTCAATACAAAACCTTGGGTTAAAACCAGTTTGGCGCCTGGCTCAAAAGTGGTGGTTGACTACTTAGAAAAAGCCAATCTTTTAAAACCTTTGGAAGAGTTGAAGTTTCATGTAGTAGGCTTTGGCTGCACAACATGTATTGGTAACAGTGGCCCACTTCCAAAAGAAATTGCCGATGCCATTGATAGTGGTGACTTGGTTGCTGCTTCAGTGCTTAGCGGTAACAGAAATTTTGAAGGGAGAGTAAGCCCTAGAACAAAAGTTAACTATTTAGCATCTCCTCCTTTAGTGGTTGCTTATGCATTAGCGGGTAGAGTTGACATTGACTTAGACAATGAACCTCTGGGTCAAGACCAAAACGGCAATGATGTTTTCTTTAAAGATATTTGGCCAGAACGTGAAGAAATTGAACGTTTTGTTCACGAGTCTGTCAATTCTGAAATGTTTAAAACACGCTATGAAACTGTCTTAGACGGAGATAAAGCTTGGCAAGCCATTGAGTCGAGTACAGGTAAAACCTATGACTGGAAGGCTGACTCAACCTATATTCAAAACCCTCCATTTTTTGAAAACATGAGTCAAGATACTCAAACGGTCAAAGACATAAATAATGCCAGAGTTCTAGCCTATTTGGGTGATAGCGTAACAACAGACCATATTTCTCCTGCTGGCGCAATAGCGCTTGAAAGTCCAGCAGCGCAATATCTTCGTGACAACAATATAGAGCCTAAACAATTTAATTCATATGGATCAAGAAGAGGTAATCATGAGGTGATGATGCGTGGAACCTTTGCCAATATCAGGCTTAAAAACAAGTTACTTAATGATGTTGAGGGCGGCTACACCAACTATTTACCGGAAAATGAACAAATGAGTATTTTTGATGCTTCTATGAAATACCAAGCAAGCCATACTCCCTTGATTATTCTTGCCGGTAAAGAGTACGGCACAGGTTCATCCAGAGACTGGGCTGCAAAGGGACCAAAACTTTTAGGTATTAATGCGGTTATTGCGCAAAGCTATGAACGCATTCATCGTTCTAACCTGGTAGGTATGGGGATCTTGCCTTTACAGTTTAAAGCAGGTGAGAGTGCAGAAAGTTTAGGGTTAGATGGTACTGAGATTTTTGATATTCAAGGTATTGCACAAGGTGTAGCCGATGAATTCAAAAACATAAAACATCTAGATGTAACTGCTCATAAAAACAACGGAGACGATGTTAACTTTGAAGTCAGTGTAAGAATTGATACCCCAAACGAAGCCCATTATTTTAAAAATGGAGGTATTTTACAATACGTTCTAAGAAAATTGGCTAAAAAAAGTTAATCCCGTCCAAATTAATATCATTGTCCGCAATATCAATATGAAAAAATATTGCGGACCATGACTTTATAATAAAAAGTTATATTAACTAATTGATATATAAAGGCTTTTAATCATAGAAACTAAACTATTGCCTTGCTATATTATTAATAAATGGTATCTTTCTCGTAAATTTAAATTTATTTTTTACTTCGGAGGAAACATGAAAAAAACATTATTAGCGCTTGCTCTTGTTTTAGCTACAGCAAGTTACGCAAACGAAACCAACACAAATCCATTAACCAGCAACAGCAATGCCACAGTATCTGGTGATACTCAGTTTGGTATTGACTTTGCTATGCCTTATGCATTGCAAGTTGATGGCAACGACACCAATGAAAGAACAAACTATACCTTAGGTTTAGATGGTCGTTACTATATCACTGACAACTTTAACATTGGTGGTCGCTTTAGCTTTGACGTTGAAGAGCAAGCTGGCACAACTCGTCAATATGCTTTTGCTCCAGGTGTTCAATACAGATGGTACACCAATGAAGCCTTTAACCCATATGTAAGGGCTGATGTTCCTGTAACTTTCCGTGGTGCTGCAACAAGTATTGCTGGTAAAGAAGATCAATTTGATGTCGGTGTTGCTGGTGGTTTAGGTGTTGCTTGGAACTTAGGCGAGTCTTTAGGCATTCAAAACATGCTTCTTCGTTACGATTTTAACGTACAGTACAACTTTGGTATCAACGATGCTCTAGACGTATTAAGCGTTGAGTTTTTTAGAGTGGGTGTTGATTACAAGTTTTAATTGTTACCACTTATTCTGATTAAAAAAGGCGACCCGGTTAAAGGTCGCCTTTTTTTATGGATACTTTTTTAGTACTAAGCTGTTGCAACAATTGAACAATTGCTTTGTCTTTGACTTTAATTTTTTGTTTGTAACTCTGTTGTATAGATTCGACAACTTGCTGCTTAATATCTATTAGCATTTTGTTGCGCATTGCTGGAGTAATTCTATTGAGCAAAGGGTCTTTTTCTGAAATGAAATTAAAATCCAAGTCAACACTTTGAACGGAAATATTAGGCAGAACCACTTCAATTGTGGTTTTATCTTCATTGATTTGAACTTGCTTTAAATCATAACCCAAAGATATTTTTCCTTCTGTGACAATAAGACTTTGCTGTTGGGTAAAAGGTAAAGAATAGTCATAAAGCTTGATCCCTTCTGATTCAAAACGATGAATTTGCGAAATTTGCACCTCTACCATACTTAATTTAAGTACATCTTTTACCCAAAGTTTCATATCAAATGCCTGATGTTCAACGCTTTTATGCTTAGAAAAAAATGTATAACTCATAAAAGCAGAGCCTACCGCTACACAGACAAGGATCAGTCCATAAACCATTATTTTTTTGAATATACCCATAAATCTATGATATCACACATGCATGGAAAAAATCATCCACTGTCAAAAACTTAAAAAAAATTTACCTGCCTTGTCTGAGGCACCTCTGCCAGGAGATTTTGGACAAAAAGTTTTAAATCATATTTCTGCCCAAGCTTGGGAGATGTGGATAGAAGAACAAACCAAACTGATCAACGAACATAAATTACAACTGTTTAAAAAAGAGTCCCGTGATTTGTTGCTAAAAAAAGCCGAAGAGTTTCTGTTTACTGAATAAAGAAACGAGACTGCCATCTTTATCTTACGTCTTCATAAGCCATAGATTAACTCTATGGCAGTAACTCATCAACAACTGATTGTATCCCCGAATAACTAATTCTGCCTTGGTATTCTCTACCATTGATAAAAATTGTTGGTGTATGACGGATATTCATACTTTCACCTTCAGCAATATCACGTTTTACAATATCGTATGCTACTGTTGATTGGCTACATTTCTTAAAAAGATTCATATCCAAATTTAACTGCTCTGCAAAAGATTTAAAAGCATCATCTGTTAAATTATATTGATTGGCAAAAATAAGATCATGATAAGCCCAAAACTGTTCTTGATTGGCCGCACAAAGAGACGATACCGCCGCTTGACAGGCCTGCAAATGCCCTCTTCCAGCTGGAACTTTGGGATTGCACTTTGAATCCAGTGGAAAATATTTGTATACCAACTTTATTTTACCTTTAGATTCTCGTGTAATGTTTTTCAATATACTTCCCGCTTGCTTACAGGCTGGACACTGAAAATCACTAAATTTAACAATGGTTATGGGAGCATTATCTTGCCCTAAAGTCCTTTGTTGTAAGTCTTCACTCACTTTTATAGCATTGATCTTGTTGGCAACACTTTGATGATCTTTAAATAGAATCAGCTTTGCTATACTTAACATTATCACTGCAAACGCAATGCTGTACTTAAAATAACTTGAGGCTAAAACTAATTTTATGTGTTCAAATAGGCTTTTATTACTAGAAGATAGTTTTTTCCAAAAGATAAACATCCCAATACTGGCTAAATAAAAAATAGTGCAATACAAACAAAATGACTTGATAATAAACAGTGTGACAGCCGCAAAGTACAGCATAGACCCTAAACATAGCCAAACCAGCAATGTGATAAAGCTTTCAAGTGCAGCTTTACGCTCACTATGCATTGACTTTTGCCACAGATAAAACAAACTTCCCAGCATTATAAAAATCAATACAGCAAAATATGAAACAGGAATTGAAAACCACTGAGAATATGTAGGATGATTAATGGCAGAGCAATTAATCAATGAATTGACCGAACAACCGGCTTGCAAGCTTTTGTTTAAATGCATCCCTACCAGCCACAATGAGTCTAATAAGCCCATACCGCTGGCAACTATAAAGCCCCAAAATGCACACTTATTTTGCTTCACTCTTGTTTTCTCCCTCAATTTTTAACTTCATTATTGCTTGGCTTCTTAATAAAAACATAAACCCATGCTAACAAACAAAATACGCATGCTGTCAACGACACATAATGCGCAGGCGTTAAGCCTAAGTAACGTGCGTCAGGCATAAAACTTCCGCTGTTATCTTGTGCTCTAAAAAATTCTAGAAAAAACCTCCCAGGCGCATACAAACTTAAAATAATTAAAGAATCTTGACCCCAGAACTTTGGCTTTTTCTTAGTTTTTTTGGTTTTGATCAGCATGACAATCAAAATCAATAACCATAAAAGCATTTCATAAAAGCCGAGATCGTGCCTCGCTCCACCAGGAAACTTAACTGCCAAAAAAAAGTCCGTTAAATTACCCGGGTGGTCATGCGCTGTAAAACATCCCATTCGCCCAAAAAAGAAACCCAGACATCCTCCTAAAAACAACATATCCACATAGGGTAATATAGGTTTTCTTTTAAGTTTTAGGTATACAATCAATGCTATTGTTACGGTTATAATTCCTCCATACGAAGACAATCCAGACCAAAACTTTAATAAATTAATCGGATTTCTTAGTAATTCAGGTTCATAAAAAAACACATGAAAAAGATGTGCACCAAAAATACCAAAAATAATGGCTATCAATGAAATATCTGAGACAATTGCTTGACTCAATTTTAAATTTTTAGCCCTATGCATAGCCAGTTGTGTTGCTGTAAAAAAACCAATGGCCACCAAAAGGCCAAAAGCATGAAACTCTAGAACATAAATTTTAAGCGGTGGAATTGTAAAATATGGAATCATAGGCGTTTAATATCATATTGATGATAATTGATCGAGATCATTTTCAATGGGTATTTCATTGGTATTATTCAATGCGTTCATATAGTGCTGGATACTTCTGTATTCATTGTTTTTTTCATAAACCTTTTCAAAACAACTCATGGCTTCATTCTTGCGATGCATTTGATAGTAAACTTTTCCTAATTCGTAATTAAGACCCAGGTAATCTGAAGATCCCTCATCAACTTTTTTCAAACATTGCTCATACACTTCAATGGCTTTATCTAATTTTTGATCTTGCACATAACAACTTGCAATTAAGTTCTGACTTCGGAAAAAGTATTCTTTTCCTTTTGATGCTATATTGAAACATGTCATGGCATCTTCCAACATATTCATTTCTTTGTAAGCAATGCCTAAATAATAATAAGTTTCATAATCATCCAAAGAGATGATTTTTTCAACACCTTTTTTAAACTCGGTTAAAACTTCATCATGCTCTAAATAAAGTTTAGCATGACTGGTTTTAGCAAAATCTCCAAGCTCTATATCCAACTTGCCTATCTCTTCTTCTAAAGCTTCATGTAGATCAAATACGCCTTTTTGTTCAGCTTCTTCAATAGGCATTTCAGAGGTGATTTCACGCTCACGCACTTCATCTTCATCAAACAGTAAGTTTTCATTATTTTTTTCTTGTTGAGTATCATATTCAACTGAAAACTGGTTTTCATCAAAAACTTGGGTTTCATCTCTCTCAAACGAAGCAAGCAAACTGTTTTTTTCTTCTACGTTATTTGATGCAACACCAGAGAAATTCATTGTTTCATCAAAATCAAATTCAGATGTATCTTGTTCTTTACTCTCCATGGCCATGGTTTCATCTTGATCTCTTTGATCTTCATTTAATCCTTTAGGTAAAATATCCGTTGTTTCTTTATTTTCATGTGACGTAACTTCATCAGAATTATGGTTTAAGTAACGTTCTTTGACTTCCAAAAGTTTTTGCTTAATCGCTTCAGGGTGTTCAGAGCTCTCTAAAACCCTTTCAATGGTACTCATTGCTTTTTCTAGCAAACCATATTCAAAGTATGTACTGACTTCTTCTATAATCTTATTATCATCACTTTTGGGTTGACTGAATGTTTGTTCATTGTTTCTATTATCAGGTGAAACAAGGGAGTCACCATCATTATGCTCAGTATCAATATAGTTACTATGATCAGCAACATTGACATCTTCAGTTTGTTCTAATTTTCTTGTATAATATTCAATATCTTGATGCTCGGGATCAGTTTGCTTTAAACTTCTGATAATTTCTTTGTATATAGATTGTGCCTTTTTAATTTGGTTAAGCTTACTGAATGTTAAAGCGAGTAGATCCAAAACAACCTGATCATTGCTGTGTTGACTAAAAATTTTTTGTAATTCCGTTAAGCTCTTACTATAAAAACTATTTTCCAAATACAGTTCGCATAAAAAGCATATATCTTCTTTTTGTGCCAAATTTAAATCTGCAAGTTTTTGAATGATTAACATTTGTTTTTTTTCATCACCCTTGAGACGAACTTGCTTGATAATATCTTGAGAGTAGTTTTTAGCCTCTTGCATATAGCCATGTTGAAGATACATCTCAACCAGTCTCAGTTGATAAGCAACTTCATCTGGATTGATTAAGGCAATTTTTCTTAATATATCAAAGGAGTTTTTGGTATCTCCTATCTCTTCATAAGCTCTGGCAGCTAACTCATAATTTTTAATCGCTTCACCATTGAGACCTAATTTTTCATATAAAACAGCCAATTCACTATAAAGGTTGATGGCTTTGGGATCTAACCGTAATATCTGTTTATAAACTGCTACAGCCTTTAAAAAAAAGCCATCTTGAGAATATTGGTATGCAACCTTTAAATACTTTCTTTTTGCGTTATTAATATCTTTGATTTTGGCATAAAGATCACCAATTTTCATTAAGCTGCGGATATCATTTGGATCACCGTCTAGGACTTTTTCATATTCAGCAATTGCATCCTGATACCGTCCTTTTTGAACGAGTTTTTGGGCTTTTGCTAAACTTTTATTCCTATTGAATGACAACCTAATACTCCAAAATTACAATATTCAACTGCAAATTACAGTATATCATTGTTTGTTAATATGATAAAAATAAAAACTATTTCAATAGGTTATCTAAAGATTTGGTATATGTCTCGCATTTTTTAAATGCGTCGCTGGATAAAATCTTTTGGTGAAGCTTTAAACTGGTGTCAACACCCTCAATTAAAAACTCTTTTAATGCGGCTTTACTTCTTGATATACACTCTTCTCTAGAATCTGCTCTAACAATGAGTTTGGCCAGTAAGGAGTCATAAAATGGACTGACATAAAAGCCATCATATACACCGTTATCAACCCTAACGCCTGGCCCTCCCGGTATATGAATGCCTGAAATAGTGCCTACAGAAGGTAACATTTTCTCAGAATCCTCGGCATTAATACGCATTTCAATGGCATGGCCTCTAAACTTTATCTCCTCTTGCTTCAAGGTCAAAGGCTTGCCATAGGCAAGCTCTATTTGTAATTTAACCAAGTCTATCCCGGTGATTGCCTCTGTTACCGGATGTTCCACCTGAATCCTGGTATTCATCTCAAGAAAATAAAAATTGTAATCATCATCCATCAAAAACTCAACAGTCCCTACATTGGAGTAGCCTATTTTTTTCAGGGCTTTAACAACTGTTTTACCAATCTCATCTCTTTTTTTAATAGGTAAAATAGCACAGGGTGCTTCTTCAATAAGCTTTTGGTAGCGTCTTTGAATGGAGCAGTCTCTTTCACCTAAATGAATAATGTTTTTGCCATCACTAACAATTTGGAACTCAATGTGTTTGGCTTTTTCTAAGTATTTCTCAATAAAAATTGTTGGATTATTAAATGCTGCTTTAGCCTCCGCCTGAGCGGTTTTAATGGCATTTCTTAAATCTTTTTCATGGTAGACAATCTTGATGCCTTTTCCGCCACCGCCGGCGGTGGCTTTAACAATGACTGGAAAACCCATTTTTTTAATGGCTTTATAAACCTGTTCATCTGCCTCTTTATCAATTTCTATGCTTGGGAGCATAGGGATACCTGCCTTTTTCATGGTATCTCGCGAGATAATTTTATCTCCCATTAACTCTATATGTTCCGCTGTAGGGCCAATAAATTTAATTCCAAAAGACCCACACATTTTGACGAACTCTGCATTCTCAGCCAAGAACCCATACCCAGGATGAATAGCATCTGCATTGGTAATCTCTGCAGCACTCAGAACTTGATGCATTGATAAGTAACTGTCTTTACTGGAGTTTTTACCTATACAAACCGACTCATCGGCCATTTTAACATGCAATGACTCTTCATCAATCTCAGAATGCACTGCAACTGTCGAAATACCCAGCTCTCTACAAGCTCTAATAATACGTAATGCTATCTCGCCTCTATTGGCTATAAGAACTTTTTTAAACATGGCCTTAGTCAACTAAGAAAAGCTTTTGGCCAAACTCAACAGGCTGACCATTTTCAACCAAAATTTCTTTGATTTTGCCTTCAACTTCACTCTCTAATTCATTCATCAGCTTCATTGCTTCAACAATACACACAATTTGACCTTTTTTGACTGCAGTTCCAATATTGACATAATCTTCTGAATCAGGAGAAGGTGCTGCATAAAAGGTTCCAACAAAAGGCGAGGTAATATACTGACCGGATTTTTTTTCTATATTGCTGTTATCTTTGACTGAAGCCTTAGCAGCTTCAGAAGCAGAATCAGCTACTGTTGTTATTTTAGGCGTTTCTTCGACTTGACTAACAATTGTCTTAACTACACCTTTTTCATAGCTGTCTTTTGCATGTCGATTAACTTTAATAAAAAACTCATCTTTCTGAATTTCTACTTCCGAAAAGTCAGTTTTTTCAATCAACCTAAAAATTTCTTTGAGTTCTTTTAAATTCATTGAGCTTTGATAACCATAAAAAAGAAGATTGTCCAATGCATTTATAAATCTTGGACAATTTGTGGCGTCCATTTTTTAAGCAAATACCTAGCTTTTCCGATATTTTGAGCTTTTTCTAAGACCAACAATAGAAAATATTCATAATTAACCACTTGAAAAAAAAAGTCATATTGTTTTGCCTCAATCAAACATCGCTCAATTCCATTTAACCGAACGTTTTGTGATTTTTCCAGCATCCCATTGATCATACTGACAACCGTTACAAGCTCTTCTCCATCTAAAATACTTTTACTCTCTTCACTTCCTTGAGACAAGACTGGGACACCATCAAAACCCAGTAAAGCCACCAATTGAGCACCGTCTGTATTTGAAAAGATTTCTTCAAGTGCATTTTCTAAACTCATAAAGATCGCCTTCTTTCTTGTATCCGTTGCAAGCATATTTTTAGTTTTTCAACTTTTCCTAAATCATGCTTATGATCAACGCCGATTTCTTCATAAACGGACTTTGCTTCTTGATTAAAGCCTTGCTGTTGATAAAGTTTTGCTAAAGTTTTAGAATGTATCTTACTAATATCTTGGCTAGACACATTAATTTTATTCAACATTCTTTCCACCCAAGCATCGTCTTCTCTATCTTCTTCTTTTAATTTTTTAAGGGTGTTTTTTGCTTCTGAAAACTTTTTTTGTTCAATCTGAATTTGTGCAATAGCTTTAATTGCATGAGGATTGTTTTGTGTATATTCTACAATTCTCTGGTATGTTTCCAAACTGTTGCTTAAATCCGACATTTCAAAATAAATTTGAGCCTTTAAGAGTTTGAGCTTAACACTCAAAGGAAATTCATTCAATCCATCAAAAGTAATCTCCAAAGCTTTTTTATACTGCGCGAGTCTTCTAAAAAAGTCAGCATAATTAAAAAAATTCTCAACTGAAGGATGCTCAATAAGCTTTTGTTTTAAATTATCTTGATGCATGATTTATAGTGTATACTCAACTCAAAATATCATCAAACTAGAAATAATCAATTAGAATCCAAAACTGTAATTTTGGTCGATGCATTGGCAACCGTAATGTCTGCTGTAACGTTTGCTTCATATTGGTCTAAACCTGTCTGAGCTGGAGATTGTAACAGTACATATGCAACATATATTCCTGAGCTGTTGGTAGTCGTCTCCAAAACTGTTCCTAAGGATTCAGAGTTTTCATTTATAAACTCACAACCAAAACAAGTTAGCTTTACATAAATGTTATTCCCTGGGTTCTGTTGAAGTTGACCCTGTTGCTGTTGATCACCACTTTGCTGCTGTTGATCTCCTTGACCCACATTCGCCTGCGGTAAGACCACTGAACCTGAAACCACAGCGACCTGTGTTGTCCCAACAGGTACTGTGTAACTCGCATCCTCAGAAATAGATACTGTAGACCCAAAAGGTGCGCCATAACCAACGGGTGCTTGGTTACAAGATGTTAGTAGTAAACTTATAATTGCTGCAAAAAAAATATTCATAATAAATATATTATAACACTTTTTCATAACTATTCCCTAACATTTCTTATTGCTTTACGTTCATCGCCAACAATCCTTGGCGTTACAAAAATTAAAAGCTCAGACCGTCTAACTGTCTTATTATAGTTTTTAAACAAAGCTCCAATAATAGGAATACGGTGTAACACTGGAAGTCTAGACTGGTTTCCTCCAGATGATGTAGAGTAAATCCCACCAATGACAGTAGTGTTACCGCTCTTAACAAGAACCTCTGTACTGGCTGTTCTCTGATCGATCGTGGGATTACCTTCAACTGATGCTGAAAAGTTAGGTTCATCTCGGGTTGCACTGATATTCATCAAAATAGAGCCGTCATTTGTTATGTGTGGTGTTACCGTTAAACTGGTATTGGCTGTCTGAAAGTTAACATTGGTACCCAAGTTATCACTTTGGGTTTGATAAGGAATTTGTGTTCCAGCTGAAATGGTTGCCGAACTATTATCCAACACTGTAACTTTGGGTGAAGATATCAGCTTAAAATTACCTTCTTGTTCACCCAAAGCAATGGCCAAGTCTAAATCTAATATATTATTAATACTACCCAATCTCAAATTAGCTTGTGTATTAATAGCACCTGCTTCAACTGGAAAGTTTAATGCAAAATTAGGAATTCCAATTGAGTTTGGAAAAAACAATCCTGTAGGATTTCCTGTTGCTGAAGTAAACGATGCACTCCCAGACCAATTGATACCAAATGAACGGGTAAAGGTGGTTGTTGCCTCCACAATTCTCGCTTCAATTGTAACTTGAGGTGTTTGTGTGTCTAAAATATCTATCATGCGTTTGGCTTTATCCAAGTGCTCTCTAATATCTTTTATAATTAAGGTATTGGTTCTGCTATCAATATCAACTGTACCTCTATCACTGAGGACACTTTTGACTTGTTTTTCTAGAGTCCCTGCTTGCGCAAAACTGACGGGTTTAAACAAAATATCCAATGGCTTTACCGCTTTGGCCGCTTTTTCAGCATTGGCGGCAGCTTCTTTTTCTTGCTGTAATTTAGCTGCGGGTGCAACACGGATAATGTTACCATATTTTTCAAACCAGAGGCCACGTGTTTGTAAAATAATTGCAAAAGCCTGATCCCATGGAACCTCATCTAAACGTATGGTAATCCTTCCGACCACATCATCAGAAATAATAATATTAAACTGAGAGATCTCAGCAATAAGCTTAAAAATACTCTTGACCTCAGCATCTTTAAAGTCTAGAGAAATTCTTCTACCGGTAAACTTTTTACCTTCCACGGCACCAGACAAAATTGAACCCATTTGACTCAAAGGTTCACCGTCAGCTATCGTATCGCTCATGAACTCTTCTTTAACATATGCATAGTTTTTTATTTTACTGCTATCTTGTACCTCAACTCCCAATGGATTCTTTATCACTCGTTCTTGCGGAAAAGTATTTTTAACATTATCCTCTAAGCCTTCAATTTCTACTAAATCGTTGGCCAAGGTTTCAACTTCACTTTCCGCAATATCAATAGTTTTATCTTCAAAATCCATAGGTTTACTATTGGTTGATACTTCTTGTTTTTGTGTTGCTGGCTGAGTATTGGCTATTGCCAGCGTTTTATTTTGTTTTAAAGGCGTTTGTTTCGTATTTTTTATAGCACTATTACTATCTACTATGTCACTAATGATTTGTTTTTTAGGTCGAACTCTAAGCAATAAGCCTTTATTTTCTTCTCCAACTTCAAAAATGGCTTGATCTTGTAAAGATACTTCAAGCACGGCACTTTGTTTAGAAACCTTTTTTAGATTTATCTTTTTAATTGCCGTTCCAGAATAGTTTTGTCGTTTCAATATTTTTTTTAGTTTTGATTTTTTATATACAGTGTTGTCTAGCTGTATATTTAAAACGCCTGGTTCTGGATTGAGAACGTCATAGTTAAGACTATTTTTATCAAGCATTAACTTGACCACTGTTTCTTGTTTACTTTTTTCCAGTTTAACATCATTCAACTCATTGAGTAATGTTGACTTGGGTTTAGTTTTATCAACAGGGTTAACAGAGAGAGAATTCTTAGGTGACCTTGCCGCTGAGGGTGTAGCCTTGTTTAAAGCAGCTGTATCAAGAAAACTATTTTGCTTTTGTGCTGAAGGTTGGCTTTTGTTTTGCTCCAAAGCTGTGTTTTGTTGTTCTATATTGTTAGTCTTTACATCAACAGGAGCCATCGACACTTCTGGCTCAACACTTTTTTTCTCTTCTTTGCGGGCTAAGTTAACTTTTATTCTTTCTTTTGCTGCAATATCAACAGTTTTATTCACCACAGGTACTGCATCAAGTGTATTTTTTGCTGGAATATAAATTTTAAGGCGGTTTTCTTGTTTTGAAACCTCGTATTTTGGATTGGTATCACGAGACAAGTCAATTACAGCTCTCGTTTTATTCTTGGCTTCACCCAGCCTTATTTTAGAAACTTCATCACTAAGAACAGACACTGTCTTACCTTCCGCTAAAACATTTTCAACCTGCTGAAGATCAAACACAATTCTGTTTGGCCCTTTCAATGAAAAATCCTCATACTGCTTTACGGAGCCTGAAAAAATCAACTCAATCTCGGTACCGTCTAGCTTTGGACGAGACAATATCTTTATAAGTTGGTTTTTTGTTGTATTAGATGACTGCATTGAGTCAAAATTTGAAGCTTTATCGGCCATTGATCTCGCAGCTGATGCTTGAGAATTGTTTTGTTCCTCATTTTCCATAAGCGAAAACTCAGCTATAGATAAGTTATCGTTGTCTTGTTCTATTGTTTTTTGCTGATCTGACCTTGAAATCTTTAGGGCTAAACCATTATTCAGTGCATGTGCTTCATATTCAACAGCTGCGTTCAATACAATCACTACCCGGCTTAGTATGTTATTACTGTCATTAAACTCATTGACTGTGACTTCCTGGATGACATTGTTTTTAGAGGCAATGACAATACGATCTTTTAACAAATTACGGGTATTGACTAAATCAACCACAATTCTTTGCGGATCTGATAATCTAAATATATTTGGAGACAAGGCTCTTTCTGCCTGAAACTTAATCGCCAGCTGGCCTTCATCTTCCTGCAAAGTTAAACTCTTTAAGCCGTTGCTTTGTTGTGCCCCAACATCAGAAACCCTGCTTTGTTTTAAGTTTGAAACTTTTTGCTTACTTTGACTGCAGCCGTACAAGGCAAAGAAAACAATCATCATAACGAAACTGATTGTTTTAACTGTAAATTTATTTTTAACTCTAATCATCTGCTTTCAGACCTCCAGATAAAGCATCAACACTATCTTTTTCTAATTCTATTCTTGTTTCCTTCATTGCAATATTGCCAGAAGCAGGATCACGATACTCTTCTTCTACATAAACACTATCTTTTGCAACCCTGGAAATTTTGCCTCGATTGCGACCTATTCTAGACATACGCCTTACAACATAAGTTTCTCCATCAGGAGCTTTAATCATACCTCTAGGGTCGGCAATGCCCCAAATAATCCCAACAAGAGACAGCTCCTCTAACTGATACTTTTCAAGCGGCGACTCAACGATACTTGCGACATTATCTTTATTTAGGTCATAAGGTTCAAATGGATTTCTCTTACCTTCAGGATCATAAAAGTAGATGTTTTTTTCTGTTCCAAAACGGCTTGTTGGCTCTATAACACTTTGTTTTTTTATTTTATCTAAGCGCTGCTCTTGCTTATTGTTTTTAGAATCATAATCTTCTGGCACTTTTTCACCACAAGAAACTAACAATACCAAAGCACATATTAAACTCGTGTGAAGTATGCATTTCACCCTATATTTCATGCATTACCTCCGAACATGTACGTTGTAGCTTTGGCACTGACTGTATGGCTTTTTCCACCTACCCGCTCAAAAACAATATCAGACACATTGATAATTCTTTTCAGTTTACCGACCCTATCAATAAACTTTGCAATATCATGAAAGCTGCCTTCAAATTTTATAGTCATGGTTAAGCTAGAATAAAATCCTTTATTGGCCCTGCTTTGCGGCTTAAAACTAATTAAACGAACATTAGTGATATTGGCTTCTTTTGAAACAGCCCTTAATACGCCTTGAATATCTTCTTCATTAGGCAGTAGCAGCAAAGCCCTTTTTAACTCTTCATCTAAAAAAGCAACTTGGGCAATAAAGTTCTCTAAGTTATCTGCGATTGCCTGACTTTCACTGTAATCTTTTTGCAACTTAGCAATTTCTTTTTCATTTTTATTCATAACTTCATTTCTTGAAGAGATAAAAAACTGATATTCGACAAAAGCTATCAGCAGTAGCAAAAAACACAGTATGCCAATTTTTAAGGCTTTGGGTTGCTTTTCAAATTGAGACAGAAAATCGTTCATGACTGACTTCCCTGATCATTCTCATCACTGCCAACGTTGTAATTTACATTACATACAATATTGAACCGCTTATAACTTGCTTCACTTTGTTGACCATGCTCTACTTGAACAAGCTTTATATTTTTAAAAAACTTTGATTGATTCAATTGATCAACAAATTGAGATACTGTTGGGCCATCCACTGCAACACCCGATATTTCTAAACGCTTATTGTTTTCTTTATATTCCGTTAACCAAGCTTTTTCTGGTAAAACATATGTAAACTCTTCTAAAAGCTTCACCGGGCCAGAACGACTATTATCCAAATCTTCTATTGTTTTAATTTTACTTTCCAAATCTTGTTTTTTCTTTTTAAAGTCATTCACCTGTTTTTTTATGCTGGCCAACCTACTGATTTTTGTTTTTAAATCTGCAATGGTCGCTTGCTGTTTTTTAATCTTACTGTCGTAGCTTTTATTGATAACAAAACATACGATCATAAGAAAAACACAAGCAAAAGCGCCTGCACCAAGCTGAAACAAAGCATTTTCTTTTCTAATATTGGCTTTAGTAGGTAAGAGGTTAATCCTAATCATGACTCTAACACTTCCCTCAAGGCTAAACCTACAGCCACTCCAGCAATTGGACCAACTTCTCTAATTTGTTCTTCATCAAACTTTGCACTATCAATGTAAATTGATTTAAATGGATCAATAATTTCTGTTGGTAGTTCAGTGTTTTGCTGTATGGATTCTTTCAAACCTGGAGACTTAGCACCACCTCCGGTTAAAAAAATGGCCGACACTTCTTCACCAACAGCTTGGGATGAAAAAAAGTCTATCGAACGTTGAATTTCTACCGCAATGGATTCTGATACAGCATGCAAAATACTCCCAACTTCATTGCTTTCAGACAAACCATCAATTGCATCGGGGCTTTCCACATTAATTTTACCCCCTATTTTTAAGTCTTCGGCCTCTTCAAAACTCACCTGCAACTGTTTTTGAATATCTGAAGTATAATTTATACCACCCAAAGGTACGTCACGAGTAAATTTTGACGTTCCTTGACCAACAATGTTGATATTGGTCACACTCGACCCTATATTGGCTACCAAAACTGTCTGCTCAGCATATTCAGGATAATTGACTTCAAACATGTTACCAACAGCTAAAACATCCAAGTCAACAACAACAGGCTTAAGCGATGCAGCTTCAAATACTGAAACATAATCTGCAATCACTTCTTTTTTTGCCGCAGCAAGCAAGATTTCCATTTCATCAAACCCAGCGCCTTCTCCGGCGTCTTTTAAAATTTTAACATCAAGATTCACTTCATTCACATCAAACGGTATGTATTGATCTGCATCCCAATGTATGGATTGCTCTAACTCTTCCGAACTCATTTGAGGTAAAAGTAGTTTTTTGACAATCACAGAGTTACCGCTAATGGATGTGGCTACATTTTTTTCTTTAATATTCTCTAACTCATACAGTTTGCTGATGGTATCGGTAACCATGGCGGTATCCATAATTGATCCTTCAAGAATTGTATCTTTGGGCAAGGGCAACATTCTAAAGTGTTTTAAATGATATTCGTTATCAGCAACTTTCTCCAAAGCCACTAACTTGATTGAGCTTGCACCCAAGTCAATACCCACTAATTTATTTGATCTTTTAAAAAACAACCTTCTCCTCTGTTTCTTGAAGGGAAAATCGCTTTTCCCTTGCAAACAAAAAACGTCGTTTTTGTTTGCTATCCCTTTGCGCAAAAACCAATATAAAATTGGTTTTTTAGTCTTTAGCAGGCTTACCTTACTCTTAAGACCTCGCTTCTCTTCACTATACTCAAAAGGGAAAATCGCTTTTTAGAAACTGTTGGACCTGTGGTCTTACAGTTTCTTATGCAAAGCCCCCTTGCAAACAAAAAACGTCGTTAGGTTTACTTAACTTTTTGCGCAAAAATTGATGTCGTACCAATTTTATTATTTGAGCTTAACTACTACTTTAAATGGTACTGCTCATGGTCTATGAATGTCAAGAAAATCAGTGACTTATATTAGAGTTTTTTTCTTTTATTTTTAAAAAACTGCTTTAGTAATTCTTTGTTTTCTTCCTGCAACAAGCCACAGTGAATATCCACAGAGTGATTGAGCCCCAAGCTTATTCTATGCTCTTGAGCAAAGCTTAAT
Source organism: bacterium (assembly GCA_022763185.1). Lineage (NCBI taxonomy): Bacteria > bacterium. The sequence continues at coordinate 27,137 of JALEGL010000014.1, read as the reverse complement.
GCCCCACCCTTAGGATTTTCAACAGCAAAAACAACTCGTGAGATTCTCGCTTGATAAATCAGTCCACTGCACATCAAGCACGGCTCAACATTTACATAAAGCATAGCATCATTCAGACGCCAGGTATTGAACTGACGGCAAGCTTGATCAATGACATTAAACTCTGCATGATCATTAGGTCGTTGACTTGACTGCCTTTGATTAAAACTTTCAAAAACTTGATCATTAAAAAGCAAAACAGCCGCTATGGGCACTTCGTCTTTTTTAAAAGCTTTTTGTGCCAAAGCATAAACCCTTTGCATATAAAATAGATCTTGTTCTTCTGAAAAAACTGTTGGCTGATTCAAATCAACGCCTTCTTACTTTAAAGATTTAACTCCGTGCTTTCCAATAAGGTGCAAAACCAATCATCCAGGAAAAAAACTTTGCCTGATATTTGTTCATATTTTTTTCAAGCATGCCTTGATAAGCTTTTTCTTTAAATTCTTTTAAAGTCATACCCTCAGCCAAAAGCTGACCATCAATATAACAATAGCTACAATAAATATCTGAACCATTCTCTTTTAAATCTTGCTTGAGTGGCATAAAACAACAGGCACAGTTTTTTGCTTTCATAATTTTTTATTATCATTTGAAGTCAGTAAAATAAAGGTTTCTATAAAACTGCCAAAAGCGTTCTGGTCATCATTAAGTTTAGCTTTAAACCAACGACGTACCTATTTTAGTTATTTTCTTTTTTCTGAATTTTTATGAATGTTGGGAGGATTCCATGCCTACTTTAGCATGCCAAATATTAAAGTGAGCTAGCGCCTTTGGCGCGTAGTTCAAGTCCTCTGTTTCTTTAGAGGGGAAATGCTTCCCACTCAAAAACAAAAACGTGGTTTTAATTCTGGGGACAGCTAGCGTAATTACTCCATTTAAATAATTCTAATTCAGTCGACTGTCCCCGGAATTACAATTTTTTTAAATCTTAATTCTATTCAAAGACGTTAAAAATAATACTAGCTATGTAAACAATATTAAAGCTGTTCAACTTCTATCCACCAAATATTCTTCTAAACCACCTCTGAATCCAGTTCCCTGTTTCATTCGAGCTTGGTTCATCTCTTTCGTTATCATTTTTATTTTGACCGCCTGTATCTTGATTAGATCCTGAACCATCATTTTGTTGTGAATCACCAAAGTTTTCTTGATTCTCCGTAGTTTCATCACCACCTTGATCCTCTTCAACGGTTGGTTGAGGTTCAGGTTCAGGTTCAGGTTCAGGTTCAGGTTCAGGTTCAACAACTGGCTCCTGCATAGGAGTATTATCATCATTTTGAAACTCCATATCCTGATTATAATTTGTATAAATCTCCCAACGCTCTTTGTTTGAATTTGCTAAATCAAGAAACTTTTGATTTTTCTTTATTTTAGCTGGCGTGTGCCATCCTACATATTTTCCAAAGTTTCTATAGACTTCATAGTAAGTACTTTCATTTATAATAACTACTCCAGTAGCATTTACTGCCTCTTCCCAAACGTCTTCACTCGCATAGGCAGTAACGTACTGACGAAGCATACCCATTTGGCTGTATCTGTTCCAATCATCGATATCATCGCGAATTATTTCAAAGGCAAACTCTTCAGGATAGTCTGTTCTTTCTGCAGCGATTCTTTTTGAAAGAACTGTAATTTCTCTAGCATCATCAATAATAACGACTTCAGATTGAGGTTCGTCACTGTTTTGATTACTTTGCCTTAATCTTTCACTTTTTTGATTAATTCTTCGCTTAAGTCTATCAATGGTTTCTTCATCTAGAACGCTAGAAAATGCTTCTGAAATACCCACAACTTCGGGGTATAAAATTTGTAAAGGTTTGCCATTTCTAGCTCTTTTGGAATTGTAATAAACAAACTCAATAATGATTGCTATTTTATTAGGATTATCTGGATCTTTCCTAATACCTCTTCCACCTCTTTGCTCAGCCACTACTCTTGATAAAGTTGCTCTTAAATTGATGATAAGCTTTATCTTTTCTTCATCAAAACCTTCAACCAAAACATCAGGGTTGGTTAAAACTTTGATTTTACCTTCGTGAAAATCATTTAAAATTTCATCTCTTCTAGCTCTACTTAATTTGCTATGAACCGCTTGAGCCTCAATTCCCGCATCTCTAAACACCTGAGCAACATTCTCGGAATGATCAATACCGCTGCAGTATATAATTGCTCTATCGTCACCTTGTTCGATGTAATTATTGTAAGCATTAAGCGCCGCTAATGACACACCATGTCTTTGAAGTATTTTTCCTAAAGCAGCTTCTTCATAGTCTCCAGTTCCAGTGTCTGCTTCAGCTAAGTCAACGTCTGAAAAATATTGAACCACCACTTTAAAACTAGACAAAAGACCCAGTTGCTCTACAGCTTCCAATACGCTCATATGATAAATTTCATCTGGCAATACGTTTTTCACTGTTTTTTCTTTTGAAAAATGTGGTGTTGCTGTGAATCCAATTTTTATTCCTTTATAGCTATCAATAACCTTAGCTCTTTTTTTACTTGTTCCTCGATGAGCTTCATCAAGAATCATAATAGGATACTCATCAGGATTAAAAACCCCAGAATTCGTTGCAGATACAAGTGAATGATATGTTGTAATAGTAATCTGCCGTCCAAGTATCTTTTTTTGAGTATAATAAAAGCCAATTTGATCTTCAGTAAACTCAGTAAACTTAATAATTTTTTCTGCCGTTTGTTTCACCAAATTTTGATTAGGAACAACGATCATCACTTTTTCTTCAAGACCTTTAGCTAACCCTTCAACTATTTTTGAAAAAATAACGGTTTTCCCAATGCCTGTTGGCGCTTTGATATACCCAGACTTACCACCTCCATAAAGATACATCGATATAGCTCTAAAAATGGGAAGCTGCTCTTCATACAACGAAGGTTTATCTCCCTCTTTATGGCCGGTATATGAACGCAAATTATTTAATATTTGAGTAAAATCTTTAGTTAGTGCCTCTAACTCTTCAACTATTTGATCGATGATAAGGTAAATGCCATCGACTTCTGATAAAACAGGGTCTCCTTCAACAAAAGCAACCAAATCTTCTTTACCTCCACTAACCAAGTACATCAGCATCAGTAACTCTTTAATACTCTTTTTAAATTGCTTATCGGTTATTACTCTTATCTGTTCATTGATAGATTCTTCTAAATGCTTAGGTAACGGAATATCTTCATACTGCTCTGCCGAGTTAAACTTTGATACTAGTATAAGTATTGCGCACAGTTCATCACTAAAGGAACTCTCTCCTAAACGACAAAGCTCTGCTTGCTGACGAAGCCACATTGCATATGCTATGTCACCGGACAAAGCCTTACGCAGTTTTGTAAAATCATCTTCAAATGTTCCATTGAGTGGATCCATCTCATGCTCTAAGGCGCTCCATTGTGACTCAGACTGAACACCAAAAACATAGTTCATGCTTGGTATATGGTTGGTTAAAAATATTGATGGATCCCATTGGTTTTCTTCAAGCGTTACCAATGCTTGATTATAGTCTAACTCAAAAGGTATCATTTCTCTTTTTGATACCGCGGGCGAGAAATCAGCATTATTAATCGCATAATAGGTGCTTCCATCAATTCTTAAATCTTTAAACCAATTTCTTCGGACTTGCCTGCCATTTATGCGATCCATCGCCTGCACTGTTTGAATCGTCATACTCGGAATATTGTTTGAAAAAGACTCTTCAATAAAACCTACATCTTCTGGCTTACTTCCTGGCAAATGCTGAATCGCAAAAATATACGTCCTTGGAGGATCGCTATCGGTATACGGTGTATCAGGACTTGCACCAGAATATGTCTTTTGCCACAATTCTACTCGTGGAATAGCTACGCCGTTAATCCCAAGCTTACCTTGCAGCTGAAACTTTTGATACGCTGCCCACTCTTCTAAAGCTCCTCCTTTTGGAAGATGAATCACATAGTCTTCTCCATAATCCTTGGCATAGAGAAGTGTAGGATAAGTAGGTTTACTCATCATTGTTTTTTCAGAAATATTAATATTCAATGGATTAAAACTTAAATTAAAGAAGCTTTGCTGAGGTGAGTTATTTACAAAGACTGGTGCTGTTTCAATATCATTTTGATCATCATCAATTGTAGGTGGTATCCAAGGTCTCGCTGCACCAGAAAATGCTGGAGCTGTAACACTGGGTTGATTCGGGATAATAGTTACTCCCATTGCATCAGCAACTGGATTTCTTGCTGTAGGATTCGGAGCAGGTTTTGGCTGCATAACTTCAACAGCTGGTTTTTCCAAAACATTGGAATCATTTCTATACTGATTTTGAGGTGAACTGCTGTTAGTTTGCGGTCTACCTATATTACCTGGCGAAGAGCTAGAGGGTAAATTATTGGCGGTAGGTGAGTTATTACTCGGCGAAGTACCATTTCCGCCAGGACCAGAATCATTACCACCCTTATCTGAATTTCTACTAGAAGTATTATTTTCCGGTGCAGGTCGAATAATAGAAGCTGTTACTCTTTCAACGATTTCTAAAACAGCTCTTGCAACAATTGCAAACTTATCACTTTTTTCAGCAGCTTTTATCAATAGATCTTTTAGCGCCTTACCTGCTTTTCCTCCAGCAAAACCACTGGCAACAGATATAACAAGGTCTTTAAGAAGGTCACCTAATACTTCTCCGGCTTTATAATACTCACCATAATATAAATGCTCTCCCATAGTTAACATGTCAGAACCTACAGTATACAAAGCTACGGCACCTAAAGCTGCCCAACCAAGTGGACCAAGACCACCGAATAACCCAATAACAGTACCCACAGCAGCACTGATACCCGCATTTAAAGCATCATCTGCCCAATCAATAGCTAAGCCATCTAAAAAACCTTTGGTAAATGTATCTTCATCACTAGAGCTATTTTGTGCATAAGCATTTTCAATAAGTAATAAGTTAAACAACCCAAACTTTGTTCGATTAGGCTGTTGAAAAAAAATGCCGTTTTTTCCACCCAATTCAATAATACATTCATTGTTTTCTAGTTTTCCACAAAGACGTGCATCTTGTCTTACAAATCTAATTGTGACATTACTAAAATCTTCCTCTAGCTCAAACTCACTATTATCTATAGTGCTTTGTATGTTTTCACTCAGTAAAGACAGTCCATAAAAACCAACCAAAAACTGCTCAGATGAAGAAAGCTTCTTATCTATGCCGCTTGCTCGATATTCTGCAAATAACTCACCGCTTTCATTAACCTGAGATCTTACAGAAATTTTTTCTCTTGTGTACGATAGTATTTCTTGAACTTGACGCTCTGTAATTTTTTCAAAGTGATTGGTATCTCTATTTGTTTTTGCATGTACAATTGGCAAGAACTGTAGACAGTTTTGCAAGGTAAAAAAACAAACAACCAAGTAGCGCAAGCAAACGCTGTACAAATAACTCTTCATAAAAATCCCCTCTACATATGAATGCTGGCGCATCTATCAAATAATACATAGCATTTCAACCAATATTAATTAAAGCGAACCATCGCCTTTGGCGCTTAGTTCAAATCCAATATACAAAATGATCTTTTAAAAAAAGGATAAAAAACTAACACTTTACTAATAAGAAAAAAGATGGTCGGGGTGATTAGATTTGGCCAACACCTTCGGTGTTGCCATAAGTTATACTAAACTCTTCGCTGCGCCTTCGGCTTACTCATCATTAGTATAGCTTTAAACCAACGATGTACTTAGTTTTAATAACTTTATTTTTTCTGGCTTTTTATGATGGTCGGGGCGATTGGGAGCAATCTAGCGTTTCTTAAGATATTAAAATCATTGCTAAATTCAACAATAACAACAACTTAATCATACTTTGATTACATCGTACTACATCACAAATCATCTCTTGTCATGATTCTTCTTTCCCATTTCTTTCCCAAGCTTCATGTTTTTGTACAAGCTAAACCAATACCTGGTGGATTTAAGTTCACCTGTTTTATAAAGAATACCTTTTTTTATCAGATCATTTAAATCTCTATTTGCTGTTGCCGTTGACGTTAAAACCAACTGGATATAGTTTTTGACACTAATCCCCCCAACAAAATCTTTTTCTAAAGCAAATAGTTTAAGCATAAGTTTTTTTTGCCTCTCATTTAGTTCAGCATCATGTTTTGAGAAAAACTGTGACTTTTGAATCAAAAGTTCTATCGACACAATACTATTTTTTTGTGCGCCTAGAATAGTCTTACAAAAATAATCTAACCAACCGTCAATCTGATTTGATTTATTGGCCTGCTCTAAGGCAGCATAATAATCTGTTTTGTGCTTTTCAATTTCTTTTGAAATCGCAATCAAGCTCGGCTTCTTTAGTGCTATAGCCAAAGACTTTTCAATTAAAGCTCTTCCTATCCTGCCATTGCCGTCTTCAAATGGATGAATCATCTCAAAATAGAGATGCGCAATCCCAGCTTTTATCAGTGGAGTATGTTCAGCTGTATTGAACCACTTTATATAGTCATCCATTTCAGTTTTAATATGTTCTGAAGGTGGTGCTTGATAATGAACAGTGCTCAGATTATGTTTCTGAGAAACAATTTGCATAGGCTCTTCATGAAATCGATACATTCCAATGGCATCTAAATCTGTACGACCATTCATTAACATTTGATGCCAATCCCAAAGTGTTTGATGATCTAAATCAGCTCCAAAATGATGAAATAAATTCACCATCATTTTGGCAATACCGTTTTCTTTAGGATGATTCTTAGACTGTGGAGATTTGAGTTCAAAATAGCGCTTAATCGATGATTGCAAACTCTCTCTATTAAGAGTCTCGCCTTCAATAGCCGAAGTTTGATAGGCTTCTTCAACCATATGGACAACTCTAAACTGAGCAATATCATCTTCTGAAAGGCCTTTTTGTAAGCCATACGCCATACCTGCCATATGTAAAAACTCTGCTTCATATTCAGCAAATTTTTTGGGTGTATGTTTGAAAGCCTTCCAGTCTTTCAACTGCCACGCATATTGAGTACTCATACTCCAATGATATATAAAAATGCCTAGATATCAATCATTATTTATTATTTTATGATTGATAAATTTAAAACTTATCTATCAAATACTCTAAACCTATTAAGCTTAAAGTATTTTAAAACGCCAATCAATTTGAAATATAAAGCTCTAAAAAGGACATGATTTTTCTAAATCAAAAAAATCCCGATATTCTTTAGCCTGCAGTAGCATCAACTCCACTGAGGCTTGATCACGTTTTGGATCGGCTGAACATCTCATGAAATAATAATGCAGCAATATTAACCTATAACGATAGAAATCCGGTGCCTGCTTAATCCAAAATTCACTTATTGGGTTATGCTTTGAATAGCCTTCAAAGATAGAACCTTTAACAAACGTCCAATCAAGATCAAATCGTTCTAAAGCCGATAAAAAAACAACGATGTCATACATAAACCAAGAATAAATGGCGTCATCAAAATCAAAGGGAATAATTTGATGATTTTTATCAATATGAAAATTGCCTGCATGAAGATCGGCATGAATTAAACCATAACTGTCTTTATCTTTAGGTAATTGAGAAAAGTCCTGTTCAAGCCTCTTAAACTCATCATATATTTTGCCATGTTCTGGGCTTGCTAAGGTTAAGATATTCTTATGGTACTCTCCTTGATCCCACTCAGATCTTTTTTTAATACCTGACGGCATATAGTCTTTAGTGACTTTGTGCATTTTACCCAAAAGCTCACCCCAGTTTGACAAGACCATTTCTGTAAAATCTTCTTTTTCTAAGATTTTTCTCCCTCTTGCTTCTTCAAATACTGAAACAATATACGGCTCATGATTATTCTCTATAACTTCACAATATTGACCGTTTTTAGATTTGATAGGCTGAGCCAGCTCAATTCCTTTAGATTTTAAGTAAAACATCCAATCAAGCTCAGAATTAACTTGCTCTACGCTTCTATGCCAAGGCTCTGTTAACCTAAGGTAAATTTTTGAACCAGGTGCATAATAAATATAATTTGCAACTCTTCTAACAAACTGTAATTCGTCAGTTATTCCCCAACGTTTTTTAGCAAAGCCTAATGTTTTATTATCAAGAGCGCCCATTTTACTCTTTATTTTGTTTCATCAAATTTTGCCTTCATTGTGGGGTTATTTTTTGTAAGCTTTTTAACTGTTAAATCCTCTGCTTTATTATTGGCTAACCTTAAATTATTTTCGGAGCTTAAGAGGTTATCTTTGGTTTTCTGAAGTTGCGCAATAGATTTATCTATACTTTCTATTGCCTTTTTAAATTTATCTGAAGCTAGACGAAAATTTTTACCAAATGAGTCCCTAAAAGCATTCAACTCATTTTCAAAGTTACTCACATCAATATTCTGAGATTTAACTAAAGCAAGCTCAGATTTATATTTTAATGAATTTTTTGCTGCATTTCTCAGAAGTGTAATCATGGGAATAAAAAACTGTGGACGAATTACATACATTTTAGGAAATCTATGCGACACATCTACTATTCCAGCATTGTACAGTTCACTTTCCGATTCCAACAATGAAACTAAAATTGCATATTCACAATCTTTTTTATTTCGATCATCGTTGAGTTTAGCTAAGAAATCCTCATTTTTCTTTTTTGTAGCAGTTTCATCGCCTTCATTTTTCATTTCAAACATAATGCTAATGGTTTCAATACCACCTTCTTCTTTTTCACGATAAATATAATCACCTTTAGTACCTGAAGAAGCATCATTATCTTTTTCAAAGTAAGCATTTTGAAAACCTGCAGATCTAAGCTTATTAAACTCAATTTCGCAGTGCTGTTCAAGTGTTTCCCCTAGCATTTTAGTACTCAACTTAGCTTTCATATCTTTATAATATTCAATTGCTTCATCTTTGCTTTTTAATTCAATTTCATGTTTTTCTTTAAGTGATGTTTCAAGCAACCTTTTTTCTGTTTCTTTATTTTCTAGTTGATTAGCTAGTGTATCACGCTCTTTTTCCAGTTTATTAACTGCCTCAGAAAGAGCCAGTTTCTTTTCAGTTTCAGCCGCATTAATTTTGGCTTGAAGCGAGGTAATTTCTTTGTCTTTTTCTGCTTCTAATTCCGTAAGTTTTTTTTCAAGCTTAGCAAGGTCATTTTTAAGTTCATTTTTGGTTTTTTCTTTGGCCAATAAAATAGCACTCTGCTTTTCTTTTTCAGCCAACTCTAAGCGGTCATGTAAATCTTTTTCAAACTCGCTATTCCGAACCTGCTTTAATATTTCAGAATAACCAGACTCATCTACTTTAAACGCTTTTTGACAATGTGGACATTTGATTTCGTTCATCATATACCTCTTAAGTAAAATACTAATTAATTCAATTGTAAATTATTCCTCGTGCCTTTTCACTGTATACACTGTAAATCAATAGTGTTCGCTAATATAGCCGTAAGCTTTTTCAAACAGTTCCGCATCTTTGTGCAGCTGATATTTGAGCAATGTTTTTCTCAGCACTTGCTTCATTTCACGATCACCTGCTGTCGTGTTTTGCCATCCCGGGAAGCGTGTTGCTTTAACAATTTTATCAATGTCATCAACAATACGAGAGATAATTTCAGGTGTCTGATCGTTGCGAACTTCCTTAAATAATTCAGACAGCGCCGTTTTGTTATCTTCGACGATTTTTTCGTCATGCCCAGAGCCATTGTCTAAATGCACAGCCTCACGAGCAGCGTCGAGAAGTTCTTTGAGCCAGTTGATAGAGCTTAACACCCCAGATTCATATTTTTCGCGGAGTTTTTCAAGGCGTTCGCCAAGCTCAACATATCTGGGATCACCTGACTTCTTACGAACTTTAGCCATCAAACTGATTTCCAGTGTTTTGGAGCGTCTCGATTGCTCTGCCTCTGTTAAAGTGAAGATGGAATCCTCATCCATCACCAGCTCATCAAGGTCACCGCGAATTTGGTCAATATCTGTGTGCTGGTGGATCAAGCGAATTGTTTCTGGCCCAAGCGACTGCCAAATCAATGAGCCTAAACCACCAACAGGACGCACTGAATCATACACCTGCGCCAACCAACGATAATCCTTTTGGAATGGCTGTAAGAATGGATCAGGAGTTAGAGCTTCCCACAATTTTTTCAGAACATTGAATTGTGCTGCAAACTGGTCACGCACCTCATTTGAGGCAAGGCAATCCTGCGCCGCGATTAAGCCCTCATATCCACCAACGGTGCGATCAACGCCGTCAAAAAAGGCCAAGCATTTTTCAATCGCAACAGGCACTTCGTCTTTATATTTGCCCAGCTGATCAACAACGCCTTCAATCTCTTTCGGATCATAGGCAAGCGCCTTTGCCAAATTTTCAAACACGCCCAGATAATCGATGATCAAACCATGTTGCTTGGTTTCATCATACAGGCGGTTCGTCCGGCACATGGCTTGCAACAATGTGTGGTCGTGCAGAGGCTTGTCCAAATACATGCAATAGCAAATCGGCGCATCAAATCCGGTCAGGAGCTTAGCCGTCACAATCAGGATTTTCAGCGGATCAGTGGAGTCACGATATTGATCGAGCACTTTTTCCTGATTGGTTGAGCTGGCATCAATAGACTGCCAGCGTCTAAAGGCTTCTTTGTCTAGCGGCAGGCCCAGCTTTTCCCATTTCACCCAATCGGCAGCCTTTTTCTTTGGATTGCCGTTTTCGTCCTTTTCATCATCAATCGCCCCTTGCGAGAGATTCATCACCACTTCGCAGGTACCTTCACCAAAACGCTTGGTCAGCAGGTCATACATCAAAACACAGGCTTCGCGGTCATACACCACCACCATGGCTTTCAGCCCTTTAGGCTCAACATGGCTGGTGAAGTGTTCTTGAATATCATTGGCGATGGCTTCCATGCGTTTGGGAGCCTTAAGCAAATGCGCGAGCTTTCCAGCCTTTTGTGAGAGCTGTGTTTTTTCTTCTTCCGTCAGGTTATTGGCCTCGGCCAGTGCATCAAACTCTTTATCGATGGCCTCTTGATCAACACGCAGCTCTGCCAGACGCGGTTCAAACTTTACAGGAAGTGTGGCCTCATCACGAATGGACTGTTTGTATGAATAGCGATTCATATACCGACCTTGGTCTTGGTCGGCACCAAAGAGACGGAATGTATTGCGCTCAATGCCGGAGATCGGTGTGCCTGTCAGGCCAAAGAAATACGCATTCGGCAACGCCCAGCGCATTTTTTCGCCCAGCATACCTTCTTGTGTGCGGTGCGCTTCATCGACCAGAACAATAATATTTTCGCGTGGGTTCAGGCCGTCCTTATTGTTCTCATCAATTTCCACGTCATCAAATTTGAAGACGGTGGTCACAAGGATATTCCGGCTATCATGCTCCAGCTCCTTGGAGAGCTGCTTACAGGATTTCACCGGGGTGACGTTTTTCACATCCGCATTGTCAAAGGTGGTGTTGATTTGGCTGTCCAGATCGACACGGTCCACCACAACCACCACGGTTGGGTTTTTCAAATCAGGATCAGCTTTCAGCATCTTCGCGGCATAGAGCATCAGCAAGGATTTACCGGAGCCTTGGAAGTGCCAGATTAACCCTTTGCGGATTTCGCCGCTTTTTACACGATCCACGATTTGTTTGGCCGCTTCATATTGCGGATAACGCGGCAGCAGCTTGATGCGTTTAATGACATTGGTGTTGGGTAGCTTGGTGGCTGAATACAGCGCAAAGGATTGCAACAATTCCAACAATGTTTGCGGCTCCAACAAGCGTTCAGCACTGGTCAGGACCGTGTTCATATTCTGTGCTATTTCATCGCCATCTGTGGTTTTGTGCCAAGGCATCCAGTGTTTGAACCCGGCATTCACTGCGCCATAGGCAAAGGTCTTTCCTTCCGTGGCGAAGCATAAAAGATTCGGCACAAAGAAACTGCTCTGGTTATGCCAGTAATGCTTATCACCGCCCATAAAATCAGAGGCACCGTCTTGCCAGCTGATCGCCATGCGGACAGGTGTTTTGACTTCCCCAACCACCAACGGTATACCGTTCACATACAGCACCAAATCAAAGAAGGCATTTTTTGCGCCCATGGATGGCACTTGTTGTGAAACCACATACTGGTTTTTGGAATGGTCGTGATAATCAATCAAATTGATGGTGATATGCTCACCATCTTTGCCCAGCGGCATGGATTTTTCACCGCGCAACCATTCGGTAAACAGCTCATTAGCGCGTACAAGGCCGCTATGGCTGGCCTCCAGCAATACACCACGTAGCTTGTAAATAACCTCATCGGCTTTTTCAGGGTCTTTGGCAATATCAGGATTCAGACGGCATAGCGCATCTTTCAGCCAGCTTTCAATCAGCACATCTTGTGCCTCACGCGGCAGTTCGGCCCCGTGGATGAATGTCCAGTGATCACCCGGTAACGCAGCAAGGCGGTCGCGGATGGCTTCTTCGATGGTATTGGCTTCGTTAAATCCGCTCATGCTGCCTCCTCAAGAATATTTTTTAAGTATTTATTTCTTACACCAATCAAAGATTTGACAGATGTCTTTATATTTTCTTTTTGTCCTTCGATTGACTCTAATACGTTAAGTATCTTCTGCTGTTCATCTTTAGACGGTAATGGAACCTTGATTTCGTCAAAGACCTCCTTCGGCACCCTTTTACGGCCAGAAGTCCCAATCATTCTATCAATTGCGTAGTGTCGGAGCTTTCTCGTCCGACATAAATGGTAAAGATAAAGAGGTTCTACTTTATTCCCACGCAGCACAATGAACTCTGTAGAGCCATAACCAGTTTCACCATCTTTAAGGAAATCCACGAGAGCGAGCTTACCGTTTTCTGTGCATGGTGTTATGCGTGCAAATAATACATCACCATTCATAAACCTTGTTCCGGAAGGCTTTTCCTTTTTAATCAGTTCTCCAGAAATACTTTTACTATCGGTATCTAGTGCTGCCATATCACAAAACGTAATTGGGCTGCCCTTGTTTGGTTGGCACTTGGGATTGATCTCAGCAACACTTGAAATGCTTTGCAATTCATCGCCTTCATCATGCTTCATCATTTTTTCGTATCGCAAGACAGAAAGCGTTCGGTCTGCTTGGGACAATGATTGCTCATACTGAAAAAGGTTGTCTTCAATTTTCTCAAAAACCTCTAGCATCTCCTCCTGCCGTGGGCGGGGTGGCAGTGGGAATTCATATTTAGCAATATCAGACCAAACTATATATGGATTCGTGGAGCCTTTTGAATTCGCAACCGAGTGTTTTGTAAAACAATCAGAAAGCATGATATGTGGCAACAAACCAGGCACTAAGAAACTATCTTTCCTCGGCTCTATAACAAATGTGGTATTTGCCGTGATTCCATCAAAATCCGCAACAGCTACTTTTTTTAAATACGTACGACGGGAGCCATAAAGGATTTGCCCCTTTCTGAATACTCGATGAAAAGCAGGACCGACATAATCATCTCCGAACACACCCCAACGGCTAATTCTCAGATTTTCTGAATCCATATCTCCACCAGCAACATATTTTTCAAAGGGATTGTTATCTCTATCTACTTTTTCTTTGCATTCTTTTGCCACATCACCAAATTTAACGATGCGCCAGCCTTCTGTTTTTTGTTTCTCTGTTAACTGCATCGGTGTTTACGCCTCATATCCCAACTCTTTCAAGCTATCGAACAGCTTGTTTGTTTGTTTTTTGAGAAGAGTGCGAGAGATTTTCCAATCTTCAATCGCGCCTTCCAAATCTTGTTCTTCCGCATCGTTGCCATTACCGTTCTTGGCGGTGACATAGAGCGGAATGGACAGGTTGAATAAATTGTCTTTGACCTCATCCAGATCGACCAGCCGCGCGATATCCGGGTGGTCTTCTGGCTCGTAATAGGCTTCGACCAGCTTTTCCAAGTTGTCATCGGATAAAAAGCTGGTGGCGCGTTCGCGGGTGACTTCATGCACGCCATTCACAAAAACGATCTTGTTTTTGCGGTCTGCAGTTTTGTTATGACGCAGCAGCACCACGCAAGATTCCATGGGACTGTTGTAAAACAGATTTGGCCCCAAGCCGATGACGGCCTCAACCAAATCACTGGCAATCACGCCTTTGCGGATATCTTCTTCCTGATCACGGAACAGTACGCCATGCGGCCAAAGCATGGCGGCGCGGCCTGTTTTTGAGTTCAGGCTTTTCATGATGTGCTGGAAAAACGCATAATCAGCACAGCCCTGCGGCGGCACGCCATGCATGTTACGGCCATATAGGTCCGATCCAAATGCTTCCCGGTCCCATTTCTTAATGGAGTATGGCGGGTTAGCAAAGATCACATCGAATTGCTGGAGCTTGTCGCCTTTGGTGAATTTGGGCTCTTTCAGCGTATCGCCACGGGCGATATCAAATTCCTCAATATCGTGGAGCAGCATGTTCATCTTGGCAATCGCTGAGGTCAAAAGATTGACCTCTTGCCCATAGAGTTTGACGGTGCGCCATTCGCGGTCGTCTTTGCGTAAATCCATGACGGCATTGAGCAGCATACCGCCTGTGCCACAGGTGGGATCGTAAGCAGTTTCACCCGGCTGCAAGCCAAGGATACGTGTCATCAAATGCACAACGGTACGGTTGGTGTAAAACTCAGCGGCGGTATGGCCGGAATCATCGGCGAATTGCTTGATCAGATATTCGTAAGCGTTACCCAGATCATCCTGATCAATGTCCTTCACGCCGAGCGGAATTTGGCTGAAATGGTTGATTAGCGATACCAGCAAATGGTCAGGCAGGCGCTCTTTGTTCGTCCATACGGCATCGCCGAACACGCCATACAGGCGCGGGTTGGATTTTTCGATGGCTCGCAGGGCATCTTTCAGGACTTTCCCAACATCCTTGGTGGTGGATTGCACCACGCTCCAGCGGGCATTGTCGGGAATGACAAATCGGTGCTGTTCAGGCTTTTTGGCAAGCTCATCATCTTCATAAAGCTCAAGCGCTTCAATATATTCTTCCTGATAGACATCATCCATGCGTTTATAAAACAGCAATGGGAAGATGTATTGTTTGTAATCCGATGCTTCGATTTGACCGCGCAGCAAAACAGCCGCGCCCCAGAGCAAATCTTCCAGTTGTTTCTGCGTGATGCTCATAGCTCGAAACCCTCCTTGGCTAGCAGGGCCTCTAATTCATCTTCTGCCTGTTCAAGATCGGCAAGTTTCTGTTTGAAATCTTTCAGGGCTTCTTCCACCGTGATGGTTTCTTCCTCAAGCGGCTTTTGCACATATCGCGCAATGTTGAGGTTAAAGTCGTTTTCTTCAATTTCTGAAATCGGCACCCAGCGACTTACGCCCTCAATTTCTTCCGCTGCTTCATGCTGGCGTTTATAGATGTCGTAGATTTCATCGGCTTGGCCTTCGCTTATGGTGTTTTGAGCGCGGCCTTTGGTGTAAATCTCATCAGCGTTGATAAAGAGGACTTCTTTACGGTTCAGCGTTTTCTTGTCTTTCCGCAGGACAAGCACACAAGCGGAAATCCCTGTGCCATAGAACAAATTTTCTGCAAGGCCAATCACACATTCCAGAGCGCCATTTTTAATAAGCGCCTCACGGATTTTGGCTTCTGAGCTTCCTCTGAACAATACGCCATGCGGCACAACAACGGCCATCCGACCTGTGTCATCACGCATAGAAGCATACATGTGCATGACCCAAGCAAAGTCGCCGTTCTTTTTCGGGGCGATGCCGTAGGCATGGCGGTTATATTGATCAGCGCTCCAGCTGTCATGTCCCCATTCTTCAAGGCTGAATGGCGGGTTGGCGATCACGCAATCGAAAGTTTCCAGCTTGTCACCATCGGTAAATTTGGGATCGCGCATCGTGTCACCGCGAATGATCTGAAAATCTTCCATGCCATGCAGAAACAGGTTCATGCGGGCTATGGCTTCGGTGGTCAGGTTTTTTTCTTGGCCTTTGAGCGTCAAGAGCCGTGGGTCTTCGCCGCGCTCCTGAACGTGATGGATTGTTTCAAGCAGCATGCCGCCTGTACCGCAAGCCGGGTCATAGACAACTTCACCTGCTTTTGGATCAAGGACATTGACCATCAGTCTGACAACAGTACGCGGTGTATAGAACTCACCCGCTTTTTTATTGGCCTTATCAGCAAATTTCTTGATCAAAAATTCATAAGCGCGGCCCATGTCATCGTCACGCACATCCTTCACACCCATCGGAATTTGATGGAAATGATTGAGCAGCTCCGTGATTAAGGCGTCGGGCAAGCGATCTTTGTTGGTCCACGGCGCATCACCAAATATGCCATAGAGGTGCGGATTGGCTTTTTCAACACAGCGGAAAGCACCTTGCAGGGCTTTACCGACATCTTTTGTGGTTGAAAGCACATCGCTCCAGCGGCAGCCTTTTGGAATTTGAATGCGGTGTTGCTCAGCAGCGTTGGCAAGGTCCTCATCACCATAAAGCTCCATCGCCGTTTCAAATTCCTCGTTATAGACATCGTTGATGCGCTTGAAGAATAAGATCGGGAAGATGTAGGTCTTGTAATCAGACGCATCGATAGGCCCGGTAATGATATGCGCGGCCATCCAGAGTAAATACTCTAACTCCTTACCCATTGAGTTTTTCCTCTTTTATTTGCTTTAAAATTTCAATCATGCCTTCAATTGAATTTTTTAATTCTTTGTCCGAATACTCAAGGTTTTTTCTATTTTCTGGATGGTGAATAGAGTTTCTTATGTATGTATGAAGGGTTACGGGTTCATTAATTTCTTCGTTATTATCTTTAATTTTGATCCAGGTTTTATTTTGCTTAACAGCTCTATTTTTTAAAAATGTTTCAAAGCTTTTAATTTGATTGTTATTTGTGATTTCACATAAATAACCGTAAAGTTCATTATGAAATTCAACTGTAGGCATACCGTATGCTATAAAATTAATTTCTCCCCATGATGGACTCCATGGAAGCAATCTTGGTTTTTGTGCACTATCTTCCTTTTGAATCAGTATTTTACTTTCTTTATTTTGCAATGTTATTAGCCCCGAATGGGGAAGAAGCTCTTTGAACATATACGGTGAATGCGTAGATATTATTATTTGTTTTTCCTTTGATTCCTCGAGCAGTATCTTTGCTAAAGATTCCTGTGCTTTTGGATGAAGGTGAAGCTCAGGTTCATCAATAAGATAAATGACACTGTTATTTTTTGCACCACCTGATAAAGATTTTAATAAAAGCAATGTCATTATAATCTCTATACCTGAGCCGAGATTTTTTGTATTGATCTGCTTTAAACCTTCATCGGCTCTAATTACTATGGAAGCATTAGAAAAAGGCCTGAGTATATCAACAAGGTCTATCTTTAAATCTTTAAAGAGATCATTTTTAAAGAACTGAACCATTTCCTTGGCAAGCTTTTTACCAATATCTTTTTGAGAGATATTAATCGTATTCGAAAAATACTCACCCGTTATACTTTGCAAAATTTTTTCTATGTTTTCTTCATTAAGATTTTTAAAAAATTTCCAGTTCAAATCTTCACATACTCTGTCGAATGTTGTTTTATAAATGCCTGAAACAAGGTGCCGAGATCTATTTTTATCAAAATAAAAAACATCAATCCCTCCTTCTTGAATTCGACTATCAGAAAAGCTTATATCCCGAGAATCAATATCTCCTTTTTGTTTAGAACCTTTATAATACTTTCTATCATTAACATAAAAACGGTTTTTAATCATGAGCGGGGAAGAAAGCAGCTTATTGGCTTCTTTACGGTCTCTTGACTTAGCTTCAAAAACAATCCCTGAAGCTTTAAAATGTAACTTGTTATTCTGTGTATTATTAAAATCAATAGAAGATTTACATTTAAATTCTTTTGTATGACCAAGGATTTTAATTGTTTTTCCATAATCATAATAATCATTGATAGTTAGCTTATTTTCAGAGCTATATCTTGACTGAGTTAAAAAATTAACCGCTTCTAGAATTGAAGTTTTACCTGTGCCATTTTCTCCAATTAATATATTTAGCCCACTACCTAATGTATTTCCATCAGGACAATTAAGCTCAATAGATTGGCTTTGAAAGCACTTATAGTTTTCAAGCACTATTTTTTTAAAAAATATATCTGTCATCTAAACTTTTGCGTGAATTTTCATAAAATTAGACTAACATTGCTTTCTTATCTTATTTTAAATAATCAAATGTTACCACTAATGCCGTATTGTTTTACCTTTTTAATGGAGAATTACTCTTTAAAAAAGTTCAAATATCCCATCTCAGCAAAGTCCGCTATAGGAAATGTTAGCCATATGTATCCTATGGGTAAGTCTAAAACCAATGCAAAAACAATGACCAACGGCACTTGCACACCCAGCCTAGACAGGGCTACGGCATAAAAAAGTTTATTGAGGTTTTTACTGGCTGCTATTTGAGCTAGCTTATGTGCACTCAGCGCTATAAATAAAAGCCCTAACATACCAAAAACCAAAAGCTTATAAGACGACTCTACACCCAAAGCACTTTGGCTAAAAAATTGGATTAATTCAACGCCATAGACAATATTAAACAATAGTAAAGACCCCATAATCACCCCCATGCACCAAAAAATGGTTTTTGCGATGTGCTGTATGGCTTCTTGATTTTTTTTACCAATTTCATGGCCAATTAAAGCGGTTCCACCCATTAAAAAAGCCAAAATTGGTACATAATACACACCCATCATCCTACCTACAGTTCCATAAGCGGCAATATGAACCGTTCCGTACAAAGCCACTATTTTAAGAAGAAACAAGTTGGTTCCATGGCGTATAAAATTGCGTATACCTACTGGATAACCAATTTTAAGCATGCTGAGCATTTTTTGAGTACTGAAACTTTTATCATAATCCTCTGTTCCAATGCTGCGTGAATGTCTGGCTAAAATAATCAGTCCAATCACAGATGATACTAAGAAAGACACTGCTGTTGCCAAGGCAGCCCCACTTTCATTCAAACCCATGCCAATATTTAAACCATAGGCTTTCTTGAATATAAAAATGGGGTCCAACAGCAAGTTAATGATATTGGCAATAAGGGGTGGATACATGGCCAAACTTCCTTTTCCTAGACAATTTAGACATGATACTGTTGAGAATAATAAAAATTGAAGTGGCAATGTAGCAATTCGAATCAAGCCATAGTTATAGGCCGCCGTTTTCACATCACTGATGACAAACAAATCCAAAATGGGGCCTAGCAGAGTCAAGACAAAGCCAACAAATAAAACAATAAACAGTGTCTTCCACACCAATAAATGAAAGATATAAGACTTTACTTTAGAGTATTCTTTAGCACCGAAGTTTCTAGAGACAATCGATACCGCTCCTGCCTTAAACATGTCATCAAAAACTATAACCATCCACGTGATCATAGTAACCGTAACAACGCCAGCAACAGCTTCCGTGCTCACCTGAGCCATCCAAAAAATGTTGATCAAATCACAGACAAACTTTGAACCTAAGCCGATAACGTTCGGCAAAGATATTTTAAGGATTTTCTTTAGATAGTACATAGCGCGCCCTATAATTTCACAACGCTTTTTTAATAATAATTTTTCATTATATCTTTTACCCATTTGGGAGATCGTATGCCCTCATTTGGACGCATTTCACTAAAAAATGGTTTAATATCTAAAACTGGGGTGCCATCAATGGCATCTAAACTTTGAACCGTTAGTATATTACCTTCAAGCTTTAATATTTTGACAGTTGAAACTCCAATCTGATTAGGCCTGTTTTTTACCCTCTGTGCAAAAACTCCAACTTTGGGATGATTAGGATTATTTCTGGGGTGCCTTGTACCCGTTATAATTTTGTCTGGTAATACGCGATCCATATAAAAAACAATTTCTGCATGTGAAAAACTATCCATTCCCTGTAAAGAATCAACACCATATTTTTTATCTATTTCAATTTTTGAAATAATATTTCCCCATTCATCGTCTTGATGTTTTTTCCTTGGAGATTGAACATACCCAATAGGATATAACGTAACTTCTTTAATCATATTCACTCCTATTTGAACGACAGCTTAACCGTATATCTTATTCAAATTTTATGCCTAGCTACTTAATAAGCTTAAAATCTTAAACTTATGTTTTTTAACAACACAACACACTCATAAGAATTTTTTTTTGCATTGAATATAAAAGTTGTGTCCAAAAAATGAACATTAAACTGTCTAATATTTGTACAGTTTCTTAGCTATACCTCAAATACCTCTAAAAACAGCTTGATTGACATCACGCCATTTCAGTCCCAGGGCACATCTTTACCAACAATATCAACAAAAATATTCACATCATCTTTCAATTTTACTTTAATTGAACTTTTTTCTTCTCCAGTGGCTAAATATAATTTTTTAAAGCCAAGGCTTGCAATCGTTTTTGCCACTTCAGTCCCTAGCTGACCATCACTTAAATTCTGGTCGATATAAATAGGTGTTTGCTTAGAAATTTCATCAACCTTTTGATAAAACACTTTAGGATCTTCAAACATCAAAATTGATTTATCCGTATCTCTTACTCTCATCTTCCAAACACTATGAATCAGTGGATCATCATCAATCAATACTGCATCATACTGTGTTTTTCTCTGAACTTCTTCTACATTAAAAGGTACAAGATCGGCGGATGTTTTAGGAATCAGTTTTACACCCATTTTTTCACATCGTTCTTGTACTTTTTCTTCAGCATACCTACTGGTTACCAATATAGATACATCTTCTAAACCATTGTCTTCAATTAAATCTAAACCCGTATCTTCAAAGCCTAGCAACTCATAATCACATAAACATAATAGGCTTTTCTGACCCTCTGTTAATTTTTTAAAATCTTCTGGACTTCGAGCATGTTGTAAATTAATTGCGTACTTATCTATATACTTCCTTAAACGCCTGTCCCATACTTGATGAATCGACTCATCATCATCTAAAATAACAATATTTTTAATACCTTTAAGATGAATTGCCGGCACAAACCAAGTGGGTGCTTTGGCTTTTGGAAGATAAAGCTTAACTTCTGTTCCTTTACCTTCTTCAGATTCTATCAAGAATCTACCGCCCCATTGCTCTATATTATTCTTTGCGTGGTATAGACCTAATCCCGAACCAGACTCTTTATTTGTATCTTTTCCAAATGAGATGCCTCTTTGTGCTAGTTTTGGCAAGATATCCTTTGAAATGCCTTTTCCATTATCTTTTATACTTAACAAAACCTCAGTATTATTTTTTTCGTTATCACTGACAGTAACAACAACTTCTCCAGAATCATCAAACGCTTCCACACTATTATTAATCAAATTTGAAATAATACGTTTCAATGAAGAATCATTTACTTTTGCAAACAAACCATAAGCTTTCTCACCATCTAAAGTTACATTAACTCCTGCTCTACTTCTTAGTTGATAACGTTTTTCTGAAACTATTTCCTCGATGATTGGAAGTAATAAATTTGATTCTAGGTTTTGTTTTTCAATACTTTCTTTTTCTTTAACTTTTTCACTACTTTGACTTACAAGGTTATTGGCAATATCTTGTATCCTGTGTATCGATGATCTTAATAGAACTCTTGAGTTTTCAGATAAACTTGCTAAGTCTTTAGATACTACATTTAAAGCAGTTAAAGGAGAGCGAATATCATGTGCAACTTGTGAGGCAATTTTTATAGCTTCCTCATCAATTTTATTCTTTAATAATTTTTCATATAACTTTTTATTTTTATTCTGAAGCAAATCAAATGACTCTTTAATTTTTCTAACTTCCACAAGATCTAAATTGTTATTTTTACTAAAATAACTAGCATTAGTTCTAGCGTTAAATCCTTCAATATAATACGTTAAATTATCAATAGGATTAACTACTCTGATTAAAACCATTTTAAGGTGTATTCTAAGAATAAGCATTAGAATTGCCGCAATTAAAATCGCTGAAAATATTGCATACAAAAGAATCTGACCTCTAACAAAATTTGGAAATGTAACTGCCATTGAATACTTTAATTTTGAATTTTCATAAATATAGAAATCTTCTTTTTGAGTTATAAAATTTGAAAACAGAAAATCAAACAACGTGCCTTTATCTCTACCATATTTTTTATTTTTTGAGATATTTATCGGCATAATATTATCACCCACAACATCAACGTTAACAACTGAAGATGTTTCTAGAGTTTTCACTAGAATATTTCTAATTTCAATTTCATCACCAATTTGAATACTTGACTTAACTATAGCTGACAATTGATTAACTGTTTGTTTTAGTTTACTTTTTTCAGAACTAATAAGAAGATTTGAAAGTACAATTGATATCACTACAAAATTAAATATAAATGCATATACTAAAATTGATTGTTCAGACTTTTTTAGAACCTGCTTCAAACTAACTTTTTTTTTGTTACTCATTCTCAGCTATACCTTTACTATTCCCTTCAAAGTAATAAATAACAAAAATATAGCAAAGTGAAAAAATTAACACTGATATAAATGCTTCATGAACTGTTGGCGCTCCACTACGAAATAAAATTAAATATAAACTATATAAACCTACTCCTAAAAATCCCGGAATATTTTGTATACTCAAAGCAGTTGCATAATTTTCTTTTTTAATTTGCTCCATAAGGTGATTCATTGACAAATTCTGAAAAGCTGAAAAAGATACATGAAATATTACTCCGTAAAAAAGGAGATACAAGGCTTGAAAAGTAAAATGCACCTTTTGATATAACAATAAAAATATTGAACTAAAAACCACAATATTTGCACAAAAAGTTATTAAATAAGCTTTTGTGCTCATTCTTTTAATAAGATGAGGAAGTAGATAGCCTCTCACAATTGGGCCAATTGCAGACCATCCATACATAAAGGAAAGCATAAAAATCCACTGTTCACTTCCTTCATGCTCCCTACCTAAAGAAACAAGTAAATAACCAGCAATAACCACTCCAATCATCCAAAAGTAAAAGTTATATAGTATTGACAATTTAATTTTTCTATTCTGCAATATAGTTTTGAAAACTTTTTTAAAACTTGAGTTATTTTTGCGCTTCTCTATATCACCAAAAATCAAATAATCTTTCCATAAAATCCTAATACAAACCGCATATAGAGATATTCCAACAATAAACACATGAGGTAAAGCGTTTAATAAATTAAATATCCAAGACAAAAAAAAGGCAACTGTCACAGAGATTAAAACATAAAATTTTCCATACCTTTGACTGTCTGTAAGGCTTGTTAACAAAAGCTTTTTTTCTGAATCATTTTTACAATGTAAATCTAAAGCATTTTGATAAAAAGCTTCAACAGACCCAGATTTAAATGGTTTTCCCAAACCAATTAATATGCCGTGAGCTACAAATAAATAAGCAGACCATTGATTATTAAGAATCAAAGCTACATACACACAACTTAAACCTGACATATACATCATTAAGCCTAAAATAATAGAAGGTACTCGACCAAGAGTGTCTGCCAGATAACCAAGGGGGACTTCTAATAAACCATTTAGTGAAAACTCAATAAACGTAACAATTGCTACAGCAGTTGGAGAAATTCCTGAAATAAGTGCCAAAACACCTACAATCAGTCGAAATATTACAGAGTTAAATTGAACAGCTGACGCATGAAAAGCTCTATAAATTCCCAAGTGTTTAATAATCAATTCTACATTCAATTTTTTAGGCATATTTACCTCAAGATTTTGATTTAATTTTTGCATACGAAAAATCCCAAAATTTTAAGTTTAAACTTTTTTCTTTCTCGACTGCTAAACCAGGACCATACCAAGTTTCAGCAACTAAATAAAACAATGGTATAGCAGGCACATCCTCGAAAAATATATTTTGCATTTTTTTTAAAATTTTCAACTTTTCTATTCTTGATGTTATGTTTTCATACTCTTCAAATAGTTGAACTAATTTAATATTTTCATATCCTGAAAACTTTTTTGTATATTTAGTACCAAGATAGCCTGAGAAAAAAGTAACTGGATCATAATTAATAAGAGCCTCTCCTTTATACATCATATCAAGAACTCTATTTCTAAATTTTTGATTAAGCTTATCATATGGCAAATACTCAATAGAAAGGTTTAGACCAATATTATTAAAATTTTCTACTAAATAATTATGCATTTTAATATTATTTTTAAATCTATTTCTTAAACCTAAGTTAACATGTCTATCTTTCAATTTTACATTTTTTTCAATTAGTCTTTTAGCTTCAGCTATATTAATACTATATCCATATGGAGTATGGCCTAAATAACCTTGGGGAATCATACCTCCTGCAGGAATACATTTATTTTTTTGAACTTTAGAAATAAAAGAAACATTCATTGTTTTAGCAACTGCTAAACGAACTTGCTTGTTTCTAAAAACACTATTTTCTAAGTTAAATAAAAGCGTGTATGTTCCAGCAACTTTTTGAGTTGAAGAAACACCTTGAGGGAGTTCAGTTAAATTTATATTAGATTCTATATCTATTATTGTATCAACTTTCTTTTTAAGAAAATTTTGATATGCTTCTTCAGGTTCCATTTTTGTATATACAATACTTTCAAAATTTGCTCTTTCATCATTTTTCGTGAGAACAGTCCTTTTTTCATTAGAAGAAGTAATTTTATACGGACCCGTTCCAAGGAAACTCCCTTTCACCTCTCTAAATATCATAGCTCTAGTGCTTGCTAATTTTTTCATAAGTAGAGAAAAATTTTTATTTCTAATTCTAATTATAAAGTTAAAATCATCTATAATTTCAAATCCCTCACAATAATCATGTCTTTTGCACTTCTCTAACGATTTTAATTGAGAAACAGCCGCACTATTTTTTTCATACATTTTCAAAAATGCATTTAAAATAGTTTTAGAAGTTACTCTTTCACCATCATGAAAAACCTTGCTTTTATCAATTGAGAACTTAATCGCATTATTTTTATTATCTATCTTCCATATAGATGCAATTTCTGGCATAGGTGACAAAGCTTCATCTATGTTCACAAGGTTTTCATACACATTATCAATAATTTTTTTTGTACTTAAGTGATTACCTCGACTAATACGAAAATCTGGCATCGAAGTGATTGGAACTTTTAACACAGTTATTTCACTACCTACTTCGCGTTTTTTTTTATATTGACATGAAAAGAAAGTCACAACCATAGTTGAAAGAACTAGGCATAAAATTAAGATCTTTTTATCGTTACACATCACTAATTAACCGTTATGTTACTTTTTTCATTTAAAATAATGACTCCTCTCAATGCTTCCTACAATAAAAAACACTGAGAGGAGATCCTTTACTTAAAGAGCAAGAAAGTAATTAATTGCTCTTTTTAAGTTTACTTTTCAGTTCTTTGATTAATTAAAATCTTGTCTTAATTCAGAAAAAATTTCATTATCAAAAATATCTAAGTTAATTTTCATAAACAATTCACCTTCCTTTCAAGTTTTTACTGCTTATCAAACTATAAAATAGATATTTCTAACCTTAATTAATCAGATAACATCTTTTTAACGGTTCGATGCATTGTTATAAGCATAAATCATGCCAAAATCAAATCGTTTGTATTCTAAAAAAATAGCTATTAAATTAATCATGTGTCCATATTTTGTACATATCATTGTACAAAATGTGGACACTCTCAACTTCATATATTTTTAAATAATCTTAATATATAATTGAAAATCCTTAAAAATAAATTTAACCTGCTATATCATGATTAAAAAAGAAGATTTAATTAAAGAAATTAGCAAAAATACTGTTTTTGATCACTTAGTCCCTCCATTTCGATCATCTTTAATTCAAAAAATATTAAACCGAAAAATATTACCTGCTGAAGAACTGAATAATTCAAGCACTTTATCACTTTCAGCGGCTGTATACAGAAACTGCTTAGATCACTTTCATACTTTAAAAATGACTTCAAAGACTCCGATTATAATAGAAAGAACCGATTCTGATCTAAGTAGCTGGGAATTCATTTTTAATGAAGTGAAAGAAAGAAAAGCTAGTCTACATTGCCCTAATAATAACGAACTCACAAAAGTACAAAAAGCTTTTTTTTACTTAAAAAAACATTGTTTAACATCATACAAAAATACAAATGAAACAATTACTCATATTTGTTTTTTTAAAAGTGATAGCTGGAAGTCTGGTTCACACCCCCACTTTTTTGGGTGTATTTTTCTAAATATAGATCAAGCAATTGAAGAGCTTGCGTTAGCCATTGTTCATGAACTTGCTCATCAAGAGTTATTTTTATTAAACCTTATTGATCGATTAGTTTTGTCAGATTCTGATTACAACCTTGTTCACGCACCTTTCCAAAAAAGAGAGCGGCCTCCAATTGGTAGGTTACATTCAGCTCATGCTTTATTTAGAATGCGACAGTTTAAAAAAAGTGCAAAACAGTCTACTTCGGATCTAGATCTAACCTTAAAAAACACAATCAAAACCTTTAACTCTGGAAGAGAACTTACAACTTTTGCAAATAAAATTATTCATGACATTTACAATCTATCTTTAAACAAATAAATTAATTTTTTGTAGCTAAAAGCTTTTACTGGCATCACTTAAGTTATACCTTAGCTTTATTTAACGGTAGTAAAAAATATATCTTATACATACGGTTATACTGCTTCTTAATCTATTAACCTCCTTCGGAAATAAAATACGCCTGAGTCTCATGTATAGCGGTTTTAATTATATTTACACCATGATCTATTTGCTTTTTCGACACAGATAAAGGTGGCGTTATAAAGAGCATATTCCACCTTAAAAATACAAACAAACCATGACTTAATAGCTTTTGTTTTAAAACTTTCATTTCATTGCTTAACTCTGCATTCCAAGGAGAAAGAGGTTTTTTAGTGTCTGTGTTACTCACCAGCTCTATAACTTGCAAAAGACCTTTACCTCGTATTTCTCCTAACCACGGATTCCCATCCAAACATTCATGAAGTTTTTTTTCTAAATATACCCCATTTTCTGCAGCTTTTTCAACAAGGTTCTCTTCTTCATAAACGGATATGCTAGCCAATGCCGCTGCACAACCTAAGGGATAACCACTGTAAGTTAGTCCAC